>JBGTNM010000413.1:0-11876 GCA_041743025.1 Microcystaceae cyanobacterium
TGAAAAAAACTGCCGGACAAAAAGTTAGTTATATTAGCTTTGAACTCAGATTTTTGTCTTGGGTTTAAAGTAGGAGTAAAACCTCTTGCCATAAGCTAATACAAATAAACTATTTTAGAAAAATAAATCAACACTCTACCATACCATATTTGGTGCTAAACTTAAGATGCGTTTACCCTGCAATAGAGATAGCGATCGCTTGATAAAATCAAGGCAAGAAGTTAACAAAAAATTGGAGATCAAAATTATGACGTTAGCAACTGCAAAAAAACTCTATGATCAAGATTTTGTTTTGTGGATAGAGGAAACCGTTAAACAGTTAAAATCAGAGGATTTCTCACAGATTGACTTAGACAATTTAATTGAGGAGGTGGAATCTTTGGGTAAAAGTGAACGTCAAGCAGTAGATAGTTTTTTAGCTCGTTTATTAGAACACTTATTGAAGCGTTGCTATGTCAATCTTCCTGAGTGTTATCGAGGGTGGGAAATTGAAATTAGAAATTTTCGTCAAGAAATAAACAGAAAATTGAAAGATTCTCCGAGTTTGAAACGGTTTATGTTGGAAATTTTTCCAGAGTCTTATAAGGATGCTTTAAAAGCTATGAGAGAAGATTATCCCAATACTTCTTTTCCTGACGTTTGTTCTTTCCCTGATGATTTAGATAAGTTCTTAAATGATAAGTTCTGGGAGAGTTAATAAGATTTATTTCATAGATATCTTCTAGTGCGATCGCCTTTTAGCTCTTTTTAAAGATTCTTTGTTGGCAGATGCAGATCTTAAAAGCTTCAAAGCCTCTGTATTTTATGCGTGGGATAGTTTACAATTCTTTACCTTGAGAAACCGACATCACCTAAAACAAGCTGTAGCATCTTGAGTAGGGTGGGCATTGCCCACCTAGCCTTTACTGTCTTGTTTACTGATAACTAAAGTAAGATGTCAGTTAGCCTTTACTGTCTGTCCAAAAGTCAGAAATCAAGTGATCGCAACCTCAAGAAACGCCGATCGCTTTGTCTGGTTTCTATCCTAACGTTAAGCTTAGTTGCCTGTACTCCCACCCCGCCATCTCCTTCCTCCGTTGCCGAAACCCCTCAATCGACGAATACCTTGACCATTTGGTGGGATAAAGGTTTTACTTTAGAAGAAGATGAAGCCCTCAGAGCGTTAGTTGCTCAGTGGGAGAAGCAAAACGGCTCATCGATCGCGCTTTCTTTTTATACGACTGACGAACTGCCCCAAAAAGCCCAGCGAGCCATTCAAGCAGGCAAACCACCCGATATTTTAATGAGTAACAATGCCGAACGAGTATTAAATCCGCGCTTAGCTTGGCAGGGAAAACTCGTTGATGTTTCAGACGTGATTGAACCTGTTAAAAGTCTCTATCCTAAGACGGTTCTGCAAGGAGTCTTCCTATACAATAACGTCGAGAAAAAGCGCAGCTACTATGCCGTTCCCCTGCATCAAGCCGCTACTCACCTCTTTTACTGGCGGGATATCATTGCTTTAGCCGGCTATAGTGAAAAGGACATTCCCCAAGATTGGGATGCTTTTTGGCAATTTTGGCAGCGCGTTCCAGATAAACTACCGAATCAAAAGATTTATGGCATTGGATTGCCCATGTCGGCTAAGGCAGGCGATACCTATCAAGCTTTTGAGCAGGTTTTAGAAGCCTATAATGTACAAATTCTAGACGATCGCGGACAACTGCAAGTTGACCAGCCTCATGTCCGTCAAGGTATTATTGACTGCCTCAAGTGGTACACCCAATTTTACACCCAAGGTTATGTACCGCCAGAAGCCGTTAAATGGCTCAATCCTGATAACAATCGCAGTTTACTCAATCGTACCATCCTCATCACTTCTAATTCTTCCCTTTCCATTCCGGCGGCTGTCCGCCAAGATAAAGATCTGTACTTAAATAAACTCGGTACTATAGAATTTCCCAACAAACCGAATGGCAAGCCGATGCGCCATATCATCAGCGTGCGACAAGCCGTGATTATAGCCGATTCCCCCAACCAAGCGATCGCAAAAGAGTTTCTTACTTATCTCATTAAACCAGAAGTCGCCGGAAATTACCTCAAAGCCTCTGGTGGACGCAATTTACCTATTCTCAGATCCGTCTGGCAAGATCCTTTTTGGCGAGATCCTCGTGATCCACACATTTCGATGGTTGCCAAGACGTTGAATCAAGGGCAGACTCGTCTCTATGCTTACGTTGAAAACCCTTCCTACAGTGGCGTTTTAGAAGAAAATCTATGGGGTAAAGCGATCGCTCGTATTGTCGTGGAGAAGATCCCGCCAGAGCAAGCAGCCGATGAAGCGATCGCCCGTATCCAGCAAATCTTCCAAAAATGGCGATGAACATTTGGAAACAGCCCTTAATGGCGAAAGTAGCGAGTTCTTTTTTGTTGTTATCCCTGATTACGCTGGGGGTAGTGGGGGGAGTGGCGTTTGTCAAAGCAAGAGAGGCACTTAAACAAGCGGCGTTTCAGCGACTCCAAGTCACGGCTACCCTCAAAGAACAAGAGATTGTGCGATGGTTTGAAGATCAGCAACGAGATTTTTTTCTGGTGACTCAGTTTCCTGACGTACAGACAAATATCAAGACATTACTCAGTCAGAACAGTTCTCAGGCAGCGCAGCAAACAGCCGAGCAAGTTCTCTCGCATTATTTAAGCGAAATCGTCAAACTCAAACCAAATTTGAGAGAAATCTTTATCGTTGATCGCAGCAACCGTATTTTGCTATCTACCCAACCGAACCGAAAAGGCGAGTACGAAATTTTCGCCAATATTACCTATTTAGAAAAGATTGAACCCGGTACAACTTTTGCTCCCATCTTCTATGTTTCTCTGATGACAGGCAAGCCTGCCGTTACGCTAGCCGCGCCTTTACGGGATGCTTCAGGCGTTCGCCAAGGGACGATCTTGGTACATCTCAATCTAGACCAGATCGATCGCATCGTACGGGAACGCGCAGGATTAGGCGAAAGCGGCGAAACTTACTTAGTTGGCTCTTTGGTAACGCAAAATACCTTCATTTCTAAAGCGGACGAACCTACTCAACGGTTTCCCGACGGGGTGAGTAGTATTGGTATTGATGCCGCCATGCAGGGGATGAGTGGAACAGGACTCTACGCCAATTATGCAGGCATTCCGGTACTGGGAGTCTATCGCTGGCTCAACGAACACGATCTAGCTCTGTTGGTGGAGATGCAGCAACAAGAGGCTTTTGCACCCGCTCGTCAACTGGCAGGTACGATTGTCTTGGTAGGAGGCGTATCGGTGGGGGTATTGATGGTGGGGATTTTTGGACTCTCTAAGCAATTAGTCCTCTCTCGCAAACAATTAGAGGATTACAGCCATCAATTAGAAGAAAAAGCCCTCGCTTTGCAAGGAGAAATTCGCGATCGCATTGCTGCCGAAGCCGCACGTGCCAACTCAGAAGCCGAACTGCGGGCGTTATTTGCCGCTATGACCGAGCAAATCTTCGTTTTTGACGAGCAAGGTCATTATTTGAAAGTAGCTCCTACTAAAGCCAGACATCACCTGTTCCACTCAGATGCTACCCAGGGCATTCTCGGTCAGACAGTACGCGATGTCTTCCCCGAACTACAGGCAGAGATGTTTATCGAAGCGATTGCGACGGCACTCTCAACGCAACAGCCTGTTAATTTTGAGTACAGTCTGATCGAGAGAGGGCAAGAAACTTGGTACGGTTGTAGTCTTTCCCCCATTTCAGCTAATTCTGCGATCGCTGTCTCTCGCAATATTACCGAGCGCAGGCGTGCCGAGGAAGCTCTCAGATTGATGGTTGAAGGCACTGCCTCAGCGACTGGCAGTGAATTTTTCCGTTCTCTAGTTCGCTATCTGGCAGAAATTTTACGGGTTCCTTATGCTGTCGTTGCCGAGTTTAACGATGCGTCTCACCAAAGCGTTCGTACTCTCGCTTTCTGGCAGGGAGAAGACTTTGGCCAGCCGTTTGAATATGCCTTGGCTGGTACGCCTTGTGGTGAGCTTCATGCGAGAGCCTGGGGGTGCCATTTCTACCCGCAAGGAGTCCAAGTCTATTTTCCGAAGATTGCTTTTTTAAAACAGCTTGGCATCCAAAGCTATATGGGGTTTCCGCTTGTAAACTCGTTAGGTAATGTCATTGGACACTTAGCGGTATTGGATACGAAGCCAATGGCGGAGGATGTGACGAGAGAGTTGATTTTAAGGATTTTTGCTGCCAGAGCAGGAGCAGAACTCGAACGCAAGCTAGCAGAAGAACAACTCCAGCAGGCTAAAGAATTGGCTGAAGCAGCAAACCGGGCAAAAAGCGAATTTCTCGCCAATATGAGTCATGAACTGCGAACGCCTCTCAATGCGATTCTTGGCTTTACCCAGATTATCAATCGCGATCTGCGGCGAAATTCGGCGATTCCTTTACAAGATCATCAAGAAACCCTGGAAATTATCAGTCGTAGTGGTGAACACTTACTGACCTTAATCAATGATGTCCTGTCGATGGCCAAAATTGAAGCAGGCAAGCTTAGCTTACAGGAAAATTCCTGCGATCTCTATCATCTGCTTTCAACCCTGGAAGATATGCTGCAACTCAAGGCGCAATCTAAGGGATTGCAACTGCGTTTTGACCTCTCTGATGAAGTCCCTCAATACGTATTCACCGATGAAAGTAAACTCCGCCAGATATTGCTAAATTTGTTGTCAAATGCCCTTAAATTCACTGAAAAAGGAAGTATTAGTTTAAAAGTCAAAAGTCATGAGACTCTTCCCAACACCCATCACCCATCACCCAACACCCTTATTTTTGAAGTTGAGGATACAGGTGTCGGCATTGCCGCAGACGAATGCGAAAGCATCTTTGATGCCTTTGTCCAAACAAAAAGCGATCGCAATTCTAATCAAGGAACGGGTTTAGGTTTGGCAATTACGCGCCAATTTGTCGAACTGATGGGAGGGAAGATTTCACTGAGTAGTGTCGTCGGCGAGGGAAGTCTCTTTCGGGTAGTCTTACCGCTTAAAGTCTCATCAGAAGCTGGCACGCAAAAGCAACAACCTTATCAACAGGTTATCGGCTTAGCTACCGATCAAGCTCAATTTCGACTTTTAATTGTGGAGGATAAATGGGAAAATCGTCAACTGCTGCTCAAACTGCTCGAACCCATTGGTTTTGAAGTGCGGGAAGCTGCTAACGGACAAGAAGGGATAGCTATTTGGCAAGATTGGCAACCTCACCTGATTTGGATGGATATGCGGATGCCGGTGATGGATGGTTATGAGGCTACTAGATATATTAAAGCCAGCGATCGCGGCCAAGCTACAGTGATTATTGCACTAACAGCGAGTGCTTTTGACGAAAAGCGATCGCTCATTCTCTCGGCAGGCTGTGATGATTTTGTCCGCAAACCCTTCCAAGATGCCGAAATTTTTGAGAAAATGGCAACTTATTTGGGAGTACGCTATCTCTATAGTCAGCCACCTACAACCGCTTTTACTTCTGCGTCTGCTACTACCCTTGCTTTAACCATTGAGTCTCTTACAACGATGCCGACGGGGTGGATTAGTCAATTACACGCGGCTGCTATGCAAGCAGATGAGGGTTTAATCTTGAGTTTAATCGAGCAAATTCCTAAATCACAAGCGGCTTTGCGCCAAGTTTTAGGAGATTTAATCAATAAGCTTCAGTTTGAGCAGGTCATTGAGAGGACGAGTGAAGTTTTGTTATCTTTAAAATAGCTCTAATAGAGGAGGTTATTTAGAATATTTATGTGAGTGAAACCGTCTATATTGAAACCAGTGTTATTGGTTATCTGACCGTTAGACCAAGCAACAACCTGATCCTCATGGCAAACTGGGAAATAACCAGAAGATGGTGGGACGCTCGTCGTAGTCAATTTACCCTGTACATCTCGCAAGTTGTTTTAGATGAGGCAGGACAAGGTGATGCGGAAATAGCAAGCGAGCGGTTAGAAATCCTGCAAAATATCTCTGTACTTGAGCTTACCGAAGCTGTACAAGATTTGGAAATACAGTTTCTTAATAAAAGTAATCTTCCCGCAAAGGCATCTGATGATGCCATTCACATTGCCGCAGCTACCGTTCATGAATTAGATTACTTGCTAACATGGAACTGTAAGCATATTGCTAACGCTCAAATCCAAAAAAAACTTACAGAAATTTGTCTTGATTTTGGCTATAGATTACCGACGATTTGTACCCCTTATGAACTAATGGGAGAGTAAATTTATGTGGGAAGATGAAATTCTTGATCAATTACACAAAATCCGTGAAGAACACGCTAAATCATTTAACTACGATTTTAAGGCGATATTTGCTGATTGGCAGAAAAGACAAGCTGCTAGTGGAAGGCAATTAGTTTCTCTGCAACCTAAACAACAGTCTAACAATGCGTTAGAGTCAACTATTCAAAAGTAATGTATTTGAGTCAAGAAAGACTGTAGTGGCTTAATTTAGTCGTTCAATCGACTACAATAACATAATATACTTGCACTATCTGCTCCAATTTAGAAAGCAGGAATCTAAATAGTTTTCAACACTTTAATAAGCGTATCATGAAATTTGGTGCTTGTAAATTAGAATCGATCTTTAATCCTGTATATTTTTGTCGTACTTTTTAAGTCGTTTTTGGCAGGTATCGATAACACTAATAGGTGTTGCCCGCGTCGTTTTGTTAAATACCTCAAGAATCAAAATGGCATCTTCATCAATATCAATACGATAAAAAGTTTACGACCTGCCGTTGATCCTCATCGTTAAAACTTCTTTTTATATTTACTTTACTAATATTTTGGTTTGTTAAGGACTGGTAGGATTTACAGGTTCTGCTGGCTGATTGCTTTCGCAAGTGACTTTCGCTTGTTGGTAAGCTTGCTCAGCCTCAATCAGTTCTTCTTCTCGATTGACTGCGTGAATATTATTCAAACTGCCAATGGTACGAAGATTGAGTAAAGATAAGCTCAGAGAAGTATCTTTACTCAAGGTTGGATTTAATCTAGCGCAATCTACCCCGCCACTCAAAACCGTTGTAAAAAGGGATTCCAAGGTAATGCCTGATGAGCTTAACGGCTGTCGATAGGCAATAATATAAGTTTCGTTACTCAGGGTAACGGTTTGTCCTTTAGTATAGTAAATGTTGCTGGAGAAATTATTGTTAAAAATATTAGTCCAAGCTTGCAAAGTATCTCCCATCTCGAACTGCCCACTAATCGCAATTTTTCGCCATTGACTATCTAATGCTTGGAAGGGCATTGTTAAGGGAATGTCTTCACCCGAAAGTAAGCTGTTTAGATCGTTACCATAACTAGGCTGACCCAGGGGTATTATGAGGGCAGTTAGCGTCAAAGCGATCGCTGTTTTTTTCATCGCTATACCTTTGTACGAACTCATCGCCTTCATCATAGAAATTTTCCATAAGAATTAGGCTTTGCTTTGAGCAGGTAATTGAGAGGACGAGTGAAGTTTTATTAATCCTGAAATCGCTCTAACCAAGGAGCGAATCGACTTTTAACCAACGAAGCACCCGCTTGTTCTTCTGGATTTTGAGTATACCACCAAGCCCAGGCAATGAGAACTGCCTGAAACGGCAACCTGACCCAATATAAAATAGGAATGTGAGGAATTCCTTCAATGGGAATTGCGTTGATTGCTTGATTGATATTGGCTGGGAAAACGGCAATAAATAAGGCAATTAATCCCCATGCCGCCGCCACACTGAGGTAGGGAATTATTAAACCAATTCCCCCTAAAATTTCAAAAAAGCCACTAATATAAACCAGCGCTAAAGGATAAGGCAATTGAGGGGGTACGATTCCTACGTAAGGTTCTGGCTTGGTAAAGTGAGTAATGCCAACCACAATGATAGCAACTGCCAAAACCCCTCGCAGTATTTCTTTGCGAGACAACTTACTTTGATTTTGCGTCATAGCGATTAGAAAACCTCCCGATAGTTGGCATCTACCCAACAACGCGGCAATTCCTCACCAGAAGGAAAATTGAGTCTTTCTTTGGCAAAATCTTCAGGCGGTTGTTCTTCTTCTCCTGACTGCCTGCTGCCTTTTATTTTATTTTCAACCGGATTCACTAACGCTTGAATTTCTAGAACTTCTACTAGCGAATCGGTCTGCTTATCATGTAGTAACATGGCACTCCATTAACTTATTTAAAATAATGGCAATTTCACTTATAACAGTCGAAGTATAGGTTGGCACAGATCGAAATCTCTCAACTCGATTCTGAGAAAAGTTCTATACAAAGCTGACTGCCGAAGGCTGATTGCTGATTGCTATATTAGACTATTCGGTTTTGCTCACTTTTTTCCTCTATCAAAAGGGACAAAATAAAGTTAGAAAATGAAAATAACACTACCGAAAGAAAAATAATCGCTCAAAAGGAGGTTAAAATTAAGCGCAGCCTCAAAAATTCCTATCAACTGGAGGCAACCCTTGTGCGCCTAGGGCAGTGGTTTGGTTTAATCGCTTTTGTTATTTCTCTTTACATCCTCTGGCAAATCCGACAGGTACTTTTACTGCTATTTGCCGCCATCGTCTTTGCAACCGTCTTAAATCGCATTGTACGGCGACTGCAACGACTTCGCCTCAACCAACGACTTCGCCTCAACCGAGGAATAGCGATCGCGATAACGCTACTTTTAGTCTTAATCATTTTATCGCTCTTTTTTGCCCTCATCGTCCCCAGTTTGGCAGAGCAAGTTCAGCAATTAGGCAATGTCTTACCCCAAGCACTCGCCCGATTGCAAGCTGGCTATGATTGGCTAGAATCTAAAACTGACGGACAAGCCTTTGAGAATAGCCAAATACTGCCAAATATCATTCAAAATCTACAAACCTGGCTCACTCGCCTGCTCAGTAACTTTTTCTTTTTAATCAGTAATTCTGTCACTGCTGTTCTGAGCTTTTTACTTTTTGTCGCGGCAACTATCATGTTACTGAGCGATCCTCTCGCCTATCGTAACGTTTTTATCCTTGCCTTTCCTGCTTTCTACCGCCAGCGAGTAGATGGTATTTTAGCTGAGTGCGAAACTTCGTTAGTGGGGTGGCTTAGAGGTACACTAATAGCCATGCTCGTCATTGCTATCTTAAGCTATATTGGGCTGCTCATTCTCGGAGTTCCCTTGCCGCTCGTCAACGCACTGCTAGCCGGTTTATTAGAGTTTATTCCCAATGTGGGGCCGACAATCAGCGTTATTTTACCTACCTTGCTTGCCTTACTCGATGCACCTTGGAAAGCGGTTGCCGTCATCATTTTATATCTCCTAATTCAGCAATTTGAAAGCTTGATTTTAGTTCCCGTGTTGATGAAGCAAGAAGTCTCTTTATTACCCTTGTTTACTGTGTTATCAGTCGTAATTTTTGCAGTATTGTTTGGTTTTTTAGGACTTTTTCTGGCCATTCCTCTGCTGATCGTCCTACAGGTTTGGCTCAAAGAAATTGTCGTGAAAGATATTCTCAATCATTGGCAATCTTAAGACCCATTAAACCCTGTAGGGGCGAATTGCGATCGCCCGTCCACTAAGTTCGCCCTGACAAGCTTAATCTTTTAAACCACTCGGTTTGATTTCTAAGTACGTTTGTTAGGCAGCTTTGCTTTGGCAACCCACAAGTAGCATTTGCTCTGAATTTTTAGCTATCATCAGCAACATCCTCATGCGTAGATACAGGTAATGGTTGTCCAACAAACAATAAAGTGCTTTGGGGTAACTTTTCTTCAATCTGTCTCAACATTGCCTTCAGTTCTACTCTTGGACTAATCTGGAGACCAAGACACTGTGCAATTCCATTTGCATCCGTACTCCAACGTTCCATAAGTTGAATGCGATAACCTGAAGCTTCAGGAAGTAACTCATAAGAGTGAAAGTGCATAGGATTTCCAAGGCGAGCATCTTGAATATGCTCAAAAGAAAACTCTCGTTGCATATAGTCGATGAGGCAGTCTTGAGCTACTAAGACAAGGTGTTTGCTGAGATGTTCAAAGGTGTGGATTTTGTGGTGGAGTTGCATCAAGATTGTCTTCGCAGTCATCTTCCAGTTCATGCCAAATCCTTTTTTTGATGTGACATCCGTATTCTTCACTGCGACACCATGACTTTGAAGGAAGCGTTGTCGTTCTGGCCACACTGTGCCAGTAGTGTCAAGTGTTTGCAGTTCAATGCCGACGAAATCTATAACTTTTCCTGAGCGTACAGAAGCAAGACAATAATCTATACTGCCTCCTGGCACTGCAATTTCAGGAACAATCCGAAGTTCGTTACCAGGTTCATGAAGTGTCAATAGATGAATACAATCCGTAAAAATTTGACTGCGCTCAAGAAGTCGAAACGGGCAGATAACAATATTTCGAGCTTCTCTACCATAAGAAACTGTACATGAGCCAATTGTAAGATCAGGCTCACTTTTTCGATTTTTGAGGCATTTGCGAGACAGGAAAGGGCAGTTTTGACTAGAGGCGATGTCGTCCCAAGAAAGTGATTGGTTTGTAAGATTTCCGTACAATTCAGCAATTTTGGTCATGGGAGTAGTCCACATCTTTCGCGAGCAATGGTTACGTACTCACCTGAAATATCAATTCCAATCGATTTTCGTTGTAGTTGAAACGCGACTAAACCTGTTGTGCCTGTTCCCATAAACGGGTCTAATACAATACCAGACTGTGGGCAAGTAGCAAGAATTGGTATTTTACAGAGATCTTCAGGATAGGGTGAAAAGTGAAGTTTTCGTTTCTGAGTGTCTTCTGGCAAAATATCCCAAACATCACTAGGTTTACTACCATTTGGATGATATCTAAGAAAATAAAAACCACGCTCAGCAAGTTCACGCGCTCGTCCAGAAACCTTGGCTGAGTCTGAATGTGTCGTTCGTTGCTGACCGCGAATAATCATGCGAAAGTCAGATAATTTACCTAGCCGCACTTCTTCTAACACTTCATTCAGAGCCTTCAGAGCGTTTGCGCGTTCAGAATCACTGAGTGCTGTAGATAATTCAATCTGTCGGCGATAACGTATTCCAGAAACACCTGTTGCAGAGACTACAGAACCGTTGACGACTTTAGATTGTCTCGGCTTCGAGCGAATCGCATCAACATCGTAAAAATAGTGGTCTGTCTTTACGAAATGAAAAAAAGGTTCATACACATTTCGGAGCTTATCTTTTGCATTGTCGGGTGCGCCTTTTACCTTATTCCAAATAACACTATTGCGAAGAATCCAGCCTTGTTTATCAGTCATGGCAAGTGCAACTCGCCACGGTATACCAACTAGTGATTTATGCTGATAGGTATCGCCAATATTTAGCCAAAAAGAGCCACTGGGCTTAAGAACTCGCTTTACTTCACAGAAAATTGCAAGGAGATTACTAACGTAGTCATCCCATGTGTCTTCAAGCCCAATTCCTCCGTTGATATAAGCCCTATGCCTCCAATAAGGCGGAGATGTCATTACACAATCAATGCAACTATCGGGAAACAGCTTTAAAAGTGCATAACTGTCAGCCTGTAAAAACAGTGGTACAAGATCTGATGTGATGAGATAATCCTTGACCGTATCTATATTTTCTAAAAGCCTACTCCCTACAACCATCGAAACCCCTCGCAACTACATCACATAATTTTACTTGAAAGCGTTTGAGTGAGAAAGCGATCGCGCAAATTGCCGATGAAACCAATGAATTATGGTTCTCTGTTGCTAGCATCTGGGAAATCAGATCGCTAGGAATTACGGCTTTTCATGCCCTACAAGCGTCTGCTTTACCGCTACATCATCGAGATCCTTTTGACCAAATGTTGATTGCCCAAGCGCAGATAGAAAACATGATACTAGTAAGCACCGATGCAATATT
>JBGTNM010000414.1:0-1763 GCA_041743025.1 Microcystaceae cyanobacterium
CCTTCAGTGAAAGGGTTCTAGGAAAAGTAAAGAGTGCAGTTTTTGCTTTCTAAGCATTAGGGGCTTGGTTTCCAATCCCTCTATCATTTTTAGGCTAAAAGAAAATTCGCCTTTTGGTATAGCAAAGACTCTAACAACAGATAGGTTACGGGACAGTGTAAAGAATAGTAAAGTGGAGACATGAAAAACAGGCACTGGATGGAGGTTATGCCGCAGTGATCCAGTACTGTATTCCGAAGGAGAGCGATGTCAGGAATATAGGCAGTGCCGTAAAAAGATGATAAACGGTTGTGGAGTTTTTATCGCGTCCTCCACTTAGACTTTACCGAGGGAAGGCGAAACCCTTCGTCAGAGCGGTCTGAGGTAAAGAACGTTTAGTAGTCCGATCATTAAAATGGGTTTGGGGCTTGAGGCTTAAGTTATTACTTAGGTCTTAACCTTATGCCTTAAAGTAGAACAATTTAGAGGTAAATTCAAGGTGACACCAGAGCGCATCAAAACTATAATCCATCAAGCGCGTGAAGCTTGGATGAAGGGTGATGCAGCAGGATTTGCTGAATTGTTTCTACCCGATGGACTATTTGTTGTTCCGGGTCAGCAGTGGCAAGGAAAAGAAGCTATCCACAAAAGTATCACGGAATTCTCTGAGGCTTATACTAACGTTAACATTGAAATTTCTCGAATTTTAATAGATGGCGATAGTGCAGTCGTGGAATGGTCTTGGGTTGATACGGAAAAAGCAAGCAGAAAGCAATCTCACGCAGAAGATGCGATTGTTGTAGATTTTAAAGACGGATTGATTCAGCGTTGGCGAGAGTACATCGATTTTGAGACTTCTAAAACTCAAAAAAAGTCTTAAAAATCTCAAAAGTGGGGGAAAAGTTCCTCTTATCTTCCTATTCTAGCCTATTTTATCTGTGTTTATTTATCTTGATCTGCGAACGAATTTCGATTTATCACCCCTTGACCCGAAAACAATTTCTTCGATTGTTTTTTCCCATAGCTAACAAGCTTCACAAATAGTTCTTCGATTAATTTTTGCTATTTCACTCTCAAAGAAAAAATACAATTATGAACAATTACGACGTTATTATTATTGGTGCGGGTCATAATGGCTTAACCTGTGCCGCTTACCTCCTAAAAGCAGGATATAGCGTATTATTATTAGAAAAACGTTTCATTCCGGGTGGGGCAGCCACTACAGAAGAATTAATGCCGCAAGAAGCACCAGGATTCTATTTTAATCGTTGTGCGATCGATCATGAATTTATTCATTTGGGGCCAGTTGTTCAAGAACTAGAACTAGACAAATACGGATTAAAATATCTATTCTGTGATCCTGTTGTTTTCTGTCCTCATCCTGATGGTAAATATTTTTTAGCCCATCGTTCAATCGAAAAAACCTGTGCTGAGATCGAGCGTTTTAGCCCCAGAGATGCGAAAAAGTATGCCGAATATATGGACTTTTGGCAACGCTTTATTAATGCCATTATTCCTGTTTTTAATGCACCTCCTAAATCCTTACTCGATATTGTAGGAAACTACGACATTAAACAAGTAAAAGATCTATTTTCAGTTTTGGGTAGCCCTAATGGAACTCTTGATTTACTCCGCACTATGCTAACCAGTGCAGAAGATACGCTCAATGAATGGTTTGATAGCGAATTCCTCAAAGCTCCTTTAGCGAGATTAGCTTCTGAACTCGGTGCGCCACCTTCACAAAAAAATATGGCGATCGGTGCGATGATGATGTCAATGCGTCA
>JBGTNM010000415.1:0-15848 GCA_041743025.1 Microcystaceae cyanobacterium
TTTGAGCTAATAATATATTTTCTAGCTTATCGATGTCCTGTTCTCTGATGAATATAGAAAAATCCTCCCATTTAGGGCCTTTAGGTGGAATCCATCTGTCAGCAATTATGACTGGACATATACCGAGTTCCATCGCCTCAAAAAGCCTGATGCTAGAATGACCAGCTCCTCTTGGACATACACAAAACAGAGATTTCTTGACTGTTTTTACATAGTCTTCCTGACTTTTCTTTTTTTCTGACTCAGAGTTTTTTCCTGCATCCCAATGATTGTATTTTAATGATGATCTGATCAGGAAACTTCTCGAAGTTTGTGTTTCATATATTTTGAAGATCTTCCTTCGAAGATGTGAAGTCGGACCTCCTATGAATGAAAATAAATATTCTTTTTCTAGACGGCGATCTTTATATGTGTCAATATATTGATTTTTAGAACTTTTGTCCATATAAAAATAACTGTAAGTTTTAGTTCTGTTATCTGTAATGATGCGAATAAAATGCTTATAATTACTCGAATATATTCCTGGGAGAAAGAATCCAGGAAAGTCTGCTTGAGTCAGACAAAAACACTTTTCTTTAAATTTTTGGAAAAGATAGCTCTTTCTAATGTACGGATATTCGTGAGCCTGAAAAATAATCGCATCGGCCTCTCTGGCGTCAGAGGTTCTGGAGAATCCTTCTGATTGGAATATATTTTTCAAGGATTCACAACAGGACTCCTCCAGAAATATCTTTAATGATTCCATAATTGCTGTTTTGATTTATGGGTTTGAATTCGAGGTTCACTACTATGGTCTAGTGCTGACTTTAATATTTAAGTTTCTTCTCATCTAGAACAAAACCTACAGCAGTCTTTGCTCAGGTGAAAAGGGTTGAGCCGTTTAAATCTATTCACTTCAATAATACCTAGACGCAAGGTACATTTCATACATGCAGGAAATATTATATTAATTGGTACTTACCGAATTAATTGGTACTTACTGGCAAGTCAGCCTAATTCCGGAAAATTTACACATTCTTTATGAATATTACTTAATTCCTTAAACAAACACCGATATAGCTAATGAAACACAAAGCTCATACAATAAGGCGTTTAAATTTTACTAATTGTCACAATCTGCAACCATGTTGTTTAGCAATTCTCGAATTTGCTGATTGGTATGGTCTAAGTTAAAGGTGGTACTGGCATGGGTTTTGGCGGCCGTGGCCATAGCGATCGCCTCCTCAGGCTGCTTGTAGGTGTTTAGAATAAGCTCGGCCAGTTTTTGGGGTTGGGCGGGCGGGCATAGCCAACCGGTTTTACCGTGGTCAATAAGTTCTGTGGCCCCGCCGGCCGCTGAGGCAATGGGCACTCGCTGGCACAGCATAGCTTCAACAATTACCCGTCCAAAGGGTTCTGGGGCGGTGGAGGTGTGGGTAACCACATCACATGCCCCCATCAGGGCTGGAATATCGCTACGAAAGCCCAGAAATTTGACCCGATCCTGTAGGTTAAGTGCCTGTATTTGCTGGTTGAGTTGGGTAACATAGGCGTCTTCGCCGAAGAGGGCATCGCCGACCACCAGAGCCACCACGTTCTCGGGGCACTGGGCGATCGCATCGATTAGCACATGCTGCCCTTTCCACGGAGCCAGGCGACTGAAGTGGCCAACGACAAACTTACCCTCTAGGCCCAGTTCACGCCGCATCCTTGCTTGAGTGGTTTCGACAGTTTGATAAGTCTCAGGCCGAAAGCCGTTATAGACAACTCGTACTCTCTCGGCTCGCCCCCCGACGGCAAGGAAGGCATCGCGGCTCGCCTGGGAATTGGCAATAGTCAGAGCCGCCTGATTGGCCATGGCAACAATGATGCGACGATTGGTGGCGCTGAAGTGATCGGGTGAGACAATATCGTGGAGGTGATAGACCAGGGGCCGACCGCTGAGTTTGCTGGCGATGGCACCAACGACGAGGGCCTTTTGGGTATTGGCGTAGATCAGATCGTACCCTTTGCTCAACTGGGTGGCGGTGACAACCAGGGGAATAAGACGCCCGAGGTTTTGGAGCCCTGCTAAAACACCGCTATTTTTTTTGACCTGAAGATCTTGCTGGGCCAAAATTTTGACAGGTATGTTGAGCTGACGCAAATGATCAGGAAAGGCACCTTCCGTAAAGACGCCGACCAGACTGTTAGCGCTAAAGGGTTGGGCAATATCAGATAGGCATAACTCAGCCCCACCAAGTTTGCTGCTCTGATCAAGAAAGAAAATTTTCATACCTGTTTTATGAATAAAGCACTGGAGCGGGCTTCGTGGGCCACCCTGGTCGATGACGCACCTTATAAGTAGAAATAAATAGGTCAAATAATTAGGGACGTAAACCTAGTGGGACTTTTTAGCGGACGTTTCGAGCAGAGTTGCTTTGACTTTTTGAGCAATGGTTAGCCAGTTAAAGTTATTGACTGCATAATCACGGCAGGCCGCGCGCTCGGGTAGAGCAATATTGCCACTGAGGATGTCGGTTAGAGTGTTGGCAATGGCGCGATCGCTCGGGGATGCAGTGATGAGATCTGGAGAAAAATCAGTAATTACCTCTGGCATTCCTCCTATGGGGGTACAGAGGGTGGGGGTGCCGCTAGCCAACGACTCTAGCAGCACCAGGCCAAATCCCTCTAAGGATTGGCTGGGCATGATGGTGAGATCGGCGGCCTGGTAGGCTATGGGCAGTTGTTCGTCGGGCAAAAAACCCAGAAACTTAACCTGATCGCTTAGCCCCAGGTCTGCGGTCTGACGCTCTAGATCATCTCTTAAGGGGCCTTTACCTGCGATCGCCAGCCATACTTCTGGGTGATAAGGTCTAATCTGGGCGAGGGCGCTCAACAGTTGGCTTAACCCCATGCGGTGCACCAGACGGCGGGGGGTAAACAAAATAAAACGATCTTGCGGCCAGTCAAATTTTTCGCGGGCCTGCTGGCGAGAGAGTGTGTTGTAAAACCGCTGAATGTCTACGCCACCGGGAATGATGTGAATTTTTTCCCAGGGAATACGGTACTCGCAATGTAAGATCTCGCCAAAGGCTTTGCTGAGCACAATGAAGCGATCGCAGCGTCGATAGACTAGCTGTTCTACCTGCCGTTTAAACCAAACACTCGCCTTACTGGCTCCCTCGGCCTGACTTTCGATAGCCCAGGGGCCGTGGAAGGTGCCGGTCACCGGAACACCTTTTGGCAGATGGGGCAGAGTTGGCAAACCGTTGAGGGCAAAGTGAATGTTAATGGCATCAGAATGAGAATGGGCGAGGGGCTTAGCAGCCTGGTAGCCAGATAGCAGGCGGCGACTGAGAGCCTGGGTTGGATCGGCCAAGTTGTTGAGATGGATTAAAGCCTGCCCGCTTTCACAGGGTAGGCCCAAGCCATATAAAGAGACTTCAGTCTCTAGTTTAGAAAGGGTGTAGGTGAGCTCGTAGACATAGCGATCTAACCCTCCGGGCTTGTCGGGAAACCAGTTGTTGCCAATAATAGAGATCAGAGAAAAATTATTCATATATCTATATAGTTTAAAATTAAAAGCTTCAGTTTAAACTCTTGCTAGCCTTTTCGAGAATAAGGCTTTTTGCAGATAGCCGTGCTTACATAGTAGAAAACAGTAAACATGATGCCAGCGATAATCTGACTACCAAGACCTTTATGCCAAAAACCAAATGAGTCATCGTCCCAATAAACAACTGAGTAAGTTAAAAGAATAATTCTAGGGATGTTGATGATGAGAGCAATGACTGCTCCTGACAGTGCCAGTAACGCTATTTTTTGGGTACTGACTTTGTAGAAAATACCCATTATAAAGCCGACGCCGGCTAATATCATAGCCATGCTATAACCACTACAGCCATCGGCAATATCAACTGCGCCAGAACCAATTTGAATAATTTTGCCAGTCACGATGGCAGGTTGGCCCATCGCCCTAAGAGCTAAACCACTAACGCTGGCCATCAGTCGCTCTAGGGCAAAATTGGGAATTAGTAATTTTCCAAGGGTATACCCTAGATCGAGATATTTAGGCAAAAGCCCGAAAATTATGAATAGAATAGAAAGCCAATAGCGACGAATAAATTGATTGCCATATGCTGCCAGCGAAACGCCAATAAGCGCTGTGCTCCAGGTGATTGCTTGTAGCGAAGCAGAGCTAAAGAAGATAAAATACATGGGCACTGACCCCAAAATTAGGGTATAGCCTACGAACCTATCTTCATCGTCTGACGTGAGCACCCCTACGTCACTTCTTTGGGCAAATAGCTGATAACACCCTAAAGAGATAAAACATATATTTAAGAAGACACTAGACGAACCCATAACAGCACGTTCGGCAATTAGATATATCCATATAGGCATATAAACCATGCCTGGAAGAAGGCCAACAAAAAGAATACCATTGTGCCAAGATTTAAGAGGAAATAGTAAAATATTTTCTCTAGCTAAATTTTTATATCTCATGATCACACTCTTTAAACAGTAAGTAGGTGGGAGCGATTAAAGAGAAGATGCTAGTGGGGGTGGAGGGGGTGAAACCCCCTGCCTGGGGGCGCAGCCCCCAAACTCCTTTCTCACAATTAATTAGACTCGGCTACTTAGCGATCTGGTGCACACCGCTTATCCTCTAGCAACTAAGTGAGAGTAATCTTTCTCTTGCAGAGCAATAAAGGCTTCCCCTAGCTGTCCTCTTTGAGAGCTACTTTGGAGTAAATTCATATATTGTTCAGCTGTATCAAAGAGTGCTTTGTCACCGCTTGTTCTTAGCTTTTGGCTGCGCTTTTCAGGAGATGAGTTACTTGATATCAGTTTGGCTAAGCGAAAAAACCTTTGATAAGAATCACGGCTTTCTCTACAGGGAAATAACTTCTCAATAATGTAAGCTGAATTTAACCAAGATGCTAAGAAATATTTAACATCGCTAGGCCGAGTTGTTTTCCCTAAATTATCATCATGATTAAGTTCAGCATCAATGCGACAAACTAACTTATAGTTTTGTCCGATGCGAACCGACATTTCAACATCCTCATAGAGGCCATAGCGCTTAAAATTTTCATCGAAGCAATTATCATCAATAGCTGATCTTCGGTAGTTCATATTTGCACCCCAGAGTCTATCAATCGGAATTAGGGGCAAAGATTTTAGCTCAGCAGGTAACGGCTTAAATAGTTGAGTTTTTGATTTGGGAATATGAATTCTCTGAGCCAGATAACCAAACCGATGACGAAAAAAGTTTCGTGTTATTCTAGCGTAGCGTTGCCTAGAATGATCAAATTGGCCAATGGAGACACCATTAACACCTCCAATTAAGCTGTTAATGTCTTTTTCAAATACATCGATAACTTTGTCAACGTAGGTAGGGGTGACAAATGCATCATCGTCTACAAAGCAAACAATGTCTGTTTTAATTTTCGCTAACCCTAAGTTTCTCTGTAGGGTTAAGCCGGGAGAGGCTGTAACAATATAGTCACTGGCTGACTCGGCAAACAACGACTGATAACTCTCGACAAGAGTATCTCTATAGGAATCTGCTTCGCCGGTCGCATCTACTACTAAAAATTGATCTGGCTGGCGGCTAGCTTTTTGCCAATGAGCTAGAGATTGTTCAAGAATATGCTTTCGGTTGTAGGTGCAAACAACAACCCCAAAAGTAAGGTTTGATAAAGCCATGGCAATATTAGTCTAAAAGTTGATGGTTTACTGAGCACGAGCTAAAACAAGTAATCTGTTACCCTTATATGAATATCCTTGAATCTGCAATATTTCAAGATTGTTATGTTCTTCAAAGGAGAGATTCAATGAAGTCTAAATATTCTGAGGCAATTTTTTTAGCGCTAAACTCTTGAGCTCTAGCCTGTAGTGTTTTACAATCAACCGGATTGTCAAGGGTATTTATAATTGCCTTGGCTAAGGCATCAGGATCTGCTACAGGGACTAACTGACCGTAACGGCCATTTTCAAGAATTTCAGCAGGGCCATCAGGACAGTCTGTAGACACTACAGGAGTGCCCGTAGCCATCGCTTCTACTAGTACATTGCCAAATCCTTCGTATCGTGATGATAAAACAAACACCTTAGCTTTGGCCATGTAAGCGTAGGGATTTTCAGCAAAACCTGGAAGTGAAACGTCCTTTTCAAGCTTTAGCTCTTGAATTAGATTTTCTAAATCAGGGCGGTCATAATCTTCGCCACCTATAATGAGTAAACGACAGGGCCGCTGTTGATTGACTTTAGAAAAGGCTCGAATCAAGGTCGGAAAGTCTTTTTGGTACATCAATCGTCCGGCCCCTAGGATGACTGGAATCTCTGGTGACTGGAACCAAGGATGGTCGACGGGTTCCTGGGCTTTAACGGCTAAATCATCAGTAACTACAGGGTTATAAATGACCTTGACGTGTTTAGGTGATACCTTGGTCATGGCTGCAACATCTTCGGCTACACCTTTAGAGACGGCAATGATGCCATCAGACCCTGGATAAAACTGGCGGACAAATATAGGTTTTATGTGCTTGCCTGGCCCCGAAATTTTGCCGAATTCGTTGGAAAGATTAGAATGGACAACCTGAATAATTTTAGCAGAACATCTTGACAAGGATTTCGCTGCATTAGCAATGCCAACATAATCTACATTGGCTAGCATTATTTTTGGCTTCTCTTGCTCGAGATATGATTTAAGTTTGTATAGCTTCCTTAGATAAACTGTTCGGCCCATTGGCGTATTGAGATTAATAACTCTTACCTTGTCAGGCACTGTTTTCATGAAGCTTTGATGTCTTCCACCGGTTTCTGGAACGATTAAATCAACCTGAATATCCCAGTCAACAAAGATTTTTGCTAGGTTTAAGACAACTCGCTCACCGCCTGCACCAATTAGGGGAGGAAGAAAAAAACTAATTCTGCCGTCAAATTTCATAATAAATCTCTCCTAAAGATTATAAATTCATGCTATTTCTTTGATGTAGTGGATGAAAACTGATAGTAGTTTATGGCGGCTAGGCTAATGCCTAAAAATCCCCAAAGCATAAAGCCAAATACATTGATGAAAATTTGATTGAATCCAATCTGAACAAAGATGCCGAGAGCGATCGCTCTAGCGGCACTGCCAAAGGCATCGGCTCTCATCTGGTGAGCGCTAAACGATTTCACGATAATGAGCAAGATGCCACCAACGTAGGGTATGGTGCCAAACCAGCCAAACTGAAACAACAGTGGAAAGATCGATGTATCACCACTTCCTAGATCAGTGCTGATACCTGGATCACCGCCTAGCCCTAATCCGATAAATTCAGAGAGAGCCCGGTTGGATAATTGTTGATAGCCACTTGTTCTATCGTCTAAACTAGTGTCATCTCTGCCGTTGGTAAATGACTCAAGCCTGTCGCTGATGACCTCAGCAAAAGGTTCTATTTGCGTGAGTGGAACTACTACTAAAGACATAACTAAAATAGTCACTAGCAGACGAATTTGAAGCTGGAGTTTGAGTGATGGCAAAAACATCACCATTGAGGCCAACCAGCCCAGCCAGCTCGACCGGGCCATGGTTAGCAAAAAACTCAGATAGCCAGTTCCAGCTGCTGCAAATTTAATCACGCCTTGGCCGCTAAAAATGAGCACGACGCCGGCAAGCATGATTGCACCAAAATCTTGGGGGGAGGTCGATGTGCCCCATACTCTAATGGCAAACGGTGTTGCACTGCCAAAGGAGTTAACCTCAAGTTCGTCTAAGTAAAACGCGTCCCAAGCTGGGGCAACACAGTACTGAAAAATGCCGTAGGCACCCATTACCAGCGTGCCCCAAATAAAGGTGGTTAAGATACTTTTGCGGTAATCGGGATAATTACGCCAGTGAATGAAAATGTGGAAGCCAAAGGCTATAGGCGCTAGCCACTCAATGACACCCACAATAAATCTAGGGCCAAGCCGATCATAGGCTAGGCCCACCAAAATGGCATAGGCGAGACCCAATAAAGAGATAATAAAGGGCATACCCCCTTCTCTATGCGCCCTAGGCAGATATTTAAAGAGGGTAATCAATGATATCGCTGCCACCAGCAGGGCAGATAACCCCCACCGCCCTGGCGTGACATATCCACTCTGGTAATCAATAATTTTGCGAACTAAGGCCCCTAAAAACAGCATCCACCAGGTAAAGCTGACGTACAAAACAGGGGCACGAAAATACAAAAACAGCCCCACCGCAACAGAACCGGCTGGGAAAACAAGAATTAATAGCTGGCCAGCTCTTGCCAGCAGACATAGCGCTATAAGAATACCCCAGGCGGCCATTAAGGCTTGTCCCTGCTTTTCGCCGGCGCTTTTCTTGCCTTGGGCAAGGGGGGGGGGCATGAAGTCTATAGCCTGAGTCATGGGAGCATTCTGTATAAGTAGGATAACGATTTAACTAAGTCGTTTGTTCTTTATTTACGAGATCTACGAGTTAGAGACGATAGAGTGAGCTTTTGAGGGGAGCTGATGATCGCACCGGATAGTTTGCCACCCTTGCCAACGTCCGCGTAGGCCAATCCACCATTTTTTGAAAGATGCTACACCGTCACGCTTGAGAAATCTGAGGCTCTGGGCTAGTCCGTAGGCGTCTCGGGTGCCGATGAAAACGCTCCACAGCATATAAACCATCTGCCTGGGTAGCGACAGATGCTCGACGACGGCTACGGTTTCGTTATGCACCAGGTTAAAGTAAGCGACCGGGTTGAACTGGTAGCGCTGATCTTCGTCAAACCGGTGAGCCAGGTAGTGGTCAACTAAAATGTGAGGATCGTAGACTAGCTTCCAGCCTTTGCGCTTGAGAGCTAGACAAAAAGCAACCTCAAAGTGAACCTGGGCACCACTGCCGAGCAGACGCTGGTCAAAGCGCAGGTCGCCAACGGCACTGCGGCGAAAGCTCATATTGACGCCTTTGAGAATGTCAACGTCTCGGGCAGTGCCAACCCCTTTGTGGTGATTGCCAATCAGTCGTCCATGCCACTGAAGCTGGCCCACCACTTCGCTACTGCCCAAAAACCAGGGCTGGGGGTTTTGAATAATGTCTCGCCCTCCTACCCCACCTACATCAGGGCGACTTTTAAACTGATCCTGTATCTTTTGAATCCAGTTTGGGTGGGGGGCGGCGTCGTCATCGGTAAAGGCGACGATATCGCCCTGAGCAGCCTCTAGGCCAAGGTTCATGGCAGCAATCACGCCGGGCACCTTGACGGTGCAGGTGGTTAGCGGCAGCCCATCGGCTGCAAATTGCTCCAGCGCCGCCCAGGTTTCAGCATCGTCGTCGCGCACCACTACCACGACTTGGGAGGGGGGAGTAATCTGCCGTTTCAGAGCCCCTAGACAGCGGAGAATGTCGTGGGGTCGCTTAAAGGTAGGCACAACGACTGTGGTTTTCATTGGGGCAACTCCTTTGGATGAGTGCTGTCTGGTGGAGGTCGAGGCGTTGTTCAGCTATGGTAGACGAGCTTAACCCTTAGGCAATAATTATGATGGGCTTGGCAGCGAATAGTGTTAACAAGGAGTGATCGCCAATCAGGCGCTCTAGGGTCTGCTCAGTAGCCTGACTATTGCCGGTGCCCCACAGGATGAGTTTAAATTTAATTAGCGGGTTAAGACTGCATTGAGAACAAGCACGCTTTACTGGATACCTTTACGAGCATATAGGTTCCAATCGGGACAATTCTTAAATTTTTATGGATAGAAGCTGAGCCGTTAGTGACGGCGTCTAAATATTGGTACCCCTACTTAGATAAGTAATTTGCCAAAAAGATCGGGAAAACTACCTCTGGAGATAGGGATTTTACCCATTTCGGAAGATATTTAAATGCACAAATGGTAATTAACCTCACAACTCAGCTTTTTGTAGGCCTGACCTGCTTTGACATGCATGTTTTTCTAAAACCTCTTTATAAATAGCTAACCGCTGCTGGGCAATATGAACCCAGCTGTAGCCTTGGGCAGTAGTGTAAGCTTCCTGACGTAAGATTTCGAGATAGGGACGATTTTGTATAAGATACTCTACTTTATGAACAATTGCCTCAGAATTTCGTGTTGGAATTAAAATGCCGTTTTTGCTATCTATAACGATTTCTGTGGATCCAGGAATGTTGGTGGAAACAGGTGCTAATCCACAGGCCATTGCTTCTGGAAGTGCTAAAGGAAAACCTTCTGAAAGAGATGGAAATAGGAGGATTTGATGTCCAGATAAGAGCCTTGGCAGTTCGTCATGAGCATATTGAGGAATAATTTGAATGCGATCTCTTATAACTGGACTAAAATCAGGAAGAATATGTTCCGCAGGCAATCCAGTTCCTAAGAGACTAACTTTTACTTGAGGATATTTGATTAGGAGTTCGTTCAGAGCAGGGACACTATAGTGAATACCTTTACGAGAAATATAAGTACCCACCTGCGCAATAGAAATCTCAGTTGCATACGCATCTCCTGGGTCAAAGGGAAGATTTAGAAAAGTATTTGGGATTCCGTTGCCAACAACATGAATACGCTCTGAAGGAACGTGAAGTGTTTCGATGGCGTAGTCTGCATCACGACGATTGAGCATGAAGATAATATCCGAACCGCGAAGAGAGGTTGCCACTTCCCACAGTCGATAGCCACCACGATAAAGAGGATACTTCCAGCTGAGATGAAACCTTCCCAACCGTGCTTCCTCTAGTAGCTCTAAATGAGAAATGTGCTCAAGTCCGTGACTATGGGTAACTAAAAGCGGCCGATGCTGAGATCGCTTTCTAGAAAGAGCCCCCCACACCCAGGCATCTCCCGTAGATATATCTATAACATCGTATTGTTGCTTGGTGCGCATCTTTGCAAGATGAGCTGCACACAGTTGTGGGAAGAGAACTCCTTCTGCCATCTTGGGTACCCAAGATGGCAAATGATCAAAGCCATATAATTCAACAGTATGGCCTAACTTCTGATAAGCGCGCCCAAGCTGCATTACGCTCCCTGGAGCCCCGGCGTTAGGGTCAAGCTCATGATGAATTGCCAAAAATATTTTCATAGAACTTTTACCTTAATTAGGAATCATCTTTATATAGGCATTGCTAATGATAAAAATATTTGTTAGATCAGCTCAGATAGGGCTTAAAAAATTGCCAAGGTAATTTACTACTCAAAAAATACTATTTTTCAAATTCAGTTTTACTTGCGAGCAATTATCTATTGTTATGGTGAGGGATCTGGAGTGCTAGGCATGTAAATTAACTCAGAGTCTTGAGATAACTGCAAACTCGACTGAATATGCTGGCGAATTAAAGCAATCACATTGGCTCGATCATAATGTTCGATTGCTTTAGCACGAGCCTTGCCTCCAAGTTGATTGCATAAAGCATCACTATTAAGTAACTCAACGCAAGCTTCTGCGAATTGGACAGGTAAATCCCGAAGCAGAAAGTCCTCATCGGGAATCATTTCTAGACCTTCAGCGCCAATGCGAGTTGCCACGATGGGCTTGCCATAGGCCGCTGCTTCAACCATCTTGACTCGGGTACCACCACCAAAAAAAATAGGGCAACAAACAACCCGTGATCGACTGTACAGCGCATCTAAATCGTCAACAAACCCCGTGAACTCAACTCCCAACAGCCCCTTCTGATATGCGCGGATTTTCTCAGGACTCTTGCCAGCAATAATTAGTTTTGCATGAGGCATCGTCTGCTGTACAAGCGGGAACACCTGCTCAATTAGAAAGTTGGCCGCCTGTAAGTTAGGAGGGTAAGTGTAGGTGCCAATCAGAAGCATCGTTGGTTCTGAGGTAATCGGTTGAGACTTTGGAATAGAAATAGCGTTAGGAACGACTGTTATACCGGGTAAATTCCACCGTTTCGTCAAATAAGCACGATCATGGTTTGAGCAAATAAAGGTTTGTATGGCAAGGCGCATGGCCCGACATTCCTGCCGCCACAGGGCAGGCACATGTAAATAATAAAGGCGGGTTGAGAGGTGAACGGGTGGCTGTTCAATGGAGCGCATCAGTTTAATGTGTTCGATATCGTCCAGATCAAAGAAGATGGGGGGCAGGGATTTGCGAGTTAGCAGCAGTGGACACATCGCATGAAGACGATGAACAAAGATGGCATCAGGCTGCTGTTCGAGGCAAGCTTCCAGCGCTTGAACTTGTTGAGTTTGGCTAGTTTTAATCAGTCCTGGCTGTTGAAAGAGATTAAAGATGCCACCGACTTGCTGCTGCCATAGAGGAACAGAGGGGTATGGCTCAAATTTGGGGCACTGAAAGAGTGTGATGTTGACCTGCCAATGCTTAGAAAGCGCATGCTCCCGCTCTGCGATCGCGGCTGGAGAACAATCCATATCGGGTGCGACAAACAGCAAGACATCCAGTTGACCCAACTGTCCTAAGACTTCGATAAACATTGCCATACGGCGTTGAATGCCAACAAAAGCTGTGGCTATCTCAGTTGGCGCATCACTGGTAAGGAACAATAAACGCATAGATCTTGCTGTGCCTGAATAAAGCTTGGTGGACTCACTGTTGCTCTGAATCTTATATAAATCTTCGCCCTTTAGACTGGAGGCACCGCATACATATGAAACTTCTCCAGCGTGATCTCAAATTCAGGCGCACTGACGACATACAGAGGAACTTTGCCGTAAAAAGCTGCCCACGCCGTATAAGAACTGGGTGGGCCCATTATGTAATCACACTTTGCAAGAGCGTACATATCTTCCAGTAAATGTCCTGTGGGGAATGATATGTTTAATCCTTCAAATGTGCTCTCACTTTGTTTGACATTTGAACATACTAGAAATTTAACATCTTCCCCAGGAAATAAATCTTTTACCTGCATCATCATTTTTACATATTGGCTTGAGGAATAATAAAATGTACCATCCATAAATGTTTTATAATCACCTTGTCGAATATGTATACCCACCAAGATTTGAGCTTCTTTTCTAAGCTTTTCAATTAAGCTTTCTACATTGTCCTGGTATTCTTTTGCAGGTTTAAAGTAGGCTCTGACAGTATCTGAATGTTTCTCCAATAAAGAATATGCACGAAATAAATATCCTTGACTGATGAGTATTTTTGTCGACTCTAGGGATTCTTGAAGCGTTTGATCTGCGAGACAAAAATGAGTGTCTCCCTTTTTCATTTCGCAGTCTTTAATTACCTTTATTGCATTAATTTTAGGATAAAATTTGCCTATCAACTTAGAGAGAAATCTTACTGAAGATTCCAAAAGTGGAATACTTTGGGGAGGCAGCGCGAAAGAATAAAAATAGCTGACCGGATAACGAGCTGGATTTTTCTGCTTGGTTTCTTCGAAAAGATAGGCGTATTTGTTGAAAGAACCTAAATTAAAAACTGTCGAATTATGTTCAATACTAAAAGCAATAAAGTGAGCAAATAAAATCATTTGATTTCCAAGCTGGTTGTAGCATGATGTTATAACGATTATCATTTTAATTCCTATAAAAAAATAATTAGTTTAAATTCAACCTATACTACTAATTTTTCTATTAATAACTCATAAAAAATACGCTTCAACAATATTCTGGTAGCAATTGCTTCAGACTGTTTTGAAGGGTGCTTCCGGCGGCTTCCCAAGAATATGTTGTTTGGACAAGTTCATAGGCAGCTTGAGCGTTGCTGATAGTTTGGCTCTTGCCAGAGATACCTGATTGCATATACAAAGGCATCGGCATCATCTCGTATTAGCATGTGTAATTGGTTGGTTGTGTCAACACCCTCTACACCTTTACATGTGCTAGTAACGGGTCGTCCAGCGGCAAAGGCTTCTAGAACTTAAGTCGAGTGCCGCTACCCTGATGGAGTAGCACAACGAAGACACTGACGATCGCGGCTGGAGAACAATTCATGTCAGGCGCTACATACAGTAAGATGCCTAGCTGCCCCAGCTTCCTTAACACTTCTATAAACATTGCCAGGGGTCGTTGAATACCGACAAATGCGGTGGCTATATCAGTTGGCGCATCAGTGGCAATGAATAAAGAATTCATAATTAAAAATAACTATTTGGGCTTGACAGCAATAGCAACCATACAAGTTGTGTAGCACTTTCAATCTTTTACAAAATAGAAAGTTGTAGCTTTTCAATCTCTTTCTACTATTTTTTACGCAAACAAATTGATTCAATGGCAGAATTTTACCTTAATGAACTTATGCGGATAACTCTAGAACCTCTTTAAGGGCACTAACTCTCCCTCTTGCTTCCGCTTCACCAAATTTCTTCTGTCTTCTGTTTTGAAAGAAGTATGCTGGTCTTCTCAACCATGGAAACGTAAGTTTTAGTTTAGTTCTTAGATCTAGTGGCAGTCTAATCTGACCCCTGAGAAAACTTAGAATGGTTGCAGAGTAAGCATTGCCTTCATAAATTCTCAAAAGATATTCTTCTTCGAGGCGCTTGCTTGGCATTAGGTGTTGTAGCTTCAGGTTTATAAACAGTCCTGTATACAAATCTAGATCATGAGCGGTGTATACCATATCTAAATCTCCGCAGCCGGTCAGTAGATTACCTCGACGATCCAAACCTAGCCGCCTTGAATCATTTCTAACTAAGTTGGCATAAGCTTCCGCTACCTGCTTACGAATACATAACCCCGCACCGATAGGAGTTGCTTTCCATAAAGGCATCTTTGACCAATGGCTTTGATCAAACTTTCTGATTCCTATATATGCCCAGTACTTCTCTGTCCACGCAGGTGGGTTATGCTCAAACTCGGGCAATGTTTGCCCGCCCCAAGCGCCCATCATTGGATGACTGTTACTAATCTCCAATGCATTTTTTAGGTAATCAAAATCTAAGACATTATCATCATCTACAAAAACAAGAATATCAGTCTGCGCCTCCTGAATACCCCGTAAACGTGCTGGAGTTAAGCCAAGTTGATCTTCCCGAATATGTCGAAAATTAGGATGCCAACTTAAATCAACTTCAGAAGAGAGTAATTGATCGCTAGCATTATCAACTAGTAGTAGCTCCCATTCGTTAAGTGATAAAGTTTGGTTTTGAAGCGCCTGTAATACTTTAGAAATATAATCAAGGCGAGGATTGTGTGTACAAATGATAACCGTAAGCATTATAGATTTCATGGCTTCGCACAAGTAGGGAATTTTGAAGTAAGCAGGCAGAGGGAGGAAAGCTTACCTATGTTGCAAAATACAAGTTTCACTGAATCCTATGTAATATAGCTTCAGCTTTGTAGACAAAGGAACGTGGGTAATCATTTCAAGTCTGGACTACTTATGGACTCTTGATAAGTTCATCAAGTACTATTTTTTTTGGTAAACTTGAGTATTTTATTCTTCGGGCAAAATGTCTTATATTCTTCATTCCTATTCTGAATCTAAAGCGCGTTCTAGAGAGAAAATCTAAATCACCTTCATACTTTTTGAGCGTTTCTTTTAATCGCTTAGTCGCTAATCCCTTTGATTTATCATCGAAAGTTTTACTTCCCTCAACTTCGCGAAAATTTCCCCAAACTTGGTCAACATACTTCACCGTTGATGATTGAACGGCTCTGAGAATGAAGTCTAGATCCATCGTATAGTGATTGTCTACATCATAAAGGCCAGCTTTATGATGTAGCGAAGCATGATAGAAATATGCTGAAGGGTTATATGGAAACTGATATATGTATGGTCCTAGGAGAAGTTTAAATAAAGCCATTTCTTTTGGCTTATTTATGTATTTCAAGTGTCCATCATTGTCCCAAATATTACAGTTCCCGACAAGGAATGTTGGCTCAGGTAAAGCCTTAAAAATATCTGCTACACAATTTAGAGTGTTTGGTTCATAGAAATCATCAGCATTGAGAATTCCTATAATTTTCCCTTTCGCCAAGTT
>JBGTNM010000416.1:0-2338 GCA_041743025.1 Microcystaceae cyanobacterium
GCTAATTATGGCAAAGCCACAGTGGTAATAATTTCTGCTATATATCCAGGCTGGAAGCTGCTGGGCTTTTTTCCCCAATTTTGTTAAGATAATCTATTCAGCATCTCAAATCTAAAATCCGACAGTTAATAGCTAAAGATAGGAGAATTAGTCCTCAACATGATCAAACTACGATTGAAACGATACGGTAAAAAGCGAGCAGCAAGTTACCGAATTGTTGCCATTAATAGCCGCGATCGCCGCGATGGTCGCCCATTAGAAGAACTAGGCTTTTATAATCCGAGAACTGACGAAACCAAGCTGGATGTTCCTGGAATCGTCAAGCGACTCCAACAAGGCGCTCAGCCCACCGATACCGTGCGTGACATCCTTCGAAAAGCTAATGTCTTTGAACAGGTCAGTGCCTCAGTCACCGAATAAAGCTACAAACCACGTCCAAGCAGTAATTCCTGATTACGCTGGATTGGCACAGTTTCTGATTCAGCCATTTTTAGAGTCCCCGAACTCCTTGAGCGTGGATTGTGAAATCTTACCTAATACAGCAAGAGTTTGGCTTCGCATTGCCTTTGAAGGCGAAGACAAAGGGCGAGTTTTTGGTCGGGGTGGACGTAATATTCAAGCAATTAGGAGTGTAATTGCCGCCGCCGCTGCATTGGCTGGGCATTCAGTCTACCTCGATATCTACGGTAGTCAACCTCAAAGTGACCTGTTAGGTGCAGAAGAGGGCGAAGAGCAAGTAGATCAACCAAAATCGAGAGAAACGTCGGTGAATAATCCTAAACCTATTGTTAAACTGCGATCGCGTTCAAATTTAAACTAGAGAAAAGTCCGGCAAAGCCATAAAAGTCAACTAGCACCAAGCGATCGCATCAAGCAGGTAAAGGCAGGACATGGCGGCACGAGGAGCAAAGTTGGGGGTTGGTTCTCTTTCAGAACTAACCCCTGAAATTTAATAAACAATAACTGATAAATAACAACTGCTATGGCAGAGGCATTGACAATTCAACTGCCGAGTCAAGAAAGTGCGATCGCGCTTTCAGGAGAACATGAAGAAAATATTAAAACTTTGGCGCGGCAAACAGGAGCAACAGTGGTGCTGCGAGGAAAAGAATTGTATATTTCTGGTACAGAGAAGCAAATCGATCTGTGTCGCCAGTTAGTGCGATCGCTCGAAGATCTCTGGCTCAAGGGTAATAGTATCTCCAGTACCGACATCCTCACCGCCAGACAAGCTTTAGATACGCATCGACAAGACGAACTGCAAGATTTACAACGAGATATTCTCGCCAAAACTCGTCGTGGTGAAGAAATCCGAGCCAAAACTTTCCATCAAAAGCAGTATATTCAAGCAATTCGTACCCGTGACCTCACTTTTTGCGCGGGACCTGCTGGCACTGGTAAAACGTTTTTAGCCGTAGTGGTAGCTGCCCAAGCACTGCTTGCAAATCAGTACGAACGGCTAATTTTGACTCGTCCTGCTGTAGAAGCGGGTGAAAAACTTGGTTTTTTGCCGGGTGATTTACAGCAAAAAGTCGATCCCTTTCTCCGTCCTCTCTACGATGCCCTTTATGAATTCATCGAGCCAGAAAAAATGTCGAATCTGATGGAACGGGGTGTAATTGAAGTGGCTCCCCTAGCTTATATGCGGGGTCGTACCCTCAACAACTCTTTTGTAATTGTGGATGAAGCTCAAAATACCACACCATCTCAGATGAAAATGGTTTTGACTCGTCTGGGATTCCGTTCCCGTATGGTTGTAACTGGTGATATGACTCAGACTGATTTGCCAGTAAACCAACAATCTGGGTTAACAATGGCTTTAAAGATCCTGCGAAACGTTGAAGGCATTGCCTTTTGTGAATTTTCCCAAAAAGATGTCGTGCGCCATCCCCTAGTACAGAGGATTGTCGCTGCTTACGAACAATATGAGAAATAGTCGTTAGTAAAAACAAGGGACAATTGCTTATGACTGCTACATTAAAAGAATTTTTGTCAGCTTGCGAAACACTTTCGACACTGCGGATGATTGTCACTAGCAGTGCAGCTGTTTTGGAGGTACGCGGTAAGATAGAGAAACTTTTTTATGCGGAATTGCCAAAAGGTAAGTACGCGAATATGCACGCAGAAGGATGTGAGTTTCACCTGAATATGGACGAGATTAAGCAGGTGAAATTTGAGACTGGTGAAGCGAAACGTGGTAATTTTACAACTTACGCGATTCGTTTTTTGGATCGGGAGTCAAAGCCAGCTGATGGAACAAGAACGGCGGCTAGATAAATATATGGAAAATACCCAAAGCCGCACTTCAGAAATCATCACAAACATTAAAACGGTGAAA
>JBGTNM010000417.1:0-16896 GCA_041743025.1 Microcystaceae cyanobacterium
GGCGATTATTGTAAACAAGCTGTCAGCAATTTTCGTCACTTAATGACTTGCAAAAACTGAAAAATTATTGCTATTTTATCGAGAGAAAGTTTAAAAAATAGCCATTTATTATAGCATAAAATATTTTTTCAAGAGGTCTAAAGACTTCAATCGCACTGAAGGTGACAAGATTCAAATCAGTGCCAGTTTTGGTGCGACTTCCCTGAACCAATTCAGCTATAACAGCAGTACAGGTGCGTTGTTCTTCGATGCTTCACCTTCTGACAATATTAGTCCGCTTCAGTTGGCAACTATCGAGAATAAGCCTGCTGGTTTCTCAGTCCCACTCGACCTGATTCTTGTCTGAGTTTATTAGATAAATAGCGTTTAAATACGGTTAAGGCAGAAGGAAAAAACTCTCTTTCTTCTGCCTTTTTTCGTTTAGCCGCAATGCTGCGTTGAATGGATTTGGTATAATACCCATTCTCTAAAAGAACGCTACAGATATTTGATCTCCCTAAATCCCCCTTAAAAAGGGGGACTTAAATTTCGATGTGTAGCCAAGATTTTTAGAATTGGTATAAAACGGTGTTCGGGCCAGCTTCTACAATTTCAGGCGGCGCGTCCTTAAAGATCGCATGGGGCGTGTAACTGGCGCGATCGCTCTCTTTGTAGTATACGACTGGTCATCGGCTGCACAGTTACACTTTTAAATATTCTTTATAAAGTCTCTCGCTGGAGATAAGGCTGCAAAACGTCAGGAATTTTGACTGTACCGTCGATGCGCTGGTAATTTTCCAAAATAGCTGCCATCGTTCGTCCCACCGCCAACCCAGAACCATTGAGGGTATGAACATATTGGGTTCCTTTTTTCCCTTTTTCTTTAAACCGAATGTTAGCCCGTCTCGCTTGGAAGTCCCAGCAGTTGGAACAACTAGAAATCTCTCGATAAGAATCAGAAGACGGCAGCCAGACTTCCAAATCGTAGCATTTGGCCGCGCCAAAGCCTAAATCTCCCGTACACAGTTCTAACACGCGATAGGGCAATTTTAAAGCCTGCAAAATGGCTTCAGCGTCGTTAACCAAATTTTCATGTTCTTGCTCAGAAGTATTAGGATAGACGATTTTGACCAATTCCACCTTATTAAATTGGTGCAGGCGAATTAAACCTCGCGTATCCTTACCATAGCTGCCTGCTTCACGCCGAAAACAAGGTGTATAGGCACAGTGCTTGATGGGTAATTGGTCAGCTTCTAAAATTTCAGCGCGATAGAGATTGGTGAGGGGGACTTCGGCAGTCGGAATCAACCAGAGGTCATCCTCGCGGCATTGAAAGCTTTCTTCGGCAAATTTGGGGAGTTGTCCGGTTCCTTGCAACGAAGCACTGTTCACCAAGATGGGCGGAATCACTTCAAGATAGCCTGCGGCAGTCTGGCGATCAAGCATAAAATTAATTAACGCTCTCTCTAAGGCTGCTCCCGCGCCCAATAGATTAATAAAACGGCTTTGAGCGACTTTAACCGCCCGTTCTACCTCTAAAATGCCCAATTTTTCCGCAATTTCCCAGTGAGGCAATACCTCAATTTGAGGCTGATATTCTTCTCCCCAACGACGCACTTCAATGTTTTCGCTTTCATTCTTGCCAATGGGAGTAGACTCGCTAGGCAGGTTGGGGAGTTGAAGAAGTAAATTTTCTAATTGGGTTTTAAGTACTTTTTCTTGAGGTTCTAGCTCACTTAGCTGGTTTTTAAGAGCATTTCCTTCAGCTTTTAGCGATTTTATGGTTTCTTCATTCGGATTGCTACCACTTTTAACTTTCTGTCCGATGAGTTTGCCAATTTCGTTACTACGTGATTGAAGTTGAGTGCGCGTAGATTCCAACTCCCGTTGCTGGCGGTCAATTTCTAAAATGGGACTGAGGTCGTATTCGCTGTTTGCGCTGCGACGATTGAGCAATTCTTGGATGTGGGCTGGATTTTCTCGAATTTGCTTGAGATCTAACACCGAAGACTTACCCTTGTTACTGAAAATTTTCCTCTGAAGTGATTCTACAAGAATTAGGGTCTGTTTGTAGTTGCGCTCGACTCGCACTCCGGTCATCTGTGCGCTCATTCTATTACCAATGACCTATTACCTCTAAAATTTAATTTTTAGTCAAGACTTAAGACAGACGGGATTACAAAATAAAAAAGTTAGCTTTAAATTATCTTTAAAAAAGTTAATTTCTTCACCCATTATAGAGGGACTCATGAATAAACATTGGCTGATCAAAATGGCTGGTTTAGTGGGAGTGGCAAGCGCCAGTGCTTTGTTAAGTCTTCCTGCCTTGGCTTCACCCAGTTTCGATTCTATGGCTGAAAATGGACAAATCTTAGCCCAACGAGGACAGGGAATGCCTGGGTCTGGAACAAGTGCCAGTCCCGATGCTGACAAACCCAGTTCAGGGACAATGAACGACACTAACCGAACCGGAGAAGGGTCAGGCGTTTATCAACGCGATGATACTAACCGAACTGAGTCAGGCACGGTTGACAGCACCGACCGTAATAGAAACACGACGGGGACTTATGACAACGTAGACCGACCGGCATCGGGAACCTCCAATGACACCAACCGACCGGGAACCGGAACTTCCCAAACCGATAGGATGATGAATGACTCTAGCAAACCGGGGTCAACTTCGGGAAGCATGAATAACTCCGACAGCACAGGCGGTACCACTGGTAAGGTTAACAATGATGGAACTGTCAGAGGTTTGTGGTAATTTCCGTAAAAATTACTTAATTAGTTAAAAGATTAAGTAAAAATTCTGTTTCCATGATTTTGCTGCCATAATACTTATTTTCTCTCGCTTGACCTCGGTTTTATACCGAGGTTTTTTATTGAAAACGTTCGGGTTTGGTGATAGAGTTTTTCATAGTAGTGCAGAGGAGAATTAATGAATTACAAGCAATGGATTCCAGGATTTGTCGCCATTTGCCTAATTTACCCTTGTTTGAAAAATCTTCCGGTCGTTGCCACGCCGAAAGAAATGCTAATGGTTCAAGCGACCACTCAAAACGCCACACAATTGACCGAAGAAGGCATTCGTCAAGCGATTGAGGCAATGCGAGCAGCTAGGGACAAAAAAGATGTTAGCGGCGTTTTGCAGTATATTGCACCTTTCGCTCACTCAGAAATCACCGTCGAACTGCCTGACGGTATCTTGACGTTAAATGTGGATGGCCAAGAGGAGCATCGCAAGTTGCTAGAAGAAACGTTTGCCAAAATTAAAGAACGCAAAACCACTCACGAGCAAGTAGATATTCGACTGTCTGCCGACGGACAAATGGGAATTGCGGTTATTACGCAAGAAAGAGAATTTGCTACCCATGACGGCAAGCAATTTTTTGCAGAAAACTCGGATATTCTGAGATTTGGTCTAGTGGATAATCGACCTGCCGTCGTTTCCGCTACGTTAAAAGGGTGGCTCGCCGAACGTCCTCCTGAATCTTCAAAATGATCAAAATGGCAGACTTGACGATTTTCTAGCCCAAATATTGAATGAAAAGTTGAATGTTTATGAAAAAAATAACAGCAATTACGCTAACGGCATTAACCGCACTCTCATCTGTTTGCTTGTTTCCTCAAACAGCTAGGGCGAATTTTGGAGACTTTCTCTTAGGCGTGGGGGCAGGTGCAGGAGCTAGTATTCTTATTAATAATTCCAGAAGAGACGCAGAAAATAGATACCGTCCTGTTTCTCCCCAGCAAGAGTTTTCTCGCGGACTTCAGGATGGAATAAACGGCGCTAGATACGACAATCCTCGCAATTCCTACGACTACGATAAGGGTTTTCAAGAGGGAATTCGCCGTAGAGCATCATCTCGGTAGTGATAGTTTGAAGTATAACACCACAATCAGCTAATTAATGAATTAATCCAATACTCAAAGTTGATTAATTTTTTTGGTTTCCATAACTCCTCAATTGTTGTGATTTTATTAAAATATTTTTATTAACCTCTAAATCGATTTTGTGAAGAAAATGTAGCAGAATTAGTTTGCCTAGTAAATTCCATAACATCAGTGTAATCCACATTTTCTTGGGAGTAATAACAGAGCCGAGAGGTAAAATTGGTAAATGACCTTGAGGTGCTTCAAGTGAAAAAATAAAGTTAGAAGGATCTATTTTTTCTCGCAGTTTTGTCCATCCTATAAATTCTTTTAACTGATTTTGAGTTCGTTTATTAATTTTGGTTCCTCCTAGAAAATCTTCATCTGCCACATCTTTTGTAAAAAGGGCTCTCCCGACATTATGGGGGAAAATGTTCGTGTATGTTACAAATTTCAAGAAGATGGGTTACGACGGATTGATAATTTCTAGTTAAGTTTGAACGCTTACTGCCGTCTAACCCATCCTACGTTAATTTATAAGTTTTGCTTATCACCACAAGTACGGGAGAGCCGAAAAACCGAATTGATTGAGACAGTCATGCCAAAATTTTTGATGTTCATTCCAATCCAGGATAACTCCCGTTTTTCTTCCTTGTGTATCAATTATAAACTGAACGCCTCTCAATGGCTTTAAGTTTCTATTTTGATACTGTTGATAATATTTACCTCTAACTCCTTGACTGAAATCATATTCATCCAACATTTCTGAATCTTGTTCAAATTTAATATTCTCTTTCATTAATTTTTAACTTTTTCTCTCATTATAGCCCTAAACAGTAGTGGGTTCTTCTTGCCAAAGAAACAAACTGGCATCATTTACGAAGTAGTCTCCTAAAACAGATTTAGGCAAGCATTTTTCTACACCCAAAACGTCAACAGAGATACCATCTCGTATAGAAATTTTGAGTAACTCTTGTTGACAATCAATCAAACTCACGTCTAATTCAATAACTTGACCTTCTTCTTGTAACAATGTCAATAAATCTTGAGAAAAAATGGTAAAAGTTGAATGAATATTACCATAATGAGTTAAGCGATCGCCTTCAATTCTCGTAGCATCTATATTGAAAATATGCCACTGAGCGTTAGGATATTGCTGCGCCATGTAATTAACAATATTCGCTACACGGTCTTCTAATCTTTCTTGCTTGTTATAGTTAAGGGTAACTACCCAAGTTGTTTGATTCATAAAGATTCTGGTTGACGACTACGAATTGGCGTTTCTCCAGTTGGATTAGGCAACCAAAGATGCTGATGCGGAGGTGGCAAATGATCAGGACGAGAAATTCCATTAGGGTAAGTAGGACTCGTAAAATCAATATCTCTAATGGGTTGACCAGCTTTATCAAACTCTCGTGCCTGATACACCCTTTGATTATAGCTATCCCATCTTAATCTTGAATGCGCTCCTTGAGCGTCTAAAGCAGGTCGAGGTTCACCCAATCTTACAGGTATTTGATTTGTGTAAGTGGGTGTTCCATCCGCGTATCTTGAGTGAATCTTCTTAGTCACCTGTTCCCTAATTAAACGACACAACGATAAGATGAGAAAGAGCAAACCCAACCACGAAACCTCTTTTCCGATTGTGACAGAACCTAAAAGCTACAAAAATACTATCAACCTGCCTCAGACGAAATTTGATATGCGGGCCAACGCTGTGCAGCGAGAGCCAGAAATTCAGCGATTTTGGACAGAAAACCAGATTTATGAACACCTGTCACAGGAAAACCCCCATGACCTCTGGATTTTACACGATGGCCCTCCCTACGCTAACGGCACATTGCACATGGGTCACGCCTTAAACAAAATTCTCAAAGATATCATCAACAAATACAAACTCCTGCGAGGATATAAAGTTCGCTACGTTCCGGGATGGGACTGTCACGGACTCCCCATTGAATTAAAAGTGCTACAAAGCATGAAACCTCAAGAAAGAGAAGGACTAACCCCCCTAAAATTACGTCATAAAGCGCGAGATTTTGCGCTAGCAGCCCAAAAACAGCAAGCTGATGGCTTTAAACGCTATGGTGTGTGGGGAGACTGGGAACACCCCTATCTAACGCTTACTCCCGACTACGAAGCGGCGCAAATCGGCGTTTTCGGACAGATGGCCCTCAAAGGTTACATCTATCGCGGACTTAAACCCGTTCACTGGAGTCCCAGTTCTCAAACGGCACTGGCCGAGGCAGAATTAGAATATCCTGAAGGCCACACCTCTCGCAGTGTCTTTGCCGCTTTCCCCATTCTCAAAGCATCTGATACTGCTAAAAGCGTACTTGAACCGTTTTTAAATAACTTAGGCGTTGCTATTTGGACAACCACCCCTTGGACGCTGCCAGGAAACTTAGCAGTGGCGATGAATCCTGACCTCACCTATGCTGTGGTCGAAACAGGGTCGCCTCATCATCAATTTCAGTATCTGATAGTTGCTGCGGATTTAGTGGAAAGACTTTCAGAAACCTTTGCCACGCCGCTAAACGTTAAAGCAACCATTCAAGGCAAAAACTTAGAACATACGACTTACCGTCACCCTCTCTATGACCGAGAAAGCGAGATTCTCATCGGCGGTGACTATGTAACCACTGAATCCGGTACGGGATTGGTTCACACTGCACCTGGTCACGGTCAAGAAGATTATATCGTCGGACAGCGTTATGGTTTGCCCATTCTAGCCCCCGTTGATGAAAAAGGCAACTTTACCACAGAAGCAGGACAATTTGCCGGATTGAACGTGCTAAAAGATGCCAATGAAGCAATAATCAATGCACTAAAAGAACAAGGCGCGTTGCTGAAAGAAGAACCCTACGTTCACAAATATCCCTACGATTGGCGTACCAAAAAACCGACTATTTTTCGCGCTACCGAACAGTGGTTTGCCTCGGTTGAAGGATTCCGCGATGCTGCCTTAGAAGCGATTAAAACGGTGCAGTGGATACCGCCTCAAGGAGAAAATCGTATTACTCCTATGGTAAGCGATCGCTCGGATTGGTGCATCTCTCGCCAGCGCAGTTGGGGAGTTCCCATTCCGGTTTTTTACGACGAAGCAACCAACGAACCGTTACTCACCCAAGAAACTATCAACTACGTTCAACAAATTATTTCTGAAAAAGGGTCAGATGTATGGTGGGAACTCTCAGTCGAAGAATTACTTCCCGAAAAATATCGCAACAATGGACGTAAATATCGCAAAGGAACCGACACAATGGATGTCTGGTTTGATTCGGGTTCCTCTTGGGCCGCAGTTGCTAAAAATCGACCCGAATTAAAGTATCCTGTCGATATGTATTTAGAAGGATCTGATCAACATCGGGGATGGTTTCAATCGAGTTTATTAACCAGCGTTGCTACCAATGGCATTGCACCTTATAAAACAGTGTTAACGCATGGGTTTATTTTGGACGAACAAGGCCGCAAAATGAGTAAGTCTTTAGGCAATATTGTCGATCCATCTATGATTATTAATGGCGGAAAAAATCAACAAAAAGAACCCGCCTATGGGGCCGATGTCGTGCGTTTGTGGGTATCTTCGGTCGATTATTCTTCTGATGTGCCACTAGGACAAAATATTCTAAAACAATTAGTTGATGTTCGCAATAAAATTCGCAATACAGCAAGATTTTTATTGGGTAATTTGCATGATTTTGATCCCGTAAAAGATGCTGTTCCTTATGAACAATTGCCTGAATTAGATCGATATATGCTGCATCGCATAACGGAAGTATTCACAGAAATTACTGAAGCCTTTGAAAGCTTTCAATTCTTCCGTTTCTTCCAAATGGTGCAAAACTTTTGTGTGGTCGATCTGTCTAGTTTCTATCTCGATATTGCTAAAGATAGACTGTATATTTCCTGTCTTGATTCTCCGCGCCGCCGCAGTTGTCAGACTGTTCTCGCTATTGCACTTGAAAATTTAGCTAAATCGATTGCGCCTGTTCTCTCTCATTTAGCGGAAGATATTTGGCAATTTATGCCTTATCCAACACCCGATACATCTGTTTTTGCAGCAGGATGGTTAACGCTTAACGAAGAATGGAAACAACCTGAATTATTGCCTAAATGGACAAAGTTACGTCAGATTCGCTCTGAAGTTAATAAAGTCATGGAACAGGCACGAATTGAAAAAGCAATCGGTGCTTCTTTAGAGGCTAAAGTGTTGCTTTATATTCCCGATGAAGCTTTAAAACAACAGCTAGTTGCTTTTAATCCTTCTGCTAGTTTAGAAGGCGATCGCATTGATGAATTGCGCTATCTCTTTTTAGCGTCTCAAGTAGAATTAGTTAACTCACCCGAAGCGATTGAACAAGCAACTTATAAGAGTTATTCAGACTTAGTTTCTGTAGGGGTGGTAAAAGCAAATGGAGAGAAATGCGATCGCTGTTGGAACTATTCAACTAATGTTGGTAAATTTTCTGACAATCCTAACATTTGCGAACGGTGTGATGCAGCATTGAAGGGGGAGTTTTAGTTAACCTAAGAGGTGAGAAGATAGAAACTATATCACCTCTTGTAAAATCTAAAAATCTAGAATTTTGCTAATGTTAAAGAATGGCTAATTTATCAGAAGAAATCTTAGCAAATATCTATGCTCTACAAAAACAGTTGTTTCAAGTCATTAATGACGCAACGACTACAGACTATAGACTCACTGAAGAATATGGAGAAAATGAAGGAACCTTTCTAGAATTAGAGGAACTTCAAAACATAAAGGAAAGAGCAAGAGATTCTTACAACCGTCTTTCTCGTCTTCTGTTAATAATTGCTGACGCACAACCAATCGCTAGTGAACGGTACTCCGGCTTTTAAAGCCGTCGCCTGCGTTCACTTCGTCAAGATACGTTAGATTTACTATACCGAGCAATAAAACAGTCCGAAGCATCCATCAATGCTTTAAAAGCGAGTACACAAGAAATCAAGAGGAATTGGAACTTACGATGAGCAATGATAAAAAAATTCCCGATGTTGAAACCAGAGCAAAATCTGTTGCTCGTTTGCGAGAAATATGCTTGATGTTTGATGCGTTAAATATGACGCTCGATGAAGCGATTGCCAGTGCAGAAGCAGATGTTCGTAATAGTTCACATAATATCCGTCGTCGGGAAAAAGCTAATACTTTATTTGAGGCATATAAGCAACAAAAGCCAGAAACAGTTGAGTAAAGCGCTCGCTGTTGGAATTATTCAACTTATGTGGGTAAATTTTTTGACAATCCTACCATTTGCGAACGGTGTGATGCAGCGTTAAAAGAAAAGTTTTAATAATAGATATTCATAACATAAAAAATCAATGAAAATTATTTCATTAACCATTAAAAATTACCGAACGTTGCAAAATATTACAGTTGAAAAATTTCCTAGTTTTTGTGTATTTGTAGGAGCGAATGGAAGTGGAAAAAGCACACTGTTCGATGTGTTTGGATTTTTGAAAGACTCTCTTAAAAATAATGTACGTCAAGCATTACAAGTACGTGGTGGCTTTGCAGAAGTTGTGACGAGAGGACATGAGCAAGAGAATATTTATTTTGAAATAAAATTTCGGATGAAAATTCTTGAAAAAGAAAGATTAGTTTCTTATATTCTTGAAGTTGGCTTAGAAGATAACAAACCTATTGTAAAAAGAGAAATTTTGCGTTATAAACGAGGCTCTTATGGTTCTCCTTTTCATTTTTTAGACTTTAATAATGGTCAAGGATATGCAATTAATAATGAAGAAGATTTTGACAAACCTGATGAAGATTTAACCCGTGAAGAACAAATCCTTGACTCTAAAGATGTATTAGCGATAAAAGGACTAGGACAATTTCAAAGATTTAAAGCTGCAAGTGCATTTCGTTTATTAATTGAAAATTGGAACGTCTCTGATTTTCATATCAGTGCTGCTAGAGGAAGTCAAGACGCAGGATATGCAGAACATTTATCAACAACAGGGGATAACTTGCCATTAGTTGCTCAATATATTTATGAAAATCATAGAGATATTTTTGATAAAATTTTAATAAAAATGCAGCAAAGAGTTCCTGGAATTTCCAAAGTAGAAGCGAAAGAAACTGAAGATGGACGTTTAATTTTACGATTCAAAGATCAATCTTTTCAAGATCCTTTCATAGCACGATATGTCTCGGATGGAACCATCAAAATGTTTGCGTATTTAGTTTTATTACATGATCCCAATCCTCATCCTTTATTATGTGTCGAAGAACCTGAAAATCAACTTTATCCATCCTTATTAAATGAACTAGCTGAGGAGTTTGAAGCTTACACTCGTCAAGAAGGACAAGTTTTTGTCAGTACCCATTCCCCTGATTTTTTAAATGCAGTTGATTTAAATAATATATTTTGGTTAGAAAAACAAGAAGGTATTACAAAAATCTACAGCGCATCTGAACAAGAACTCCTACAAAATTTATTTAAAGAAGGAGATTTGCCAGGATATTTATGGAAACAGGGATTATTTGGAGGTGCTGATCCCAGATGAATTATTCTTATGATTTAGTCTTTCTAGTAGAAGAAGATTCTATGAAAGAAATGTTGAATTATTTACTACCTCGAATTATTCCCAATCATATAAAATTTATTTGCATAGCACATGAAGGTAAACAAGATTTAGAAAAATCAATTCCTAGAAAATTAAGAGCATGGAACAAACCAGCAAAGTTTATTATCCTTCGCGATCAAGATTCAGGTGATTGTATTCAAATCAAAAATACTCTTTTCCAATTATGTCAACAAGGAGGGAGAGAAGATAGTTTAATTAGAATTGTTTGTCATGAACTTGAATCATGGTATTTAGGTGATTTAAAAGCTCTAGAAAAAATCTTTGGCGGACAATTGAGTAAGAAGCAAAAAAACAGAAAATACAGAAATCCCGATCAACTTAATTCAGCCAAACAAGAATTACGTCGCATTATTCCTCAATATCAGCCTATTAGTGGTTCAAGAGAAATTGCTAAATATTTGGATTTGGATAATAATACTTCCCATAGCTTTAGAGTTTTTCTTCAAGGATTAAAAAAAATTTTAGATAATGATTAGAAGTATAAGCTGTTTAACGACAGACGTTTTAACAGAGTCAACAGTGAGATAATGATAGGGGCGAACCTCATTCACAGTAGCTAGCCCCCATAATGTTCAAGAAACTAAAAGATTAGTTACTGCCATTGCCGACAAAAGCAACCGTTAGGCTATCATGAGCCAGGAAGTGACCTAAATGATAAGCCCTCTCTTCTGTTTTGAGCAAAATTTGTTCGTAGAGGTAACGGGTAGCGCGATCGCCTAAACTTTCAGCTTGGGCAGCTTGACGGCGCAATAATTGAATGATAGCTTGTTCGGCAGCTAAATCGTGTTCGACCATTTTGCGACAGTCAAAGGTTCCATCGGGTTCTGGGGTAAAGCAGCACATCTCAGCTAGTTTGCTAAAGCTAGCGACGGGAATACCTCCCAACCCGTTCAGGCGTTCTCCTAAGTCGTGAACGTGATCTTGTGCCGCATCATAGCTATCTTGAAAGTATTCGTGCAGCGAGTAGAATTCTGAACCTTCGACGACAAAATGATGTTTCTGATATTGCAAGTACAAAGCTTGAAAGCTTGCTAGGGAAAGGTTCAAGCCTTCACAGACAGGAGTGGTGACACTTTTGTCTAATAAGACGGGATTGTCTCCCACTTCGCCAAATATACGCAATAAGCCTTGCGTCATATCCATAATCTGTTCTCCGTAGCGATTTTTTCCTTCTTAAACATTTTAGCTTATTTAAAAAAAGACGGTTGCTGGACTAAATCACCAAAAGTTTTAACATTCTAGGCATTTATAGCTATTATTCCTCAATTTTTCACGTTAATTCCATTTTTTACTGGATTATTCACATTTAGAGAGTACGTCAATACTCGCTCCTGACATTTTTTTTAGAGTAGTTGAGAATTATTTGCACTTAAATGGGTATAATCATTTAAGAAAGACCCCGATGTTAATGATAAATTCTTTCATTAAGTCTCTAAGATGCCTTTCACCAATACCCCGTCAAAACTAACCCCCATTGTCAATGTCAACTGTGGCGATCGCTGGACAGTTTACCACCGCCTGCAAGAATTACACATTTGGTGTGAGTGTTCTGCTAATCAGCCTTTGCAGGTTCATCTAACGAGTCCTCTAACGGTTATTCAGATTTGGAGTGTTCTCAAACACACTCGCGCTTCTCGTCCTGAGTTAGTGCATTGGTTAAACCGATGCTGGCACGCCAAAGGAAAACACTCTGCTTAAACTCATTCAAATAAGTGAGAAACTATGTCAAAGCTATCGCTGCTGCGTTCCGATTTCTGCCTGCAAGGACAATTGCTAGACTTTATTGTTGAAGACGGCTACAAACTCAAATATCTGCGGGTTATTGTCAGTGAACGTGAATATTGGATTAAAATCCCCAAAGAACTGCGCTCCTCTTTTTCCACCCAAATAACGCCAGGTTGCCAAATAGAAGTGAGCGGCACTCAAACCATTAAAAAAACAGGTATTTTAAAACTAGAAGCAACTGAAGTCAAGTTGTTAGAAGTTAACCAGACTTCTCAGCTTATCTCTCCCTCTAAATCAACGACGCAAAAGCAAAAAGTATTAGTTTGCCAGAAATCAAATTGTTGGCAGCGTGGAGGAAAAGCTGTGTGTCAGAGATTAGAAGAAAATTTGCGCGATCGCGGTTTGAGTGAGCAAGTTGAAGTTAAACTAACAGGTTGTCTCAAAGAATGCAAAAAAGGGCCAAATTTAGTGATTATGCCCGATAAAGCCCGTTATTCCCAAGTTCGTCCGCAGCAGATTGAACAATTGTTAGAAAAGCATTTTTAATCAGAGATTGAAAGCCATCAAACTCATCTTAATGCCAAATTACCTCTGAGTGGAGTTCTTCGAGATCGCACTACTGGATAAGCTATTTTCTTGCTAAAATGGACTCATATTCGCTATGAGATCCTATCCAAAACCATAATACCCCCTCTGGTTTGTTAAAACCCAATGCCCTGTATTTTCTTCCTACTCTGACTGACCATAAGTTATCAATTTGCTTAAAACGTAATGAGGGATGCTTTGAATCCACTTTGAGTCGTTCATAACTTTTATCAGCTAAAGCTTGAATTTCTAGAGGAAGCTGACGGTAACATTCCCAAAATTCGGGGGTTGTAAAATGGTTCACATCTGTTTACATTTCCCTTCACTAAAAGCTTTTTCGGCTTGCTTAATCAAATGATCTAACTTACCTGAGTGTAAATCGTCTTCAATTTGTCGATCCCATTGTAACTGCTGATATTCTTCTAACCATTCCATAAATTCAGCGAGTTGATTGGGAGGAAGTTGAGTAACGGCTGTTTTGAGTTCTGTAAGGGTAATATTCATAGGTAAAATTAAATTTTTACTTAATTCTAGCATCGAGATGTTTCTAAATCTTCATCTAACGATTATTCCAAACTACTTTTATCATCTTCCTCTAACAAATCTGCGATTAAATCCTTAACTGTTTCGATTTTGGCTTTTCCTTGTTGCAAATCTGCTAAAATAGCTTGGGCATTAGACGAGGTTGAATATGATAAAAAATAATTTGTTAATCAAGTTAGGAATAACGACTTGTACCACAATTCTAATTTTATCATCTTTCCTAACTGATGCTATGGCTCAAAGACCAAGCACTTGGTTAAGATGTCGGGTATCTGGATTAAAATAAGGTCAGTTAGCAGTAAGACAAGAACCGGGTGGAGAAGCTATCGTCGGTTTAGATAATGGTAATGTTGTCAACGCATTAGTAGATACTGGAAAATTCATTCATCAAGGTGGTGTTCTTTGGTATTACGTTAAGGTAATCCAAGGCCCTAATAGTCGTGTTAATAATCGGGAAGGATGGGTTAACTCCGATTATCTCACTTGCGAAAATCGCCCCTAATAGCTCTGAAAAAGCTATTTTCACAATTCTCCCCATTCATCGGTAGTTACAAAGGTTAAATCTTCAAAATACTGAATTTTACCTCGCATTTCTCTAAATAGTTCCTCTGTTGAAGGAGTTTTCGCGTATTGGGAAATTTTCACAACGGGTTTGCCTCGATCCGTCACGATGATATCTTCTCCCTCGGATTCTACTTGTCGCAAGAACTCTAGCAGTTTCGCTTTTAGTTTACTCTTGGAAACCGTTTTCATAATGTTCCTAGTCATATCTTTAAGGCTAAAGTCAAACCATCAGCAATGGGAACGAGGCTGAGGAAAATTCGAGAGTCTTGATGCAGTTTTTCATTAAATTCCCGAATTTTTTGCGTACTATTGTCCTGTTCTTCAGGATCGGCCACTTTCCCCCCCCAAAGGACATTATCGATCGCAATGACTCCTCCCTGTCTGACCAGCTGCAAAGCCCTTTCATAATAGTTATCGTAATTGCCTTTATCTGCGTCAATGAAAGCAAAATCGAAGCTTTCCACTTCTCCTTGGGCGATTAGCTTATCCAACGTTTCTAAGGCGGGGGCAAGGTGCAATTCAATTTTCTGAGAAACGCCTGCTTGTTGCCAATAGCGGCGAGCGATCGCGGTATATTCTTCACTGGTATCGCAGGCGATAATTTTCCCTTCCACTGGCAACGCTAGCGCGACAACCAAAGAACTATAACCCGTAAATACCCCTATATCGAGGGTTTTTTTCGCACCCATCAATTGCACTAACCAGGCCATAAACTGGCCTTGTTCGGGGGCGATTTGCATCATCGCCATTGGGTGTCGGGCAGTTTCTTGGCGTAATTGGCTTAAAATTTCGCTCTCACGTAGAGAAATTGACTGAAAATAGTGATAAAGCTGAGGACTGAGTCCGAGGGTTTGGTTAGACATAATTTAACTTTTGCCGCCTCCAACAATGGTAACAATTTCTAAGCGATCGCCTTCTTGCAGTTGTGTTTTCTCCCAATATTGGCGATGCAGGATTTCCCCATTGTATTCTACAACTACTAAACGAGGATTTAAGCCGATTTGTTCGAGCATTTGAGGTAAAGTCGTCTGGGGCAAGCAGGTAGCGGGTTTGCCATTAACGAGAATAATTATTTTAGAGGCGGCATTCATGTTAATAACTGATAGAGACGTATTTATAACTGGTTTAACAGATCTTGTGCTTCTTGGTAGCCAGAAGCATTATTTTGGTGTTGAAATAATTGAATAGCTGTTTGTAAATCTACCCTAGTTTGAGGATAATTGCCCAACAGATAATAAACTTTAGCCCTTTCTAAATAAACTTCTGCCGAATTAGGGTCTAATTTGATAGCGCGGTCAAAATCTGTGATCGCTTTTTGATACTCTGTCATTTGAACGTAGGCAATTCCTCGATTATAATAAGCTTCAAGCTCATGAGGATTGCGACGAATTACTTCGCCAAAATCTGCGATCGCGCCTTGATAGTCTCCTTGGATGCCTTTTTCCATGCCCTGGATTAGCAATTCATTTAACTTGGGATCTGAGGAGAAAACTTGAGTAATTATAACAGATTTTATGAAAATGTTTGGCGAATTTTTGCTAGTAACTGGTTCAGCAAAATAAACAGCCATTATCAAACTACTTAGAAAATAACAGAAGTAGATAGATAATAACTGTTTTAATAATGAACTTTTCTTCACGATATCTAACTTAAAAAATAAGCCCCTCACTTGGGGCTTGTCCAAATTCTCTTGAAAAGGTGCCAGAAGGATGCCACAACACACCCTTCCTTGTGCTTCAAATTTAGAGAGCGTTACCGCGAGGTAGAACTTCTTCAGGGAATAAAAAGTTCTCGTGGGGTTGGTCTTGGGGAGACATCCAAGCTCGCAGACCTTCATTGAGCAGAATGTTCTTAGTGTAGAACGTTTCAAATTCGGGGTCTTCAGCCGCCCGCAACTCTTGGGAAACGAAATCGTAAGCCCGCAAGTTGAGCGCGATGCCGATAATGCCAATGCTGGCCATCCACAAACCCGTCACCGGCACAAACAGCATAAAAAAGTGCAGCCAGCGTTTGTTGGAGAAAGCAATGCCAAAAATCTGCGACCAGAAACGGTTAGCCGTCACCATTGAGTAGGTTTCTTCAGCTTGCGTCGGTTCAAAGGCGCGGAAGGTGCTAGCTTGCTCACCATCTTGGAACAGGGTGTTTTCCACCGTCGCCCCGTGAATGGCGCAGAGCAAAGCTCCTCCTAGCACTCCAGCCACTCCCATCATGTGGAAAGGGTTGAGGGTGAAGTTGTGGAACCCTTGCACGAACAGGATGAAACGGAAAATTCCCGCCACCCCAAAGCTGGGGGCAAAAAACCAGCTTGACTGTCCTAACGGGTACATCAGAAAGACACTGACAAAGACCGCAATCGGTGCACTAAAAGCGATGGCGTTGTAGGGACGAATGCCGACTAGACGGGAAATTTCAAACTGCCGCAGCATGAAGCCAATTAGGGAAAACGCTCCGTGCAGGGCGACAAACGGCCACAAGCCGCCGATTTGAAACCAGCGCGTGAAGTCGCCTTGGGCTTCGGGCCCCCACAAAAACAGCAGTGAGTGACCGAAGGCATCGGCCGGGGTCGAGACGGCCACGGTCAGGAAGTTGCAGCCTTCTAGGTAGGAACTCGATAACCCGTGGGTGTACCAGGAACTGACGAAGGTGGTGCCGGTCAGCCAGCCGCCGAGAGCCAGGAAGGCGCAGGGGAACAGCAATAGTCCAGACCACCCGATGAAGACGAAGCGATCGCGCTTGAGCCAATCGTCGAGGACGTCAAACCATCCTCTTTCGACTGGGGCGCGTCCGACTGCTATGGTCATAGGGTTGTTTCCTCTCGCTTGACTAAAACCAATGGCAAGATTTCTTAACGTGAGTGTGTTCTAGTTTAATAGATGTTAAACTAAGCCAGAGGGTCGCCCCTCTGACTCGTCTTCAGAACCGGACTTGAGACTTTCACCTCATCCGGCTCCTCTCTAATCAGGCTCGTATGAGTACCAGACTTTTCTGATTTGTACTTTTTGATGATTTCTAAAT
>JBGTNM010000418.1:0-5266 GCA_041743025.1 Microcystaceae cyanobacterium
ATTTAGAAATCATCAAAAAGTACAAATCAGAAAAGTCTGGTACTCATACGAGCCTGATTAGAGAGGAGCCGGATGAGGTGAAAGTCTCAAGTCCGGTTCTGAAGACGAGTCAGAGGGGCGACCCTCTGGCTTAGTTTAACACCATTGACCGTTGTTTTATCCCAATTGGTCGAAGATTTTGAACATGGGTAAGTACATAGACAACAGGATCACCCCAACCATACCAGCAATCATGACCATCATAATCGGTTCAATAATGCTAGTGAGTGCTTTAACGGCTTGTTCGACCTCATCTTCATAAAAGTCAGCCACTTTCATCATCATGGCATCGAGTTCCCCCGTTTCTTCCCCAATACAAATCATTTGAATGGCTAAAGCCGGGAAAACATTAGCGCGTTGCAAAGCAATACTCATCATGCCTCCTTGTTGAATTTCGGCTTGCGCTCCTGCGACGGCGTTAGCAATGACTCTGTTGCCTACCGTATTGACGACAATCTCTAAAGAAGTCAAGATGGGAACGCCAGAACGGGTTAAAGTTCCAAACACGCGGCAGAAACGAGCAACAGCCGATTTTTCATTTAAAGGGCCAAATAATGGCATTTTAAGCAGAAAGGCATCAATTTGGTAGCGTCCGGCTGGCGTTTTGTAATATTGCTTGATAAAAATAACGGAGCCGATAGTCGCAAAAATGGGAATGAGAATCTTCCAACTACGCATGATACCACTCAGAAACAGCATGAATTGCGTCAGTGCTGGCAATTCTGTCCCCAAATCTTGGAAGATTTTGGCAAAAATCGGAATCAAAAAGATAGTCATGGCAAAAAAGACCAACACAGCCAAAACACCGACAGCAACCGGATAAGCCATAGCTGATTTAATTTGGTTTTTGAGGCGTGCCATGTCTTCTAAGAGTTTAGCTAGTCGGTTGAGGACTTCATCGAGAACCCCCCCTGTTTCCCCAGCCTCTACCATGCTGACATAGAGTTGATCGAAGCATTCAGGATGTTTGACCATCGACTCCGACAAACTGATGCCTTGTTGCACTTCGGCACTGATAGCGACGAGAGCTTTTTTCATTTTGCTGTTTCCCGCTTGGTCGGATAAAACCCCCAAACAGCGCACGATCGCGACACCAGCGTTGATCATGACCGCAAATTGGCGAGAAAAGACAGCTTTATCTTTAACCGTCACACTATTGAGGAAATCGAGGGCTGAAAGGTCAATATCCATGCCCGCTTGTTTAATTTTGCCAATGGCTGGATATTGCTGTTTGAGCATTGCCCTGGCTTGTTCGGGGGACATGGCATCGACTTTCGTTTTCAGGACTTTCCCTTTCATGTCCTTGACTTGAGCAATATAAGTAGGCATTTTTTTAATGAATAAAGAACAATAAACAAGGGATAATTGAAATTATGCTCGCGCTTTCGGTTTCGCGCTAGCGGCTGAGGCTGCTCCACCGACGAGACGCTGCAATTCGTCAGGTCTGCCACTTTTAGAAATCGCTTCTTCAAAAGAAACCACACCGCTAACCACCAGACTAGCCAAGGCTTGTTCCATCGTCTGCATTCCCAATTTCATCCCGGTTTGAATGGCAGAGTAAATTTGAGAAGCTTTGCCTTCCCGAATGAGGTTAGCAATAGCAGGAGTAATAATCATCATTTCCTGCACCATCGCACGACCAAATTCACCCGGTTTGGGGCTTTTTTTCTTGACTAAGCACTGACTGAAGACGGCAAGCATGGAGTTAGAGAGCATAGCTCGAATTTGAGCCTGTTGGTTGGCAGGGAAAACATCAATGATCCGGTCAATGGTTCCTGCCGCAGAATTGGTGTGTAGGGTACCGAAGACCAAGTGACCGGTTTCGGCGGCACTAATGGCTAGGGAAATGGTTTCTAAATCCCGCATTTCGCCGACGAGGATGATATCGGGGTCTTCGCGCAAGGCGGCTCGCAGCGCGTTAGAAAAAGATCTCGTATCTTCCCCTTTCTGGCGTTGGTGGAACAGGCTTTTGATGTTGGGAAAAACGTATTCAATGGGGTCTTCCACCGTGAGAATGTGCTCGCCTCGCGTGCGGTTGATCAGATCTAAAATGGCGGCGAGCGTTGTCGTCTTGCCAGAACCCGTCTGTCCCGTTACCAGAATCAGCCCTCTGGGGCGTTCTGCCATTTCTCGGATGATATTGGGCAGTCCTAATTGTTCAAAATTAGGAATTTTGGAGGATAGTGCCCGTAAACACGCCGCATAGCAGCCCCGTTCTTTGTAGACGTTGACCCGGAAGCGGGCGAGTCCTTTAACCCCGTAGGAACAGTCAAGTTCCCAATTTTGCTCTAATTCCTTACGTTGGGTGTTATTGAGCATACTGAAGATGAGCCTCTGGCTGTCTTGGGGGGAGAGGGGTTCTTCATTGATGGGGTTGAGTTTGCCACTGATGCGGAAATAAATCGGGGCCCCGGCTTGAACGTGCATATCAGAGCCACCCATTTCCACCAGTTGTTCCATTAAATCTTCGATCAATAAATCCATTGTCATCGCCTTATCTCCTTGAAAATTGGGGTATTGCTAATAGGTAATTATGTCGTGCTAAACCTGGGGGTCATGCAATAGGGACAGTCCAGCCACTCTGTTTGTAAGTTCGCCTGACAGGTACGGCACTCCAGCGAACTCTTGCGCTTAGCTTTGAGTTCAGATTCCAAGCCACTATCGGTAAACGTCACCCGTTCCACTTCATCGAGAGTCGTGAAGCCTTCTTGCACGAGTTGTAAACTGTAGGCCAGCAGCGTGACCATGCCTTCTTCGACGGCGACTTCTTTAATGCGGTCAGTGGTCGCTCCTTCATTGATCATCGTTTGAATGCGCTCGGTATTACGCATGACTTCGTAAACGCCGACCCTGCCTTTGTAGCCACTGCCCCCACACTTAACACAGAGGGTTCCACTGACTCTCGCTTGGGCAATTTCTTCGGCGCTTAGGGTGTTGGCTTTGTAAAAGGTGACTTCTTCTTCATTGGCGGCAGATAAGCCAAATCGTGCCAATTCAGCTTTGCTGGGATGGTAGGGAGCGCGGCATTCACTACAAACGCGCCGCACCAGGCGTTGAGCCAGAACACCCAACAAAGCGCCGGAAATCATAAACGGTTCAATGCCCATTTCGTCGAGGCGGGAGATCGCGCCAGCAGCGTCGTTGGTGTGCAGGGTAGTCAAAACCAAGTGTCCGGTTAGCGCGGCTTCCATCGCGGTTTTGGCGGTTTCTTTGTCCCGCGTTTCCCCCACCAGAAGAATATCAGGGTCTTGCCGCAAAAAAGCTCGGAGGATGGAAGCAAAATCCATGCCTTTTTCCCGAATCACCTGAACTTGTGTAATGCCAGGCAGCGAGTATTCAATGGGGTCTTCGGCGGTGCTAATATTAACCCCTGGATCGTTGCGTTCTGCCAACACGGAATAGAGAGAGGTCGATTTACCGCTTCCAGTCGGCCCCGTCACCAGAATCAAGCCAAAGGGACGGCTAGCCATGTCCCGCATAATCTGGAGGGTTTCGGGGTTGGTAATGAGCTTGTCTAGCCCTAACTGGGTGGCTGAGTTATCTAGAATCCGCAAACAAACTTTCTCGCCGTAACGACTGGGGAGGGTACTGACCCGAAAGTCCACTTTGCGGCCTTTAAAGATACGGCGAATTTTACCGTCTTGGGGCAGTCGGCGTTCGGCAATATCTAACTCGGACATGATTTTGAAGCGAGCAATGACAGCCGGCATGATCTTTTTGGGCAGGGGGTCAAAGGCTTGTTGGAGTACCCCATCTCGGCGGAAGCGGATGCGGAGGTATTCTTCTTGCGGTTCGACGTGAATGTCTGACGAGCCTTCCTGCAACGCTTTGGCTAGGATTTTATTGACGAGGTTGATGACGGGAGCTTGATGGGCATCATTGGCATCGAGAGAGTCAGCATTGTCATCAGTTGCTTCGCTAATCGTCGCATCAATCGTGCCGACAATATCCGTTAAATCGGCTAATTTTTCGAGTTCTTTTTCTTTATCGAGACGTTCTTTTTCTTGATCGAGTTCTGCTTGAATACCGTGAAATTGCTCTATTAATTGGTCATAATCTTCTTGGGTAACGACTAGCCGCCGCAGTTCTAGTCCTTTAGAGCGCAAGATGCGGTTGAGGTCGTCTTGGGCATCTAAGTTATCGGGATCGATCATCGCCACGACAACGCAGGGAGGATCAGTGTCGTGTTTGGATAAGGGTAAGAGTTTGTGACGGCGACAGATATCGAGAGGAATTAACGACCCAATCAATTGCGCCATCTCGCGAGTTGCGGTAGGGGCGACCTCTGGATCGACCGAATCTACGCCGTAGAGTATTTTTAATTCAAATAAATGATGCTTTTTGTACTGGCGCAGTAATTCAGGCGGGAGTTGCCGTCCGGTCAGCAGTTGTAGCACGTCTGTCAAGGGACGGCCTGACTTGCGGGTTTCGACTAATGCCTGTTGCATCTGATCCGGGGCGACATAACCGACTTGGATCAGTTTGTTGCCAAAGGGGGAAAAGTAATTTCTTAGAGCAACCGCTTTGGTGCGCTTTGAGGCGGACGAATAGGTCATGGCACTATCACACGAGATCCTTACATTTCCAGTGTTCCCAGATCTCGCTGATAAATTGATAGGGAATGCAGAATATGTCGCTCTAGCTCTTCTTTCGCTTCACTGTGAATAATGACAGGCTTCACGAGTATTTCTCTCGCAACTCGGTAAATACCTTGTTTGATGGCTCACCGGAAGCGGTGCTGCTATTTTCCCTCAGTGAGCTATTGCCTTATTTTAGTTGAAACAGCCCACTACTGGCTAATTAAGTTTTGATTGAATTTCAGATCTATAGAAATCAATCCCACAACTTTTTGCTTTTTCTGCCATACGACGAATGTAAACCCTTCTCGCTTCTATCCCCTCCGCAGTCTCTCGATGAGCGACGATAAAGTGTGCTAATTCCTCACGACTCATGGTATCGAAATTCAGTTTATCCATCATTATTCTCTCCCACAATATTATCTTCGTCTAGGAAAGAGCCATCGGCGTAAATGTAATAGACTAGGACCAGCCCTTTCAAGGTCTTGTGATTCTCAAAAATTTCTAGTGGCTCTTCCGGCATGATGAGGTGAAATGTGTACTAGGATACAAATTCCTGAAAGATGGGTTACGACGGATTGATGATTTCGGGTTAAGTTTGAATGCTTATTGCCGTCTAACCCATCCTACGTTAATTAATAAGATTTTAT
>JBGTNM010000419.1:0-3646 GCA_041743025.1 Microcystaceae cyanobacterium
ATTTAGAAATCATCAAAAAGTACAAATCAGAAAAGTCTGGTACTCATACGAGCCTGATTAGAGAGGAGCCGGATGAGGTGAAAGTCTCAAGTCCGGTTCTGAAGACGAGTCAGAGGGGCGACCCTCTGGCTTAGTTTAACAATGCCATAAAATTCTAAATTAATGCCTTCTGGTCGCACGCACGATCGCATCACCCTATGGGGTTTACCTTGGGTGGCCATCCTAGCCTATTTACTGACCCGTCAGGGAGAATTAACCCTGCTCGTGGCTGGGTCGTATTTATTTAGTGGTTTGATGTTCGGCCCCGACCTCGATATTTATTCAGTTCAGTATCGACGCTGGGGCGTTTTACGCTGGATTTGGCGGCCTTATCAGTCCGTTATCAAACACCGTTCCTTTCTCTCACATGGTTTTCTGATTGGCACTACTTTGCGCGTCGCCTACCTGATGGTCATTATCGCACTTGTGGGGATAGTCGGCAGTGCGATCGCTCAATTCATCTGGGATGTTAACTCGAATGGACACCGAGTCACCTTAAGTCTTCGCCAATGGCTGCAAAATCAAGGGTTCCAAGAAGTGCTTGCCCTAGTAATTGGTTTAGAATTGGGAGCGATGAGTCACACGCTTAGCGACCAGTTGGGTTCTGCTTATTTAAAATTTCAAAAAAAGCGTCAGGGAAAAAAGCGCAAAATTTCTCGAAAACGCAAATAAACTGGTTTTTAGTTGCGTTTTAGCACCAAATACAATAAGTCTCTTGGTCATTGAAACCCCCTAGCCCCCATTCTCTCGCTTAGCTACCATCTGAGCAAATTGAATTGTTCCATATCAATCGTTTCTCGGTTGCGATAAATTGCCAGTACAATCGCTAAACCAACAGCCGCTTCAGCCGCCGCCACAGTAATGACAAAAACGGTAAAAACTTGACCTTTAATACCAACAGGATCGAGAAAGTTAGAAAATCCCATTAAATTTAAAGTGACAGCATTCAGCAACAATTCAATAGACATCAAAACTCGAACTGCGTTGCGGCTGGTAATTAAGCCATAAATACCAATACAAAAAAGGGCCGCCGCTAACAGTAAGAAAAATTCAAGTTGTAATTGCATAATTCCTCAATTCTTTTGGATTAATTCTCTAGCTTCTAACTCCGTTAACCTTTCCGGCAAAGTTAAGGCAGTTACAACCCCTTCAGAAGAAGGAGGCGTTTCGGGAATCAAGTCGCGGCGGGCCAAAATAATTGCTCCTACCATCGCCATTAATAATAAAACCGAAGCCAATTCAAAAGGTAACAGGAAATCACTAAAGAAATGTTTGCCAATTTCGATAATGGTACTGTCAAGAGCTACCGAAGGAGTTGGAGCAAGCGACCAAGGTGTAATTAAAACCATTGTTGCCAACACAATGAAAATTCCGGTGCAGACTAATGCTGTTGCGCCTCTCCGTATCCATCGTCTCGGTATGACAGAAAAGTCTTCCCGCTTGTTGACTAACATAATGGCAAATAAGATTAAAACGTTAACGGCTCCCACATAAATTAAGATCTGAGCAGCCGCCACAAAATCTGCATTAAGCAATAAATACATTCCCGCAATACCAATAAAAACTCCCCCCAATAAAAAGGCAGAGTAAACAATATTGGAGAGTAAAACAACACCCAAAGCAGCCCCAATAACCATAGCCGCTAGCACACCGAAAGAAACGATTTGAACGCCTTCTGCTAAATTCACTCGCTTTTAAACTCCTTTTTTTCAATGATCAATTATTTTCATTGTTTATTGTGGCTCCGCTCACTCACTTGGTTCGTGTTCATTGTTCATGCCTGCGCGTTGACTGCCTGGAGGTAAATCGTGGGGGTCAAGTACGCCTTTGGGTAAGTAAACAAGTTCCCGTAGCGGCGTGACCATTGGATCTTGAGTTACTTTGTACGGCAATCTTCCCAGAGCCACACTATCATAATTAAGTTCGTGGCGATCGTAGGTGGCTAATTCGTAATCTTCGGTCATAGAAAGACAGTTAGTCGGACAATATTCGACACAATTTCCACAGAAAATACACACGCCGAAGTCAATACTGTAGTGCTTGAGTTCTTTCTTTTTAATCTCTTTGTTAAATACCCAATCTACTACCGGCAGGTTGATAGGACAGACTCGAACACAGACTTCGCAGGAAATACACTTATCAAATTCAAAATGAATACGACCTCGAAAACGTTCAGAAGGAATTAATTTTTCATAAGGATACTGAACAGTAATCGGGCGGCGACGCATATGATCGAAGGTGACTGACAGTCCTTGACCGATGTATTTAGCCGCTTCTACGCTTTCTTTGGCGTAATCACTGACTTGTTTGAGAAAATTAAACATGGCAAATGAATTGATGAGCGTGAATGACAACTATCGGACAGAACAACTATTAGCCACCGAAAGCAACTGGAAAAGCTAACTTTAGAGCGGCGGTTAATAATAAATTAACCAAAGAAACGGGCAACAAGAATTTCCATCCCAAGTCTAGCAGTTGGTCAATGCGAACGCGGGGAACTGTCCAACGCAGCAAGACGGCTAAAAAGATCAGGAAATAAGCCTTAAGGACTGTCATTGTAATCCCTAATGAAGCGGTAATTACTTGTAGCCAAGCACTAGATTCACTGACACCCAACCAACTCGCTAACTTATCAAGGGGAACAAGAAATTCCCACCCTCCCAGATAGAGAACGGCAAAGATTAAGGCAGACAGCACTAAATTGACGTAAGAAGCGACGTAAAACAGTCCAAATTTCATGCCTGCATACTCAGTCTGATAGCCTGCAACCAGTTCTTCTTCCGCTTCAGGCAAGTCAAAAGGAAGGCGTTCGCATTCAGCCAGCGCAGCAATCCAAAAGACTAAAAAGCCAACCGGTTGCCGCCAAATATTCCAACCGAGAATCCCGTATCCCGACTGTTGCTGTACGATATCAATGGTACTGAGGCTGTTAGACATCATCACGATCGCCAGTACCGAAAAGGCTAAGGGAATTTCATAGCTAATCGACTGAGCGGCGGCTCGCAAGCCCCCTAACAGAGAATACTTATTGTTAGAGGAATAACCAGACATCAGCAAGCCAATTGGGACAATGCTAGATAGAGAAATCCATAAGAAAATCCCGATATTCAGGTCAGTAATGACAAGATTCTGTCCAAAAGGAACAATCAAATAAGAAACAAAAACAGGCAGGACGACCACAACCGGCCCCAAGGTAAACAACCAAGGATCGGCTTTTGCCGGAATGATATCTTCTTTAAATACCAGCTTGATTCCGTCAGCGACAGGCTGTAAGACCCCCAACGGGCCAGCAAATTCTGGGCCGATACGTTGCTGAGCAGCCGCAGAGATTTTTCGCTCCAACCAAACGACGACCAGTACCCCTACCGTTGCCCCAATAATCATTAAAAAAGAGGGCAAGGGAATCCACAGAGCTTTGGCTACGCCGTCAGTCAGTCCCAATTCCTTGAGAGAGTCGATAAAACGTGCTTGTAGGTCAATTCCTGCATTCATCTCGGTCAATCTGGGTAAGTGCTTTTAGTTGCGATGTGTTCAGATGAGCAGCGCATAATTTTTGCTAGTCTCACCTGAGAGTGTAAAGATTCTTATACAATTCCGTGCCTAGTAT
>JBGTNM010000420.1:0-43970 GCA_041743025.1 Microcystaceae cyanobacterium
GACTGATGGGCCATTTGGGTTGCGGCGTTTTCCTCTACCAATAGATATTCAACCTAACGGGTTGAGTAAACTTCTCTTAATCGGACTGTTAACCTTACTCGCTATTTATGCAGGTTGGATTCTCTGGAGCAATCTTTCCACACAATGTCCAAAAAATCAGAGAAAACCGCGCAGTGCGATCATGGGGGGAGCGATCGCGAGTTTCTTGATTTTATTAATCTATGTTCCAGGCACGATCGCACTCTGGAATTATACCTATAAAGCGGGTTTAATGGTCTTGACATTATTGACTTTAACCGTCATTTATGCTGGGTTAGAATTTTTAGTTCATTCTCCTTGGGGGCGGATTCTTAAAGCGATTCGAGAAGATGAAGAAATCCCTAGAGCGTTAGGAAAAAACGTGTTTTGGTATAAGTTACAATCCTTCATGTTAGGCGGCGCGATCGCAGGGATTTCGGGAGCATTTTTCGCTTGGCAGTTGACCACTATTTATCCGAGCAATTTTGAGCCATTGCTAACCTTTAATGTTTGGATCATCGTGGTTTTAGGAGGAGCGGGAAGTAATGCAGGAACCTTGGTCGGGGCAATTATTTTCTGGGCTTACGATTCATTAACTCGCTTTCTTTTGCCTCAAATAGGCTGGTTTAATCAAAGTCAGGCAGGAGCGTTTCGGATTATGGTAATTGGTTTAATTTTAATGGTACTGATGGTTTGGCGACCACAAGGAATTTTAGGGAAGAAAGAAGAATTGACATTAGGACGCTAACAGCCGTGCTAAACATAACAGTCAAACAGCCTAAATCAAGGATTAATAAGCATTGGACGGCGATTTCTTGGTAATTTTAGCCCCTCAGATTTCTGCATAAGAAGGCTCAATTGTTAAATATTAATAAATTGTCACCTCAATCTTTTTTTAAAGGTTTCAATATTAAACTATATTTGCCAATAATTTAGAGGTTTAATCGATGAAAACCTTGTTGCTTTACCCTCGCTTTCCTCAAACTTTTTGGTCTTACGACGAATTTATGAAGATGGCTGACTTAAAAGCCACCATACCACCTCTGGGCATCATTACTGTAGCGGCTTTGCTGCCCGATGATTGGAAGATTCGTTTTGTTGATCGCAATGTCGCGACTGAGACCGAAGAAGATTGGCAATGGTGCGAGCTAGTCATTCTTTCGGCTATGATGGCACAAAAATCAGATTTTTTGGCGCAAATTCAAAAAGCTAAGCAGTTGGGCAAAAAAGTGGCCGTTGGAGGGCCCTTTCCCACCTCCACCCCCGATGAGGCGACAGGTGCTGATTACTTTATTTTAGATGAGGGAGAAATCACCATCCCTCAATTCTTAGAAGCGATCGCCAGTGGACAAGAAAGCGGCATCTTTCGCGCAGCCGAGAAACCCGACGTGAGAACAAGCCCCTTGCCTCGCTTCGATCTGCTCAAGCGCGATGAATACTTGATGATGGCGATTCAGTTTTCGCGAGGCTGTCCCTTTGAATGTGAATTCTGTGACATCATCACGCTTTACGGTCGCAAACCCCGCACCAAAGACCCGCAACAGAGTATCGCCGAACTTCAATCCCTTTACGACTTAGGCTGGCGCGGCTCCGTCTTTATTGTTGATGACAACTTTATTGGCAATAAACGCAATGTCAAATGCCTGCTACGGGAATTAATTCCTTGGATGGAGGCTCGTAACTATCCTTTCACTTTCTTAACCGAGGCTTCTGTGAATTTGGCCGAGGATGCTGAACTTTTAGAACTGATGGCGCAAGCAGGTTTTTATGGGGTCTTTTTGGGCATTGAAACCCCCGACCAAGATAGCCTAGCAGTCACACGCAAGTTTCAGAATACTCGCCATCCGCTAGCCGAAGCTTGTCGCAGGATTAATGAAGCTGGCTTGTTGATCTATGCCGGATTCATTATCGGCTTTGATGGAGAACGAGCGGGGGCAGGAGAGCGAATTCAAGCGTTTGTCGAGGCTACTAACATTCCTCAACCCATGCTCGGCATCCTGCAAGCTCTCCCCAATACAGCACTCTGGCAAAGACTCCAACAAGAACAGCGATTGATAGAAGGTTTCGGGGTAACTGAAGTAGGCGATCAGAACTCTTTAATGAATTTCGTTCCTACCCGCCCGATGGCTGAAGTTGCTCTAGAGTACCTAGAAGCTATTTGGATAATGTACGAGCCATCCAACTACCTTCGTCGGTGTTTTGAACATTGTCTAGGCATTACAACGAATCCTCGATTGCAACAAAATATGTATTTTCCGGCTACTAAAAGCATACGACTCGTCACTCAATTGCTCTGGCGGCAAGGCTGGCAAAGGAAGGAAATCCGCGTTCAATTCTGGCGACAACTGTGGACGATGCTACGACTCAAGCCCCAATTTTTGAGTATGTATCTCGGCTTGTGTGCGGCGGGTGAACACTTCTGGCAATACCGCGTTCTAGCCAGGGAACGCATAAGCGATCAGTTGGGTTTCGATCCGCTTGTCTCGCCTACCTCAGAGGAACGACAACTGGCGGAAGTAGGTAGTTGATAGCAATTAGCCGATATGCTAGTAGGTATGAGAGATCTGATCGCACGACAAAATCGATTGATGATTGTGAGTCTTGGATCTGAATCTTGGCGATCATAACCTTCAGAGCCATCAAACTGGAGGAGACTAATAGGCGTTATTCTAGTCCCTATGAGTAATATTCAAGTTAGTTTAAGAATTCCCCCAGTTTTGTATAAGAAACTAATTGCTCATGCCGAGTCTTTAGGAACGCCTAAATCTCAAGTGATGGTTAGAGCTATTACTCAATATTTGGAGAGTATTACCACAGAACCTTTAGCAAATAAAGTCATTGAGTTAGAACAGCGAGTTAGTACTTTAGAAACCATTCAATCTCAACCCTTATCTACCCCAGCAGCAGTATTTAAAGCTCCTGTTCCTCCTCAAACTTTCACGTTTGAGGTGTTTCAGGTGGATGAGTTTGGCGAAATTCTGAGTCAAACCGCTCAAGATGCTCAATATTTCAGCGAAATGTTGGATACAACCGCGTCGATGAGGATGATTTACCTGCCTGGTGAAACCTTTCTCATGGGCGCTTTTGAAAAAGAACCCAAAAGCCAAAATAGTGAAAAACCTCAGCATCGTGTCACTGTCTCGTCTTTTTTTCTGTCTCAATATCCCATCACTCAAAAGCAATGGCGCATCGTAGCTGATTTTCCCCAAGTGAGGCTTGAACTTCACCCTGATCCCTCTCACTTCAAAGGCGATGAGCGTCCCGTCGAGCGAATTAATTGGGAAGAAGCGGTGGAGTTCTGCGCGAGATTATCCAATCACACGCAGCGTCCTTATCGACTGCCGACTGAAGCAGAGTGGGAATATGCTTGTCGGGGTAGGACGACAACTCCCTTTCACTTCGGAGAAACATTAACAGGAAAATTGGCCAATTATATGGCAAAAGGGGCTTATAAAGCCGAAAAATTAACAGAATATCGCCAAGAAACTACGCCAGTAGGAATTTTTTTGCCTAATGCTTTTGGATTGTATGATATGCACGGGAATGTCTGGGAATGGTGTGCCGATCACTGGCATCCCAATTATTTAGGCGCTCCTATTTGGGGTGAGGCATGGCTATCTGACAATCCCAATGATCATCGCTTATTGCGGGGGGGATCTTGGGATTTTAATCCCGAAAATTGTCGCTCAGCTTCTCGCTTTGCTTATCATCCCAGAGCAATGCCTCTCGACCAAATAGGGGTTAGAGTGGCCTGTGATTTGCGGGGATGGTAATATCAGTTAATAGTTAATAGTTAATGGTTGAGGGATTACAATCCTTGCTCTTCGATTAATTTCTGTTGTAAAGGCTTTGGTCGCTCTAATAACTCTAGAATTTCAATTTCAGCTTGTTGTTGAAGGTCTGGCGGTTGATAGTGTTCTAGTTCTTGCAGAAATAAATAAAAGACTGGATATCGCTCCTGAAATTGCTGCTGTAACTGTCTTTCCCATGCCTGAATCGAGGGGGAAGAAACTGGTTTTTCCCTAGAATCTACCCTAGGTAGTTGCTGTGCCTGAACTAAAGGAGTCCAGTACAGTGGAATTATCCCCATTAGCAACCAAATCTTTAGATAGTCAGTCATCTCGTTTAAATCACTGGAATAGCACTTTTTTTGAGATTAACAAGCGCGTGCAGCTACGCTGTCCCAGAAGGGATCGCTTCTGGGCAAATCAAGCGTTAACGTCTGTTTTTTCGGAGTTGTTTGTTAAATAAGTTAATAACTGATTAAGACTCTCAGAATTGAGACTCAGTTTCACCTCCAGTTTTTGCTGTTTGTCTCGTAGCAACAAAATATGCTCGTTTCCCACTGCTGTCCCGACGATGAGAGGGTTTTTCAGTTCGATTCTTTGATAAAGAGGAAGCTTAGTAATTCGGATCATTAATTGGGGTTGAGATTGCGGATAGATGTTGAGAAATTGTCCAGAACGATCAAATTCTAATTTTCTAGGCGTGATGCTACGTTCGTCTGAGGCATTTGGTTTTTGCCAATATAATGTGATGCCGCGAACTTGCGGCGATTCAAAAGCCAATTTTTCATCAAATTGCTGGTTATCCCAGTTAATATCTTTAATGTTCTGCGTTTCAGGAATTAATCGTTGTTGCCAGAGCAAATCTTGAGACGCTAAAGATTGCCACCACTGGCAGATGGTCGAAAAGTTACTGGCATTATCTGGGGTGTTGCCCTCTGATTGCCAAAGGAGCGAGAAAGACATGACACTCAATCCCAACTTGAAAAAACTATCTACTATCGTAAGATGAAGGAGTTAACGATTCGATTAACAACATGAAACACAATTCGCTGATGCCTTTGTCACTCTCTCTGCTGGTATGGGATTGAGCTTGATGCTTATTTCGGCTCACCCTGCTCAGGGAACGGCTTTTTCTTTAAAACAAAATGGGTTTTCGGGAGAACCGTTTGTGTCTGGGACATTTTCCGGCGAAGACATTAATCATAACAATATTTTGGAAAGACATGAGCTAAATAGTTTTAAGTCTAAATTAGCCGCCAGTTCTGTTTTTTCAGTGCTAGTGATTTATTACTATTTGGATTTGAATGACAATCCTTTCGCCGTCGCTGATGGCAGAAGCAATCAACCTGTTGTTGTTCGTGCTGTGCCTGAACCTTTAACGATAGGTGGAGCTATTGTAGCAGGACTTTTAGGAACTAGTTTCCGCAAAAAATTAGAGTCTCACAAAGCTAAAAGAATGCCGACGCCAACTCCAATCAGTTAACAGTTATCAGTGTTTTATTGCCTCCTGCCTTTTGCCTGTTCCCTGTTCCCTCTAATAAATTCGACTCAAAACATAATCGCCTAAATCCGTTAACGCTTGGCATGAGGTTGATGGTTTGAGGCAGTCGAGATACTTAAGTGCCAGTTTTGCGTGATAGGTGGCTAATTCCCGCGATCGCTCGATGCCTTTACTTTCTAACACAATCGTTAAGGCTCTGTCGATATCGCTAGTTTCACTAAATTCCCGTCCAATAAGCGTTTCTAAATAGGGATTTTCTTCCATCGCAAACAGTGCTGGGGCAGTAATATTGCCACTGATTAAATCGGAACCGGCAGGCTTGCCCAAGATTTCTGTCGGCGAGGTAAAGTCTAAGATATCATCGACAATTTGGAAGGCTAAGCCCAAATGTTGCCCGTAACTGAAGACTTGCTGGGCAACCCCACTGGGGCTATCACTTAAAATAGCGGCAGCTTTGGCACTGTTGGCAATTAAAGACGCGGTTTTATAATAACTTTTCTCTAAATAGGCGTCCAAAGTGATGCTCGTATCAAACCGACTGATGCCTTGCAAGATTTCCCCTTCCGCAAAATCTCGGATAACCTCTGAAAGCAATTTAACCACCTCTAAATTATCTAGATTTGCCAGATACCAAGAAGACTGAGCGAATAAAAAATCTCCCGCTAAGACAGAAATGCGGTTGTCAAAGAGGCTGTTGACGGTGGGAACGTTGCGCCGTAATTGGGCTTCATCGACGACATCATCGTGGACGAGACTGGCAGTGTGAATCATCTCTGTGATTTCTGCTAGCCGTCGGTGGCGCTGGGTGATCTCTTGTTCTAATAGAATTGCCCGTGAAATCAACAGGACGATTGCCGGACGAATGCGCTTGCCTCCTGCTTCAAACAAGTGTTCGGCCGCTGCGCCTAAAATAGGATGGCGGGCACCGATGAGTCGCTTGAGATTCTCTGTCAGGAGGCAGAGATCTTGCTCGACGGGGGCAAAGAGAGAAGTAGTTGAGATCATCGGTTAGCCAAGCTTGGCAAATCAGGTAAGTCACGAAAGTTTACATATCCTTGTCTTTATTTTAAGCTAACCTTCGCTGACAGGGAAATGATATCTTGGGTTTTCTCAAACGATCCCTCTGTCCATAGCCGGAAATCTTAAAAAAATTGCCCACAAGCGAAGTTCTTATGTTACTGTATCAATAAGGATTTTAACCATTTTTTAAAAGCATAAGTTCCTTAGTAAAAGAGTTGGCTTTTTGATAAAGTCAGTTCTATGACTAACTGGGCTAGTCTGGGACTTGTACTGTTGAATTAGCCAATACACGCCAATACACGCCAATACACTGACCTTCCTTCGTCCCGTAGCCAGCAGGGGCTAGGTAGCTTATAGCCTAGCTAGAGTCGCGATGGATTAATTTGCATCTCGGTTCGGTTGTAGTCTGGAGAAAAACCAGGTGATTTCTAGAAAAGAGATTTTGCTGTCAGTGTCTAAGACTGCTGACTTCTATTCGGTCAGTGATTTTAATGCCCGCCCTTTTGCCTTACTAACCCCTGCTACTCGATATGCCTGTCACTACGCTACTTCTCGCCGCCCTGTACTTGTCGCTCGTTTATTGCCTGTTATTAGTTGCCAAGCATCGCTTTAAATGGCCTTCAATCCCGCCTCGCGATGCAGGATAAATGCTTATTTGACAATAACCTCTCGTTTATTGGTCAGACATAGAGCAATACCTTTTTCATAAGCTAATCCATATTTAAGTTGCTTTAGCAGATATTGTGATGTGAAATGACGGTGGTGCGGGCATCTTGCCCGCTAGGGATGGGTAATCTAGATGTTTTACAGCTTAGTAAAGCAACGTGAGTTCGACGGAAAAAAGTAGCCAAAAAGAAAGGCCCAGAGTTAAACTTCAGGTTGCTTATGATTGAAGTGACGGTAATTGCCTTTCTAAACTACGTTGGTTAATCGAGAATTTCCACCTCTTTACCCGTCACTATAGCGGTTTTGGGCGCAGTTAAAAACACTTTTTCCACTATGGGTAGGTAACCCAGCCACTGCCGAGACAGTTGGGCAAAGGTTTGGGGACAGCCACTGACACAGAAGCGAGTTGGCAAGGGAGACAGAAAGCTTTTGAATCCCAAAACCTCTAACTCAGTTTCAGCCGCTTGAACGACATAGCGAGCCGGATCGATGGTGCGGACGGTTGGGGGTAAAATTTCTTTGAAAACCGCCGCCAGATGGCGATAGTGAGTGCAACCGTAGATGAGTGTATCAATATTACATTGAAGCAGAGGCTGGAGATACTGACGGGCAACTTGTTTAGTGTAAGGGTCGTGGATGCGGTTTTGTTCGATTAGCGGCACAAATTCAGGGCATCCTACCTGCCAGACACAAGCTAAGGGATCGATTTCTTGAATAGCCTGACGATAGGCATTGCTATTGGCAGTAGCCAGAGTCGAGATAATGCCAATGCGCTTGCCTCGTCTGACGGCGGCTCTGGCTCCGGGCAGGATCACTCCCAAAATGGGAAAGTCAAACTCACTGCGGACGGTTTCTAGAGCGAGTGCTGAACTGGTATTACAGGCCATAATGACCATTTTGGCTCCCTCATTCTGCATCAGGGTGAGAATTTCTCGGACAAATTGCAGAATTTCCTCGACAGAGCGATCGCCATAAGGGAGTCTAGCTGTATCGCCAAAATAGAGAATCGACTCATAGGGTAGCTGTCGGTAAAGCTCCCGTAAAACAGTCAATCCCCCCACACCACTATCAAAAACGCCAATAGGACTGTTTTGAGCGTCTCTCATACAATAACTGGGACTGAAATTGAGTTTTCGTCAATTGAAACACGAATATTTAGGGAAGTAAATATCACTAAAGTCTTTTTTGCTGAATATATTCCAAAATGCCCCGTGCGATCGCTTGCGCCATTTGGCGGCGGTAGTTAGCATCACGCAGCCTGGGATTATCCTGGGCCCCCGTCACGAAGCCCACTTCTACCAGCGCAGCCGGCATATTTGAGTAGCGCAAGACGTAGAATCTAGCCCGACGCACACCGCGATCGCCGACATTGAGCGTCCGCAGGATACTGCGATGAATCGCTGCTGCTAAGTCTCGGTTGCCATAGTAATATACCTCTAATCCATTAACTTCTGTGCGTCCTCCACCGACCGCATTAGCGTGAATGCTGACAAAAATATCAGCCCCCGCTCGATTAGCCAGATCAGTACGGCCTTGCAGGCTGACGAAATAGTCAGCATTGCGAGTCAACATAACACGGATGCCTTGTTGCTGCAAGCTTTGAGCCACATCTAACGAAATGGGCAAGACGACACCTTTTTCCTGCAAGCCGCCAATGCCGATCGCGCCGGGGTCTTTGCCGCCGTGTCCAGGATCGATAATGACCAAGACTCGTGAGTAAGACGAGCCGTTACTGGGTAGCGGCTCTAAATCGGGGTAAGGGGTTGTAGCAGGCGGGAAAACATTAATATCTCTGGGAGGAACCGCCGCGGCCCGAGAGGAGCGAATATCGAGGGCAATCACCGACGGGTTCAGTTGGGAGATATTGCCCAAGCGGACACCGAGAGAAGGTTGGACGAAGACGACGACAGTGTTGGCACTTTCCTGTCGCAGCCGCAATTGATAGATGGAACTGTTGCGACCCAGTTGCGGCCCTCGAAAACCCTCAGCCAGTTGAGCATTAAAAATGCGAATTTCATAGACCCCTGTGAGACGGTTAAGATTGCCATTTCCTTGAATGGGGCGGTCGGCTCGAATCAGCAATTGGGAGTTATTGTTAACCAATTCAATCGCCGCGATCGCCGCGAGTTGGGGCCGGGCGCTGATGGCTGACAGAGAAGGCGTACCTGAAGCCTCTGGGGGGCGCAAATCTTCAACCTGGGAGAGTCCGCCGGCGGGTAAGAGAACAATTCCCCCCAAGCGGGAATAATACCCCTGCCAATTGGGGCTGTCTTGGGCAACAGTGAGGGCAATGCGAGCTTCTGGCGGCGATGCTTTGGTTTGCTCGAACTTGATATTGCTGACCCCATACTGGTTGACAGATAGGGTTTGGGAAGTCAAGGTCTTGGGCAGGGCCGCGCCCGGTAGGGTAAATTCAATTTTCTGGTCGTCTCGGTTGCGATTGACTTGGATGCTGCTGTTATCACCATTGCGATCAAGGCGGATAAACAAGCCGTTGCGAGTTACCTGAAAGTCATTGGACTCCGTTGAAGCAGGTGAAGAAATAGCCGAGGGGGTAGAAGAAGCCGTGATAACCGAGCTAGTGAGCGGTGTTGAATTCCCAGAAGAAGATAAACGCTGGGGCGGCGGAAGCTCTACCGTCCACTGCGTCGGTGAGAGTCCTCTGATTTTGACTTGTTGCGGATCGACGACATAGCCAGCGACCAGTTCGATGACTAAGCGAACAGTTTGTGGGTCGAACTGTCCAACTCTAACGCTGCGAATCGCGCCGCCGATAGGCTGCTCGACACTAGGACGGCCCAAAGTAACTCCAGGCAAGTCGATGACAATGCGGGTGGGGTTGGGGATTAATAGCGCTCTTGGCTGTACTCGCGCATCGGTGGTAAAAATCAAGCGATTTTGCTGGGACTCAAACCGCCAAAAGAGGAGCCTTCCCGCTTCTGCTGGCAAGGCAAACAACAACGTGCTAATCAGGGCGATGATGAACCAGTGAAATCTCACCGTAGTTGCTCCTGTTGAAAATGATGCTAAATTCCAGATTAACGCCTAGTCGCAACTGCCTGACTCATCAACTCATACGGCTAGCTTCTCTACTACTGATATTAGAAGGACGGACAAATCGCTTGGGAGGTTTCTGAGGTCACGTTTCCTCTGCGATCGCCGTCGGTTCAGTAAAGACCAAGCGCAACCAAGGAGGAGCCAGAAACGTCGTTAAGATCACCATCATAATAATCGCCGCTTCGGTCGAAGGGGAAAGTGCCCCACTGGCCGAACCAACCCCAGCAAATACTAATCCTACCTCGCCTCGTGGAATCATGCCTACCCCAATCGCCAGTTTGTTGAGTGCGGTTTGTCCCCACAAGGTAAATCCGGTTACCAGCTTGCCCAAGATCGCCACCACAATTAAAAACGCCGCTAGAATTAACCCTTCCCGATTGCTAGGAATGACGGGGTTGAGTACACTCAAGTCGGTTTTGGCACCGACGCAGACAAAAAAGATGGGGACGAAGATATCCGCTACTGGCAGGATTTGTTCTGTGAGTTCTTGTCGCTTTTCGGTTTCTGCTAACACTAACCCTGCGGCAAAAGCCCCCAAAATTGCCTCTAATTGAATTACTTGAGCGATGTAGGACAGCATAAAAGCAAAAATTAAAGAGACTAACAACAATTGTCCCCGCGTCTTCATCTTATTGACTAACTGGACATAAAAAGGACTGAGTAAGCGGCCAATTAAAATCGCGCCAATCAGAAAAGCTGCCGCGCTAATCATGAGAAAAACAACATTGATAACCTGAATTTCCCCTGTTTTAACCAAACTCGCCACGACAGCCAGCACGACAATTCCTAAAATATCGTCTAACACTGCCGCCCCAATAATAATCTGACCTTCCGCAGAACTGAGGCGGTTAATTTCAGCCAGCACTTTAGCGGTAATCCCGATACTCGTAGCTGTTAACGCTGCCCCCGCAAAAATCGCGGGAATGACGGGAACCGCAAAAAAAAACACTAATCCTGCTGTCCCTAAAACAAAAGGAGTGACTACCCCAACCACCGCCACGATAGCTGCTTGCGGCCCGACGCGAATCAACTCTTTAAGGTCAGATTCCAAGCCAATCTCAAACAAGAGGATGACTACCCCAATTTCGGAAAGAACAGAAATCACTTCACTCTGAGTGGCAAAGACACCTTGAGCACTTTGCGCTGACAAGCTTGATGTTGCCTGCATGAACTGCATTAGCAGCGAATCATTGATAGTAGCACCACTTTCGGGGAAGACCAATAGCTTAAAAACAGAAACCCCAATGACCACGCCGCCGACCAATTCCCCTAGCACAGGTGGGAGATTCAGGCGCAAGCAAATTTCTCCACCGAGTTTACTGGCAAAATAAATAACCACTAAACTCAGCAAAACTCCCGCTAAGATTAACGGCCCGCTTTCGGCATCCGTCTGAGTGGCACTCGCCAGCAGGGAGAACCCTGGCCAGCAGCCAACAACAGAGCAGATTGATGTCAGTGTGTTCATACCCAGTGTAAAAAAAGCAAATCGATTCTCCACTATAACGAGAATTTTCTCATTAATGCTAGTTCTAAGCCGAAAGTCGGATTTGAACCGACGACCTACGCATTACAAGTGCGCCGCTCTACCACTGAGCTACTCCGGCGAGTTAATAATAGTTGATAGTTGATAGTTGATAGTTGATAGTTGATAGTTGATACATTCACTATTCCCCATTCCCCATTACCCTGACATTAGGCCATATTGCTCTCAATGGCCCAGCGAGCTAACTCTGTGCGATTGTGGAGGTTGGTTTTGTTGAGCATATTAGAAACGTGGCTTTCAATCGTTCTTTGACTGACGTTGAGCTTTTCGGCAATTTCCCGATTGGCCAGACCTTGTGCCACCAATTGAACCACTTTTAGCTCGGTGGGTGTTAGCTCAACATTACTAGGAACCTGAATACGACTGCTTTCATCGAGAGAAGACCTGGCATTGTAGTTGATAAGTCGGCTGGCTTGTTTGAGAGAAGATTCCACTTGAGCGATGAGTTCTTCGGGTTCAAACGGTTTGACCACATAGACATCAGCACCTGTATTGAGTCCTTTCACCCGGTCTTGACTCTGTCCTTTCGCCGAGAGAAACATGACTGGAATCCAGCTTGTCCGAGAATCTTGCCGAATTTTCTCAACAAATGCATAGCCATCCATTTCTGGCATCATCACGTCACAAATGATCATGTTGGGCAAAGGCGATTTTGCCAAAACTTCTAAAGCATCTCGCCCATTTTCAGCCGTAACGACCTCATAGCCGTGAAAATCTAAATAATCCCTGACCAACGTAATGAGATTGGGATCGTCGTCAACGAGTAAGAGGCGTTTATGATCTTTTTGCGCGTTATCTTTCATGATTGGCATGCTTGATAGCGTAAGGTTTAAAAATTTGGTCATTAACCCAGAAAAACCTGACAGCATTAACTTTTATGTTAAGGCAATTTACAAGATTTGAGCGGTTAAGACAAGTAAAGGTTTGTTGAGATCCCTATTTTATTATTCCACGTTTGAACAATAAAAATAACATTGATAATTGTTTATTGCTCACATTGTGGCTCAGCTTCGCGCGTCTAAGGGCGACGCTTACTCACTTCGTTCGTGTTCATTGATAAGGGGATGGGTGATAATGGCGTATTCTTCGACAATGTGATCGCCTAGAAGGTGTTCTTGAATGACGCGCTCAATGACGGCAGGCGTTGCTTGGCGGTACCAAACGCCATCGGGGTACACGAGCAAAATTGGCCCCTCAGTACACAGTTGCAAGCAATTCACTTTGGTGCGAAAAATACAACTGGGGGACTGCTCGCTTGGGCGATCGAGTCTTAATTCTTTTAATCGCCTTTTGAGATAGTCCCAAGCGGCTAAGCCTTCTATTTTAGAGCAACATTTAGGCTTGGTTTGATCGGCACACAGAAATACGTGCCGATCAATGAAAGCGATCCCCAAGCGATTGACGCTGTTTTTTAAAGCTTCTGAGGGGCAGTTGAGAGCCATATTACTTGATAGACTGGAGTTGTTCTAAAGCCGCTTGAGATGAAGCGCGATCGCCTTGTTGCTGCCAAAGCTGAGCCGCTTTTTGAAAATCTGACTTAGCTGAGGGGGTTTTTCCTAATTCGATCAGGGTTAATCCGCGATTGAAATAGGCTTCTCCATAGAAAGAATCCAATTGAATTGCTCGGCTAAATTCGCTCCAAGCCAGTTTTGTCTTGCCTGAGTTGAGGTAAGCCAATCCTAAGTTATTGTGGGCAAAGACTTCTGTGGGATTGAGTTGTAGAGCTTGCGTGTAATCGGCGATTGCGCTATCGTACTCGGCCAGTTGGAGGTAAACATTGCCCCGATTGATGTAGGCTTCGACGAGATTGGGATCGAGGGTGATCGTTTGACTAAAGTCGGCTAAGGCACTTTCAAAATTGCCCAATTGAGCGTAGGCAAAGCCGCGATTGAAATAGGCATTGACATCGCGGGGATTGTCTTGAAGCGCGTTGCTGAAGTCGGACAAAGCTTGCTGGTAGTCCCCGTTGCGGGTTTTTTCAATGCCCTGTTGAACCAATTCAATCGCATTGACAGAGACAACGGCTTCTTCGATGACCGGCGTTAGAGGGGGAGTTTGTTGGCTACAGGCGAAAGTTGAACCCAATAGCCACCCTAACAGGCAGAAAAGCTGCCAAGACGGCGGAAAATTGAGCCGATTTCGCCAGTAATCTACACGCAAGCGCGAGACGAACATTTTTGTTAAAAAGATGCAATCCATGAGAAAAAGCAATTTTAGCTATTGCCGAACGTTTTTTTCCAAAAAGGTTGCTCTAAAACCGGAAATAAAAATAGCCCATAAATACAGCGCGATCGCCTTTTTACTTAAGCCATGCAGTCAACTGATCGGGCAGTGTCGGTGGGAACTGGGTAGACAAACGCCAGAAAAATAGGTATATTAACTCAAATGTTTGTCTTGTGAGGAATCAATTTTGATAAAACGATTGTGCTTACCCATCTTGATGATAGCGTTGGCAGCCGTACCTGCAAATGCTCAAACGGCAACTTATTACGGATCGAGCTTTCAGGGCAAGCGAACGGCATCTGGAGTTAGATTCAGCAACAGCCAACCGATGGCAGCACATCCCTCTCTGCCTTTGGGGACGCAGGTGCGAGTCACCAACCGCAACAACGGACGCAGTGTCGTTGTCCGCGTAGTGGATCGGTGCAGTTGTAGTATCGACCTCTCCCAAGCAGCCTTCCGGCAAATTGGCTCTCTCGGTGCGGGTAGGGTTCCCGTCAGAGTCGAAGTTTTGCGTTAAAGGCAAAAGACAGTGAGGAAATAATGGGTAACTGGTAATAGGGAACCCCAAGGGTTCATTCAAACGATTACTACTTAGCCATTATCATAGAGAGGAGATACAGTGGACAAAATCGCACTTTCTCCTCTCTTTTTAAAACAAAATTATCAGTCAAACTGTAGGTTATTACTGAGCCTAACTTGATTCTGCTTCTCGTTTAGGTTGCTTGTTGAATTTTCTGCTCTAGATTTTTCTCCCAGTCAGGATCGTCTGGATTAATCGTAATCATCCGCCCTGCTGCTTTTGAACGATCTACATAGATATGAAAAGCACTGACATCTTCTCGGTGAGTTAAGACATACTGACGTAACTCGTCAAGATTCATCGCGTCATATTTGTCTAATTTCATGGCTCGTAGCCTCCTGTCGGCTTGATTTCAAAGTCAAGACTGTTTCCAGCAAATACGTATAGATTCCCAGTGCGCTCATCTATTCTGACAAGCTCAACAGATTTGTACTGCCAATTAGGGTAGATTGCGTTGGTGAGCCGATAACAAAGCCTGTAAAGACCCTGAGCTTGCTGATTGTTGGGTTCCATACTTGTCCAGTGTAACTTATGTGTCCTTACTCTCTACAAACTAAATGTAAGGTTTCTACAAAGTTAGGATAAGAGATAGCAGCCGCTTCTGCTCGATGAATAGTGGTCTTACCGCGAGCATTAAGGGCAGCAACTGCTAGACTCATTGCAATACGATGATCCCCGTGACTGTCAACTGAAGTTCCCGCTAAGGGAGTTCCCCCAACAATTTCTAAGCCATCCGGCAACTCGGTGATTTTCGCGCCCATGCGGTTTAATTCGCTGGCAATGGCGGCTAAGCGATCGCTTTCTTTGACGCGCAATTCGGCAGCATCTTTAATAACGGTTGTTCCCTTAGCGCAAGTAGCAGCAACCGCTAAAATGGGAATTTCATCAATAAGACGGGGAATTAAATCGCCGTCAATCGTACAGGCGTTTAAGCTAGCGGATTTAACTCGCAAGTCAGCGACGGGTTCCCCAGTAGCAATTCGTTGATTTTCTAGGCTAATATTAGCTCCCATCTTCTCTAGAATCTCTAATATCCCTGTGCGTGTGGGGTTGACTCCGACATTTTCAATCACCAATTCCGAACCCGGAACAATCGAAGCCGCAACCAACCAAAAGGCGGCTGAACTAATATCGCCTGGGACGATGACAGGCTGTCCGGTAAGCGTAGGGTGTCCAGTAATGGTAACGCCCTTCGTTGAGGGATCAATGTCTAATTGAGCGCCAAATGCTTGTAGCATCCGTTCGCTGTGATCGCGTGATAGGTAAGGTTCAGTCACTGTCGTTTTGCCGTCTGCCAGTAACCCCGCTAACAGAATACAGGATTTTACCTGAGCAGAGGCAATAGGAGAATGGTAGTGAATGGGTTTTAAGGCTTGTCCTTGGATGGCAAGCGGGGCAAGCGTGTGATTTTGCCGCCCCCAAATTTGCGCCTCCATTTGTGCTAGCGGTTTAATCACGCGAGACATAGGACGCGATCGCAAGGAGGCATCACCCGTCACGCTAAAAAAGCGTCCAGGATGAGCGGCAAGCAATCCCAACATCAAACGCATCGTCGTGCCAGAATTGCCTGCATCGAGAATATCAGCAGGTTCCTGTAAATTTCCCAGTCCGATGCCTCGAATAATGACTTTTTCGCGCTTTAGCTCAGAAATTTCGGCTCCCATCGCTTGAAAACAACGGGCGGTACTGAGGGGATCTTCGCCCAACAGCAATCCTTCTATCGTCGTTTCGCCGTTCGCGATCGCCCCTAGCATTAAGGCGCGATGTGAGATAGACTTATCGCCAGGAACTTTGAGCGTTCCGCACAGAGCCAGTCCAGTTGAGGGAGGCTTAATGATGAGTTCGCCTTCTGAAATTGAATCGCTGAGAATAACAATGGGAGTTGACATGGAGTTTAAGATATTGTAATAGTAGTAATAAAAATTTAGTTAATAGATTAATTTATTAAAGCTTAAAAATCAATTTTACTTAAAGATAACTTATTTGCCCCAAAAATTCCTTATCACAAGCAGGGAGTTGTTCATGTTAATTATCAGTAATGGAGCCTTTAAAAGTGGATCTAGTTGGTTGTATAGAATTTTATGTGTCATGACTGGCTTCGCTCCGCTTCCAGAAAAGTACCTAAATCCAGAATGGCGCAATCCCTCAATTCATCCTGAAAAATTGAGAGACTTGCTAACCGAACTAGATTGTCAAAAGCAAAATTATATTTGCAAGAATCATTTTGGCAAAAGAATTCAGAGGGATTTGATACTATCTCACTCAGATATATTCGTCATTAGCATAACTAGGGACATAAAAGATGTAGTTGTATCAGCTTACTATTACTTTCAGCGTCAGGAAAATAATACGGAAAGCTTTGAAGAATACTATTGGTCAAGAGGAAGGAAAGTCGCTCAAAGTGTCATCAATTATAATACTCTCTGGGATGTAAGTGCAGCTAATCTATATGTTACATCTTATGAAAATTTAAAAAATGACTTTGATTTAGAACTTATTAATTTTGCGAATACTTTAAAAATTCAGATTGATCAAGACAAAATTGAATTGATTAAGCAAGAGACTCAATCTCAAAAGAAAGGTGGACATTTTCGTAAAGGAATTATAGGTGATTGGAAAAATCATTTTAGCCATGCCATGCTGAGAGATATCAACAAAATTCAAGAGAAAGGAATTAATCATTTCACAAAATTAGATAAACTCGTAGCCCAATTAAATTTTTTTTAAAATCGCTCAAGAGCTATCCTTGTTTATATGAATTATTCTCCCAACCAAGCTACTATTATCGCTTTCGTACCCATGCGCCATTCTAGCGAGCGCGTTGTGGGTAAAAATTACCGTCTTTTGGCAGGAAAACCCCTTTACTATCACATTATCGAAAGTCTACTCAATTGCCCTGAAATTAGTCAAGTTTGTATTGACACGGATAGTTCTACTATTATTGAAGATACTCAGTCAAAATTTCCAACAGTCAAAATTTTACTGCGTCCTGAACATCTTCGAGCAGGAGAAACTCCCATGAATGACGTTCTGCTTAACTCGATTTCCCAAGTTGAAGCCGATTATTATATACAAACTCACAGTACCAATCCTCTCCTCAAATCAGACACGATTTCCCAAGCTATTAATTTATTGTTAAACAGTCCTCAACACGACAGTCTCTTTGGTGTTACCCGCTTACAGACGCGACTTTATGATGCCCAAAGTAAGGCACTCAATCATGATCCTAACATTCTTTTACGAACTCAAGACTTGCCGCCGGTTTACGAAGAAAACTCCAACATTTACATTTTTACAGGAAAAATACTCCGAGAACGAAAAAACCGCATCGGTTATCAACCCTTAATGTTTGAAATTGAGCGAGATGAAGCTTGGGATATCGACGAAGAAGTGGATTTTCGCATTGCTGAGTTGCTCTGTCAAGATCGACAAACAATCCAAAATTTAAAATCTAAAATCAAATGACTTGGCGAATTCTAATTACCTGTCCCCCCATGTTATTGACACTTGAATCGTGTCGAGAGCGATTCATTGCTGAGAATTTAGAAGTAGTAACGCCAGAGGTAGTTCAGCAACTTAGCGAAGAACAACTGTGTGACATCATTGCCGATTTTGATGGGGTAATTGCGGGAGACGATCCCTTTAGCGCAAAAGTGTTAGAAATGGGACGAAAAGGGCGACTAAAAGTGCTAGCAAAATGGGGCATTGGCGTAGACGCTATTGACTTAGAAGCAGCAAAAAAGTTAGGAATTTATACCTCTAATACACCTAATGTCTTTAGCAACGAAGTGGCAGACGTGGCATTAGGTTACACCCTTCTTTTATCACGAAAATTGCACAAAATTGATGCGGCAGTTCGTCAGGGAAATTGGTTGAAAATTCAAGGAACTTCCCTACAGAATAAAATAGGAGGAATTATCGGAGTGGGAAGTATTGGCAGTGCGATCGCTCACCGCTATGCTATGTTAGGAATGAAAGTTATTGGCTACGACTTGTATCCGATTGATTCTCAATTGTGTGAAGGTATACCTTTGCAGCAAGTCGATTTAGAAACCTTATTTCGCGAATCCGATTGTATTGCCATCGCCTGCAATCTCACCCACCAGAATTACCACTTATTAAATGAGCGTGCCTTCTCCCTAATGAAAGATGGGGTTTGGATTGTCAATGTTGCACGAGGGCAAATTATTGAGGAAAAAGCGTTAATTGATGCTCTAAATTCCGAGAAAGTTGGTGCTGCTGCTCTAGATGTTTTTGAATCAGAACCCATCGGGATCAATCATCCTTTATTACAATATGAGCAAGTGATTTTTGGCAGTCACAACAGTTCTAATACAAAAGAAGCAGTGTTGCGGGTCAACCAACTTGCTATTGACAATCTTGTGCGAGATTTAAAGCGAGCAAGCAGTGAGGAGACTTGATGAAAGGTGTCGTTTTGATTACGGGAGTAGCAGGCGGCATTGGTGCAGCAACCGCTCAACTTTTTGCTGAGAAGGGATGGCAAGTTATTGGAGTTGATTGCCTTTCTACTTGTTCCTTAGAAGGGGTAGATATTTATATTCAAGCTAATCTCGAACATCCCGCAGAAATTGCGGCAATTATTCCAAAAATCAGGCAAGATATCCATCAATTAGATGCTTTAATTAACAACGCCGCCATTCAAATTTGTAAGCCAATTATCGAGATGGAATTAGCAGAATGGGATCGCGTTATGGCAGTTAATTTGCGCTCGGTTTTTCAGATCTCTAAAGCAGCTTATCCTTTGCTAAAATCGAGTCAAGGCAGTATTGTCAATGTCAGTTCGGTTCATGCGATCGCAACTTCTGCTAATATTGCTGCTTATGCTGCCAGTAAAGGCGGTTTAGTTGCCTTTACCCGTGCTTTAGCGATTGAATGGGCAACCGATAGCATTCGCGTTAATGCTATCTTACCTGGCGCTGTCGATACTCCCATGCTTCAGGCGGGATTGAGTCGGGGACATCTTGCCGGTAATAATATTGATGAATTGATGAGTCAGTTAGCCCAAAAAACAGTCATGGGTAAAGTTGGCAATCCTCAAGAAATTGCTCAAGGAATTTTCTTTTTAGCCAACCGAAATTGTTCCTCTTTTATAACGGGTCAAACTTTGGTAATTGATGGAGGAGCAACTATTCGATTAAGCACAGAGTAGTTTTTCAGTCAACGGTATTCTTTCTTAAATTGTTTGATGATGACCTCAATTAAAAAAACGCTTAACCCACTCAAGAATCTACTCAAAGCAACCTTAACTTATGCTGATGAAGGAGGGTACTATGGATTGAGTAGAGCAGAATATTATGAATGGTATCTCAACCAAAGAAAACGATTGGCTCAATTTAAAAAGCTGCATCGACGAGAAAGTTGTTTTATTATTGGTAATGGCCCGTCGCTTAATAAAATGGATCTTTCACCTCTGAGAGATTATCATACTTTTGGGTTGAATAAAATATATTTAATGTTTGATAAAGTAGATTTGAACTTAAGTTATCATGTTTCAGTTAATTCATTAGTTATAGAGCAAAGTTTAGAACAATTCAAAGGACTTTCTTGTCGCTCTTTTTTATCTTATCGAGCTTTTTGCCATTATAAACAGAAAAGAAATCTTCTACAAAAGCAATCTGTTCCCGCTAATATTTATTTTATTAAAACAAAGAACTCATGTAATTTTGAGCCGGATTTACCACAGGTCGTTTCAGAGGGCTACACCGTCACTTATGTCGCTCTGCAAATCGCCTTTTATATGGGATTTAAACAGGTTTTTCTCATCGGGGTCGATCATAATTTCGCGGCGGTTGGCAACCCCAACGAAACGCAACTTCTTACAGGAGAAGATATGAACCATTTTAGTCCTGATTATTTTGCCAATCAACAATGGCAATTGCCGGATTTAGAAGGTTCGGAATTATCTTACAGAATTGCAAAGTTAAACTTTGAGCGTGCAGGGCGAAAAATTTATGACGCGACAGTTGGGGGCAAACTGACTATCTTTCCCAAAATTGCTTACGAAGAAGCTTTGCAAATGTGTCATAAAAAATAACCTGAGTTCGATATAACAAAAACTCCTGAAAATCAATCACAATCAGTCCTGTCTCGATTAGAAGTCTTTATTGAGAATAAAACAGCAAAATTAACTAATCCAAACACTGCAATTTTGGAAAATTAAGCTAAATAATTTAATTGAAAAAACTTTGTAAATGCAAACCCCATGAAAGTACATCCACCCTAATCTCCATACACCTGCCTTGTCAGTCGGATAAGGTCAGGAAAAAGTCGGAGAAAAGTCAGATGCACTATGCCAACAACCTCGCGATCGCACATTGAACAGTGATGCATACTCACTTTAAAGTTCGCACCCCACCGATAACTTTTCGACTGCGCCCTGACAGATAACCTTGCGGTCTAACTTATAATTGTCTCGCAAATGCGGTACAGTATCCTTTATGAACTACCAATACCGCAGATTACGGATAAATGTCAACTCTTTCTTACTCCCCATCAACATCTCCTTCTCTTAATCAAGTTCGGCGTACCATTCGACTCAAACATATGAGCTGTCGCACTGACAAAAGCTATCTTTATTAGATTAAAATTTACTTTATGAACAGTCTTTCACTAATTACTGATAACTGATATGAATCCTAACATATGGAATTACAAACCTTGGTGGTGTCAACCTTGGTCAATGCTGTTAGTAGGGACTGCCATTATTGCTGGAGGATGGGGACTGACCCGAAATCTTTGGGTCATACTAGGGTTGTCAATCGTGATTGGTCTGTGGTGGGGATATTTTCTGCTTCTCAACCCGTATCTTTTCAAAAAAGCAGTCATGGCTGAGGCGATTGAGGAAAAACCAGGAGATTAGGACTCAGATTGCAGTTGAATGACCTTGTTCCAGATTTGTTGAGTAGAGACGCGAAATTGTACGTCTCTACCAATGCTGGTTGTCTAGTTCCCATCAATCTTTTACCTACTGCTGGTTTGAAACTAGAACCGTTCAATTGAATTTTACAGTAAGCCAGCTTGAGTCAAGCCTAAAATCATGCCAGCACCGAGAATATGACCAAAACTCATCGTGGCTAACAATTCTGGAAAACCGAAGTTTTCGGCAAACTCAGCTTGTGCAACGGGAAAAGGAGGGCCTTGACCGGGTTTTTGAATGGCGTAACGACCAATGACTATAGCAAATATATTACAGCCAATCATGATCAGACTGGTATAAGGGTTCCAAGCCACAGTCGTCACGCTAGATTGTGCCATTAATCCCAGAAGATGAAACATAGGAACTCGTTCTCCTCATATACTGAAAATTGATACCAGTAGCATACAAGATAATTGAGAAAACAAAAGGTTAGAAAAAAAACTTTATTATGCCGACTTAAAAAAGCGGATAATCTCCCGAACCTGCTGCAAAAAGTGACTGTCTTCGGTTAACTGAGCAATAGCACTTTGGGTTTGTTGAGACAATTGCTGGTGTTCGAGGGCATTTTTGGCTTGAAATTGCTCCCAAGAAGCTTGCAGGCGAGCAATTTCTTGGCGAGTCGTTTGCCAGTGTTGTTGTTGGAGAGATCCCCAAGAATCGGGTGCAGTCAAATCTAATTGAGCAGCTAAAAGTTGGCAATGACTCTCTAGTTGACTGACCTGGTGTAATAATGTCACGACATCTGCGCGAGGATAATTCACCTGTTGGCGAATCAAGGAAAGTCGCTCGGCTAAATACTGATAGGCACGTAAAATAGGACGTAAAGCCGTTAATAGCAATGTTGCGGCACTGCTGACATAGCCGACAGCACTAATCCCGAAAGCCGCTAGGGCATATAAACCCACTGCTGATAACAAGTGTAGAGCGATTGCCACTCCTAGCGCGAGGCGGCTTACTTGTTTAACATAATCGATTTGTCGCTCATCAACGGCAATCCCTTGAGTTTGAGAGGTAGTGGCTTCTGCTAAGACTTGCTTTGCTTCAAAAAAAACGTTCCAAGGTACTGTAACGATGACCATTAGCCAGCCAAAACTGGTCGCTCCAATGACCCAATCTACAAAACTTCCGGCGGGAATGTTCAACCATTGCAATAGCGCAAAAACCAGTAATCCGAAAAAAACCACGCCAATACTAGAGGCAATATACCCCAAAAAGTTATTATAAGTTATCACAATTCAATCCTCTTGCCGATTTTTAATCATGCTTCCATCATGAAGCGCAAAAAAAACAGTGTTGCTAAAGCTGTGACGCTTTTTTAACCGTTCTGTTAACAACTAACTTCTTCCTGGCAAGAATTGCGATCAATGACATAAACTTTATAAGCCCAAGCTAAAATTGACTCAGCGCAATAAACAGATGTTAAGTAATCTTGCCACTTGGGGGTTAATTTTAAATATTTAAAAACAACTAAGAGAAAGTAATAATGTAGCTTGTGAAAAAGATATTGACTCAAAAAATAGAATTTAAATTGAAACGGATTTCGCAAAAAGTGCGAAGCTTTAAGTTGACTAATTTCTTGAGTATTGCGTTCTTGATCGGCTGTAATATCTAAATAGTCATTAGACAGGCGAATCAAGCGGTTAATTTCTTGATTAAATTGGGTGATAACAGGTGAAAACCAAACTGAAACAGGAATTTTGAGCAGATAAGCTAAATAATCAGCCAGAAGGTGTGCGCCAATACTATAGCTGGCTACTTGTAAATACTGATTAAAAGAACAACTCAAATCTAGCTTAGATTCCCTCTCTATCGATTCCAAAAATAGAGCGATCGCTCTCTCCATAATCGGATGAGAACTGGGCAAGAGAGAGTGCATTGCTTTTTGCAGTCTATTTAATTCATCTTGCTGGGTGGGTCGTTCCTGATGATCGTAAAAAGCATCAATCTCAAAAATCAATTTAATTAATTGATAAAGATTAATTAAATCTTTAGAACCAATCACTAGTCCATAGCGTTTTAAAATCTCTGGATAAAGATAGACATAATTGAGAATTTTTGTCTCATTTGGCATACTAATCAATCTCGCTAACTCAAATGCTGGCTCAATCTGAGGTGGCTTTGAGTCGAAAAATTAAGGAGTTAAAGTCTAAAGTGCTTAAGCCAAAAGGACAATTAATAATAAAAAAGCAAAGACGGAGAGTCCAGATTGGAGAAATAGAGGGAAACTTAGATTCGTGTTCATAAACTTGTTTTCGATTCTTTATTTTTACTTTAAACTACAAATTATTTTACCGCCTCACCTGTTTGGGTGAATCGACTTGACCATAAGGGAGAGTTCGCTTCAATAGCAAACCTATCTTATCTTAATTATCATGCTCCATGATTTTTGTCACCATCGCGATCGCTTCAGTGCGACTATTAATTTTTCCGTCTAAAGTGGCAATTAGCAAGGCATCTAGCACCTTTTTGTACTTCGGCCCGGGTTTGTAACCCATTGCTTTTAGATCATTTCCATCAAGCGGTGGTTGGATTTTTGACCACTGAGTTAAATACAGCCAAATTTGACGGCGAATTGCTTGAGAACTGCGAATAGCCACTAAGATTAAACTCGGCAGGCGATAAGAGCGCAATAATTGAACTATTTCGCTTAATTTATGGCATTTCGGTAATTTTTCTGCAATTTTAGCTTGAATATCGGCGAGAGTTTTGAGCCGTTCAATACTCTCTTTTGGCAATTGCAGGTTAGTAGCAATGATTAAGCGTTCTGCTGAGTCTAGCTGAGCAATTAACACTTCCAATCGCATTAGCCAGTGTTCTAGGTTGTTTTCGGCATCGAGATAGCGCAACCAGCGAGAATGAGCGCGAATTTGCCACCACAATATCTTATCTAAAACCAATTGCGAATGCAAACAGCGCAAGGCATCTAAATCGGCGAGGAGTTGTAAAGCCCGCTTCCAATAGGGGGCTTCGAGAATGTAATTTAATTCTGCCTTGAGGCGCGTGGTTAAAGCAGGCGTGGGGTGATTTTCCAGTCGTAATTGCTCATAAACACCGCTTTCAATGGCATAACGGATGTATTCTTCTGTTTGAGACTCAATTTTAAAGCCTAACCTAACAGCAAAGCGCACTGCCCGGTAAATGCGGGTGGGATCTTCAATAAAACTGTTGGCATGGAGGACGCGAATCAGACGCGATCGCAAGTCTAACATCCCCCCAAAAAAATCTAACAATTCACCTTCCCTCGGCGAAGTGAGGCGCACGGCTAGCGCGTTGACGGTAAAATCGCGGCGGTACAAATCTTGGCGAATCGAACTGGCTTCTACCTCTGGATTGGCTGCCGGATAGGGGTAAAATTCGGTGCGGGCAGTGGCAATATCAATCCATAATGAACTCAATTGTGGGTCTTTGTGCCACAATAACGCAGCGGTTTGAAATTCTCCATGCACTGACAAGCGAACTTGGGGATACATTTCACGCAACGTTGAGGCTAATTCTACCCCAGCCCCAACATCTGCCGAATGGTGAAACCCATCAACGACTAAATCGATATCTTGCAGCAGCAAACTTGCCTCGGTTTCGGCTAATAGCAAGTCTCGAACAGCCCCACCCACTAAATACAAGTTCCATCCCCGATTTTGAGCAACTCTCGCCGCTTTTTGTAGCAACTCCCAAATAGAAGGGGCGAGGCGGTGGCGAATCGACGGCAGCAGGCAAGACACGAGGGGAATTTTTTTACCTGTTTCATCGGTAATCTGAAGGCGATCTTGGTGAATTTGTCGCAATAAATCGGTTCTGGTAACAATTCCAACTAATTTGCCTGCTTCAACCACTGGCAGTCGTCCCACATCATAAGTCACTATTATTGACTCAATTTCACTCAGCAGCGTTTCAGGGGTAATGGTTCGCACGTTCCGTGTCATGTAGCCTTTGACCGGAGCATGGCTGAAACCGTGATGCAGAGCTAAATCCAAATCCCGCCGCGAAATAATGCCCACCAGTTGGTCGTTTTCATCGACCACCGACAACCCAGAATGTCCGTAGCGAAAAAGGACGCGCTGTGCCTGTTCGATAGTCGTTTCGGGGCGAATAGTCCGCACCGGAGAAGACATCAAGTCCCTAGCGGTTAGAGGTTGGGGAATTTGAGCAATAAACTCTTCAATTAACTGATTGAGAGTGATTTCCGGGTCAACATTTCGTAAAATAGCAGAAGCGGCCTGAAGGTGTCCCCCGCCGCCATAAGCAGACAATAGTTGATTAAAATCAGTTCCTTCGATGCGCGTGCGCCCAATCACCACCATGCGCCCTTCTACATAAGCTTGACCACCTGTTCGCTTATTGTAGTAGTGGGCAAAAAGTAAAGCATCGCTTTCTGAGAGTTCTATCAGACGTTCAGCTAAATTAGACAATCCCGCCACGAAATTATCAGTTTTTAAAAGGACAGAAGCGACGGTATACCCTTGAATATTATCGATTTTGAGTGTGTTTAAGGCTTCACTAAACAGCCGTTGCAATTGAGGCGAGAAACCAGGATCGGCATATTCGGCAATAATCTTAACATTAGCCCCTTTTTCCATCAACCAAGCCAAGGCGCGGGCATCGCGGGGAGTCGTTTGATCGAAGGTAAGCGAACCCGTGTCTACGTGAATGCCTAAAGCCATCACCGTTGCCTCAATCGGGTTTGGGTCGATGTTTTGGGCTTGCATCCGTTCGACAATTAGTGTTGTGGTTGCGCCGATATCTTCGATTTGTTGGAAGGTGGCAGCAATGTCGGATTCACTGTGAGGATGATGGTCATAGAGTTCGATGGTGTTAATGTCAGCTAAATCGAACCAGGAAGCGGCTTTTCCCAGGCGATCGCGTTGTTGATTATCGACTACTATTAAGGAACGGATTTTTTTAGGGTTGACGCTTCGCAGTTCTATCAACGCCAATTCATCTCGATTTAACGCCAAAAAATCTCTGACGGCAGGATGCGCCCCACCTGTCAAAACAATGCGACTGCCTATGTTTAGGCGAGATAATCCAACGGCTGCCCCCAATGCATCAAAATCGACTGTCTGATGGCATAATATTAAGTCCATATTGACTATTAAACAAGAACTTTAACTCATTTGACAATCTGTCTTTTGACAAGATATCGTAGGCAATTTATACTTTTGTCAGGTTTTTAATTTCATTAAAGAAAATAATGGCAAGAGTTTTAACTCAGATATTCTATAATGGCTGGCTGTCCGTTCTGTCCGACAGCTATGATGTCACAAAATTGACCCTTTAAATGATGTTGTCGCTTAATAGTATTTAATTCCAAGAGTTGAAAAAGATGCTCCCAGATAAAATCTTCAAAATCGGCTTCTTTTTCAAAATTTAAAACTTCTCCTAATTGTTTTAGAGCGTAGCTCTTTTCCATTTTTTTTTAAAGCCTCAACTATCACGCTTTGTTTTCAGTATTCCCCAATTGACCGATAAGATATAACCTGAGCTTTTTTTCCTCAACGCTTGACTCTCTAATCGAGGAGAGAGTTTAGCATAAAGAAAGAAACCACTGAAACCGTCTCATGGAAACTCGCCACCGCCGCAAATTTAACAATGCCAATCAAACAGTATCCTTGCGCTTGGACGGCATGGGATGTGCTGCCTGCGCTACCACTATCGAAAAAGCGATTCAAAACGTCCCTGGCGTACAGGAAAGTAGCGTTAACTTTGCCCTCGAACGCACCACTGTTCAATATAATCCGCAAGTTACCAACTTAGAAATCATTCAGCAAGCGGTAGCAGATGCCGGGTATAGTGCCTATTCTCTCGAAGATCTTTCACCTGATGAACATGAAGATAGCGAAAAAGCCACTCGCCAAGCACGTCAGCGAGAACTAACATGAATACGCTCGTCGCCTTGGGAACGGGGGCGGCTTTTTTATATTCTCTATTTGTGACTCTTTTTCCTCAATTATTGCAGTCTCAGGGCTTAAACCCGGATGTTTACTACGAAGCGGCAGTTATTATCATCACGCTCATTCTGTTGGGGCGATCGCTTGAAAACCGTGCTAGAGGACAAACCTCGGAAGCCATCCGCAAATTGATGGGATTGCAGGCAAAAACAGCGCGAGTCATCCGCAACGGCAACCCAGTTGACATTCCCATTGCTCAAGTCACTGTCGGCGATATTATTTTAGTGCGTCCAGGTGAAAAAATTCCGGTTGATGGCAAGGTGATAGAAGGCAACTCTACTATTGATGAGTCAATGGTGACAGGAGAACCCATCCCCGTCCAAAAACAGCCCGGTGATACCGTCATTGGCGCGACGATGAACAAGACGGGAAGCTTCCAATTTCAAGCGCAGCGCGTGGGAAAAGAGACTCTCTTAGCACAGATTATTCAATTAGTACAAGATGCTCAAGCTAGCAAAGCCCCTATTCAAAAACTAGCTGATCGCGTGACGGGTTGGTTCGTTCTCGTCGTGATGGTGATCGCCATTGTCACGTTTCTGGTTTGGTTCGTCATGACAGGAAATTTTACGCTAGCAATGGTGACAACCGTTAGCGTCCTCATTATTGCTTGTCCTTGCGCCCTCGGACTCGCAACGCCTACCTCAATCGTAGTAGGAACGGGTAAAGGTGCAGAATATGGCATTCTGATTAAAAGGGCAGACAGTTTAGAACTCGCCCACCAACTGCAAGTTATCGTCCTCGACAAGACAGGAACCCTCACGCAAGGCAAACCGACTGTCACCAACTACCAAACCGTTAAGGGCATTGCCAACCGCAACGAACTTAATTATATTACAACGGGTGGCGGCAGTCGAAGCTAATTCGGAACACCCGCTAGCAGAAGCGATCGCTCAATATGCCCAATCTCAAGACATTACCACGCCCTTACCTTCTATCAAAAACTTCGACGCAGTGACAGGCAGAGGCGTTCAGGGAACCATCGGCGAGAATTTCCTGCAAATCGGTACACAACGTTGGCTGGAGGATTTGGGCATTGACACCCGTGAATTACAATCGCAATCGCAAGCGCAAGCCTGGGAAGCAGAAGCAAAAACGACGGTTTGGATCGCCGTTAACGGACAAATTGAAGGGTTAATCGCCATTGCCGATACCCTCAAACCTTCTTCTGCCCAAGCCGTCAAAGCCTTGCAAAAACTGGGGTTAGAAGTCGTCATGCTCACCGGAGACAACCGCCAAACTGCCGAAGCGATCGCGCGTGAAGTGGGCATCCGTCGCGTTTTTGCTGAAGTTCGCCCCGATGAGAAGGCGCAAATTGTTAAGCAGATTCAGCAAGGAGAGGGAGAGAAAAAGATTAACCTCAATCCCAAATCCCAAATCGTCGCGATGGTAGGTGATGGCATTAACGATGCCCCAGCACTTGCTCAAGCGGATGTAGGCATTGCGATCGGAACGGGAACGGATGTAGCAATAGCTGCCAGCGATATTACGCTTTTAACTGGAGATTTAAGAGCTATTGTCACCGCCATTCAACTCAGTCGCGCCACTATGCAAAATATTCGCCAAAATCTGTTTTTTGCCTTTATCTATAACACGGCAGGCATTCCCATTGCGGCAGGCATTCTCTATCCCTTTTTGGGATGGTTGCTCAATCCGATTATTGCAGGGGCAGCAATGGCTTTTAGTTCCGTCTCAGTTGTGACAAACGCGCTGAGATTGCGCCAATTTAAACCAAAATTCTAAGCAGCGACCAATAGTTTATAACTAGAATGATTCAATGATCAATAACAACAATACTGATAACTGTTGACTGTTAACTGAGATCACCCATCCGGGTGAAGTGCAATGATAGCCAAATTGGGCAATCTTTAATAAGAGAGAAAATCTGATTGTTTGAGGAAAAGAAACCTCCATCTCATGCGTTTGCACTCAAGCCCGGTTTCTCGTTATGTTGTGAAGGTTGTCTGGGTGGCGATCGCCTATTGGGGCAGTGGTTGGCTACTCCTGTCTGGGTTGGGACTAAGTACCCAAGTTTCTCCCCTCTGGTTTCCGGCAGGCATTGCCCTGGCTATTTTATTAGTAGGAGGACAAAAGCTGTGGCCGGGCATTTTGGTAGGGGATTTCCTACTAATGCTGTTGCGGGGAGCGTCTTGGGAACTGGCCATCAGTTCGGCAATCGGCAGTACGCTTTCAGCTTCTATCGGCGTTAAGTTACTTCATTATTCTAAATTTTCGCCAAAACTAACCAGAATTCGCGATGTTACAGCGTTAATTGTATTGGCGGCAACACTCGCACCGATGCTCAACGCTAGCCTCGATACGGCAGCCTACTGGATAGCAGGAAGTCCAGACAGACAGGGAGTAGGACAGCATTGGAGCTTGTTATGGTTGGGAGATTGTAGCGGCATTTTAGCGATCGCTCCTGGAATAATCTGTCCTCAGCCTAACTGTCGTGGACTGCTCCGCCAAAAGCTGATAAAACACTGGCTAGAGACGGCTGTTGGCTTGGCTATTTTAGTCGTTTTGAGTTGGCTGGTGTTTGCTTATCCGAGTGCCTCAGTGGGCGGTTGGACGGGAACGCAGTCTTTAGAATATTTGCCGTTTCCTGGGGTGGTTTGGGCGGCGATTCGCTTTCAAACTTGGGGAGCTATTTTGGCCAGTAGCATCGTCTCGGTCATTGCTCTGATAGGAACTTTGCAAGGTCGCGGGCCATTTGTCCTCCAGACGGCTAACGTCTTGCAAGCAACGCTTCTACTGCAAACCTTTACCATTATTATTACAGCGACTGCCCTGTTACTGTCGGCGGCAGTGGCCGAACGGACTCGAGCCGAAAGACAATTGCGAGAGACACTCTTGCGCGATCGCTTGCTGGCAGAGGTCGCTTTGAACATCCGACAGTCTCTAGATTTAGGGGTAATTTTTCAGACCGCCGTTAATGAAATCCGCAGTCTCATTCACGCCGATCGGGTTTTGATTAGTCTCTTTCAAGACCAAGGGCAACTAGAAGCGGTGGCAGAGTCGCTCAAGAAAGGCTATCCGACTCTATTGGAAGCCAATATTGATAGCGACTTAATCAACGAGATCCAGTTTATATTAACTAAACCTCAGACGTTTATCAGTGATAACATCAGCCAATTTCCGCTCTCAAGTGCCGTTCGAGACCATGTTCGACGCTATCAGATCAAAGCCTGCGCGATTGTGCCTTTGCACCTCAACGCTCAACCGTTGGGGTTATTGGTAGCTCATCAATGTTCTGGCCCTCGTTGCTGGCAACCCCAAGAGATACAACTGTTAGAGCAACTGGCAACTCAAGTGACTATTGCCATCCATCAAGCGCAACTCTACCAACAAGTCCAGCAACTCAACTGTAATTTAGAGCGACAGGTGAGCGAGCGTACCCGTCAACTTCAAGATAGTATGCGCGAACTCCACTCACTTCACAAAATGAAGGCCGTCTTCTGGCAGGCTGTCTCTCACGACCTGCGAACTTCGATCATGGGACTGTTGATGTTACTCAAAAACCTACAGCATTGTAACGGCGAAAACCTGCTTCTTTCTGGCCCGATGTTGCAGAGGATGATTGAAAGTAGCGATCGCCAGTTGACCCTCATCAATGCCTTATCCGAAGATCATTTTGCCGAACCTCGGCAGGCGGTCGTTAACTGCCAGCCGTTAGATCTGTCGGATTTCTTAAGGGTCTTGATGCACGATTGGCAACCTGTACTTGCTCAAAATGGCGCGACGCTGACTTATTCGATTCCTAAAACATTGCCCTGCCTTCAGGCCGATCCCCAACAACTGCGTCAAGTGTGCGATCGCTTGCTAGACAACGCGCTCAAACACAATCCCCCCGGCATAGAACTTACCTTTGAGGCGTTGATTGACCGAGGCATGGTACGCTGTAGTCTCCAAGATAACGGCGTAGGCATGGAACCGCAGCAGTGCGAACGATTGTTTAAACTTTACGTCCGCAGCCTCCACAATCAGCGATTGACGGGGATTGGCTTAGGCTCTTATGAATGTCGGCAGATTATTGAAGCGCACGGGGGCCAAATTGGGGTTGATAGCCAACCCGGACGCGGTTCCCAATTTTGGTTTACTCTGCCTGTTGCGAGTCCCCAACCTACCGCCGTCAGTCAGTAAAATATAATTATTTTCTAGCTGATTCAGGTACACTTTAATCTAGTGGATTTGCACATTATTAAAAGTTTCAGTTTTTTGTAACTTACAGTGATAGCAATAAAAGTGTATGGTCATCCAAACAAATTTATTTGGCACAGAACTAGGATTGTTTGGCTTAGAGCATGGACAAAATTATTTAAGTCCAGAAAGACGATTTGATGCGGCTCTTTTAAGTAATCCAGAACTTTTTATTTAGGACAAATTTAATAATACAGAAATGAAAAAAACGCTAAGCGAAAATTCTTAATGCTAGCTTTTGCAGTGTTCCTCAAAATAGAAAAAGATTTTTCTGGATTGAATATGTTGCTCGATGTCTAGCTCAATATATTTACGACTGTTCTGATAGTTCTTGTGAAAACTTAAAGGCTAAACTCGATCAAAAGTTTGTCCAATTATCTTTGAGCTTGTAAAGTTAAGCATTTAATAATTATTTTCGGCATATCAGCCTGTCGTCCTGCGATATACTGGACAATTATTAGGAATTTAACTCAGACCGAGCCATTGTCCTAACTCCTCTAACTTGGGCTTGATCTCATCCAAGTGATTTTGTAGCGGTTGCAAGGCTTCTTCATAAAAGCTCAGGCGCATTTGCAGTTGAGCGACCTCAATTTGAGCTTGTTGCCATTTGTTTTCCTCTCTTTGCAGATCTTGCGTTTTGGTAGCTTGATCGCGATCAAGTTGGACGATCATTTCTTGAATCTGTTGTAAGCTGCGTTGAAGATGTTCGATCTCAGACTCTAATTTTTGTCGTTCTTGTTGAGCGTTATTTTCGATCTCATCCAATCGAAACAAAACAGGGTCTAAATTGAGGACTATTGCTTGAGCATTAATCTCTACAATACCTTGACGGCGGCGCAAAACCCGCAGGTGATCCATCAAGACCTCTTGCCGTTCTTTGAGACTGCGGCGTTGACCGATAAGAGTTTGATCGAGCATTCGCTTGCGTTCTTGTTCTTCGGCCAGTTCACCCTCAATTGCCAGACGGTCAAAATCGCTGGCTGCGGCCAATTTTTCTTGGAATTCTTGAACGGTTTGAAACTGCAAGGTCAATTCTTCTTCTTGATCGTTGACAAATCGAACCATTTTTTCTAAATCAGCTTGCAGGGTTTTGACCATTACCTCTAACTCGCCGAGGGACATTTTTTCTAGGGCATTGAAATCAATCTTTGCGTCGCTCCCTATTTCACCCGTTCCATTAGCAATGCTTTCTAGGGTTTCCTGTAGCCCTTCTGTTGTCTGAAGGTCGAGATCGATACGTCGTAATAACTCTTGCTTGCTACTGAGAATATTTTGCTGAACCGCAAACTGAATTTTTGCTTGTTCTAAAGCGGAACGAGTTGTTTCTAGTTCCTGCTTACGCTGGTTGAGCATTGCTCTGGTTTGCTCGATTTTCTGCTGCTGCTGCTGGACTTGCGTTTTGAGGCGATCGCGCTGTTGCCAGTAGCCATTGAGGGCTTCTTGTTGGCGGTTTGCGGCTTTGAGTGCTAGTTGGAGTGTGTGTGAGAGTGCCTCAGTCCCTCGATTGGTTTCTCCCAATCGTTCAACGATTGCTTGCAGTTGTTCGCTTTGTTCAGGCGGCAGGTTGAATAGCCCTCCCCAGCGATTCTGTCCCTCCTGAAGCTTTTGTTGTTGTTGCTGAAGTTGCTCCCAAGCGGAGTCTACCTCTTGACGGCGGCGCTCGATTTGTTGCAGTTCGCTGGCCATTTCTTCAAGCTGCTCGTAGCGCGACTCGATTTCCGTTTCTCGCCGAGACAGTTCTTGGCTTTGGTAAGTTAAGGATTGTTTCCACTGCTCGATTTCATCTTGTTGGTCTTTCAACTTCTCAGAAAGGCGCGACAGCTTTTGCAGTTGGCGCACCAGTTCGGGGGCTGCTACTTCTGGCTGTCCCTGGATCTGCCGATTATTGCCCAAGTTGAGCATTAACAGAACACCCTCTCCCAGCGATTCGAGTTCTTCTGTGGCTAGGATTTCATCCCCCGGAACGGGACTCCAAGTTTGATCGTTGTGTTGGCAAGCTAAAAGCTTCAGTTCTGTGCGGACGCCACCGATAAATCCCCGAGACTGCTTTTTAACTTCTGCAAGGTATAGCACGAGTGGTATTCCTGTTAAATGGTTCTTATTGGCAAAAAATCGAGCCTGGGAGTCGTGATAAAGGCGAGCAGGCTAAGTTCTCTACGATGACTAGCACTTTGAGAGCAAATTATAGCTAGCCAGATTGACCCGACTGTTGTCTGTGTCGATCCTAGCAAGAATTAGCGCGATCGCCATGACGATTATTTCCCTCAAGTGCTTGTTTTCCTAGTTTCCAGCATAGCGAGTTACCGATTGACTTGCCAAGCGTTTAAATTATTAGGGATAACGGGTTAAACCTGAGCGGAATCGGATTTAAGATGCGTTGGCGGCTTTCAGCCACTGAGCTTCGGTGAACGCTTCCTCGTAGGGATCGATTGCTTCTCGAATGGCCCTGAGTTCGTCGTCGCTAGGCAGTTTACTGTAGCCTTTTCGGAAAGCTTCAAAGGATTGAATCGTTAACGGACTTAAGCCTTCTACCTGAAGCTCTTTTAGTTTTTGATAGATTTCAGAGTTGCTTAGCTTGTTGATGGCGATCGCGTAGATAATTAAGTCAGCGATAGTCATTTGTTGAAAGATTGATGAAGGGGTTTCACTGGCGATATCGATGAAGTCGAATTCGGTGAGGGGATTCCCGTCGGGATCTAGCGCAAATCTTAAGGCTGCAATGGCAGCGATGGTGTTGTATTTCGGCTCTCCTACGGCATTCTCAACATTGCCAAGCGTTTTTTTAGAAGGTTTCTCTCCTGTTGCTTCATAAATGTGGCCGCTAAGATCTTCTAGGCTCCAGTTATTTTTTTCTCTGGCTTGACGGATTAGGGAGCCGAGAAAGCGCAATCCTCTTCGCGTCCAGAATTTTGGACGGACGGAGCGAGTGGTGGGATTGATGAGCAGCGTACTATACATTATTGAGTAGGATGAGAACTTCTTAAATTTTAAAGCTTCTTATTAAAAAGTGTCGCCTGTTGTAAAATTTCCTTGAGTTTTGGTGTAACACATTCTACAAATGATGCTATACTATCTCCTCGTCGTGAGGAGTTCCCAGGTAATATGGGTAGAAGTCTGTCGGTGAAATCACTGATTTTAGAGAATAGTCAAATAAGTGCGCGTGGGACTGATGGGTAATATCTCTAATCTTTGATTTTGCAAATCGACTTCAATACCTAATGCTTCTAGCGGAATGACACCGAGTAATGGCGTTGAACCCCCAGGCAACTCTAAGCATTCAAAAGTTCCTTCGCGATCGCATAAAATAATTTTTGCATCTTGAAAAATTTTGGCTTTGCCGATACCATTAGCTGTTTCAACATCCACCTCTTTAAGGATGGCTAAACCTAGTTGTTGAATAATATCACCAGGTAAACAGAGAGTCGTTGCTCCTGTATCCACTAAAACATTATTTAAAGTAATACAACGGACTTCTGTAATGACTTTTTTTTCTGCTAAAATTTGATCGGCTCGGTTGATAATCGTTAGCGTCGTAACAACTTTTCCCATTTGTTTTTTTGCTCTCATGATTAGTATCCTCAATTTAAACGATAAATTTGGCAATTTTCTCATTTAATTTAAAAAATTAAATTAATCTAAATTCTCTAACTGACAAGAATTTGATACAATAAACTTCCTGCGCCCCTCACTCAACGTGCGCTTATTAGCTTAAGCAACGATTATGCTCAATCCCAACTTAGACGAAATCGAACTGAGTAAAGACGACTATCAACGCTACTCTCGTCACATTATCTTGCCGGAAGTGGGGCTAGAAGGACAAAAACGCCTGAAAGCAGCCAGCGTTCTCTGTATTGGAACGGGAGGATTGGGTTCTCCTCTCATTTTATACCTAGTAGCTGCCGGAATCGGCCGCATTGGTATTGTCGATTTTGATGTAGTGGATACCTCCAACCTTCAGCGTCAAATCATTCACGGCACATCTGGAGTCGGTAAACCGAAGATTCAGTCAGCTAAAGAGCGGATTTTGGAAATTAATCCCTTTTGTCAGGTGGATTTGTACGAAACTCGCCTGAGTTCCGAAAACGCCCTCGACATTCTCAAACCTTATGATGTCATTATCGATGGCACAGACAATTTCCCAACGCGCTACCTGACTAACGACGCTTGCGTCCTGCTGGACAAACCCAACATCTACGGGTCGATTTTCCGCTTTGAAGGACAGGCAACCGTCTTTAACTACCAGGGAGGCCCCAACTACCGCGATTTATATCCCGAACCCCCACCCCCAGGAATGGTTCCCTCCTGTGCCGAAGGTGGTGTTTTAGGGGTGTTACCGGGCGTGATAGGGACGATTCAGGCCACCGAAACGATTAAAATCATTTTAGGTGCAGAAAATACCCTCAGTGGGCGGTTGCTGCTCTACAATGCTTGGGATATGACCTTCCGAGAGTTGAAACTGCGTCCCAATCCTGAGCGACCGATTATTACCCAACTCATTGATTATGAGCAATTCTGCGGCATTCCCCAAGCGCAAGCAGCCGAAGCTCAAAAACAAGCAGAGATGCCTGAAATCACCGTCAAAGAATTAAAAGAACTCATCGATAAAGCGGCCGATGGCTTTGTTTTAATCGACGTTCGCAATGCCTATGAATACGAAATTGCTCGCATTCCGGGGTCAATTTTAGTTCCCCTGCCAGACATTGAGCAAGGGGAAGGCATTGAAAAAGTGCGCGAACTAGCTCAAAATCATCGTGTGATTGCCCATTGCAAGATGGGTGGACGTTCTGCTAAAGCACTGGACATCCTTAAAGAGGCAGGTATTGACGGAACGAATGTCAAAGGTGGCATTACTGCCTGGAGTCGAGAAATCGATCCTAACGTGCCTGAGTATTAATTTTAGGTAATGGTTGGCGGTAGGGCGTTGTCTCTATCCCGCCATTTTTTGTTCTCAAACGATTCCATCGAACGAGTATAATACTAAAATACTAATTCATCTTGATCGACGAATTTTAATGCGAAGCTTATGGAAGTCATTCCCGCGATTGATCTACTTGACGGACGTTGTGTGCGCCTCTACCAAGGCGATTACCAGCAATCCCAAACCTACAATAATAATCCCGTAGAAGTGGCCAGACAGTGGGCTGAATTGGGAGCGACTCGCTTGCATGTCGTCGATCTTGATGGAGCAAAACAGGGGAAATCGGTTAATTTAGCAACAATAGAAGCCATTACTCGCTCAGTTGACGTTCCTGTACAAGTTGGCGGGGGGGTGCGCGATCACACTAGTGTTAAGCAACTGTTCGATCTAGGCGTAGATCGAGCGATTTTAGGAACCGTTGCCCTTGAAAAGCCGCAGTTAGTGCAAGAACTCTGTCAAGCGTTTCCTAACAAGATTGCCGTTGGCATTGATGCCCGCAACGGCCAAGTAGCCACACGAGGATGGCTGGAGGTGTCGGAAGTAACAGCCATTCAACTCGCGCAGCAAATGGCTAATTGGGGGGTTGTCGCCCTGATTTACACTGATATTCAACGCGATGGGACGTTGCAAGGCGTTAACCGCGAGGCATTGCGAGAACTGGCAAATCAGGTCGAAATTCCGGTGATTGCCTCTGGGGGAGTTAGTTCTCTGACGGATTTGTTGGGACTGCTGGCGTTGGAACCCTTGGGCGTGACGGGGGTAATTGTGGGACGTGCCCTCTATACTGGCGATGTGGACTTATCAGAGGCGATTCGAGCCGTTGGACAGGGACGCTGGCAGGATCTTCCACCGGATTTAGGATTTTCAACTTTTGTCTAACGTTTTAATCGCGTAAAACGTAGCCAACTCCCCGCACGGTTTGAATCAATCGCTTTTCGTTTTCGGCTTCTAGTTTCAATCGCAAGTAACGGACGTAAACTTCAATGATGTTAGAATCCCCCATGAAATCGTAGCCCCAAACCCTTTCTAAAATTTGATCGCGGGTCAGCACTTGGCGTGGATGGGTCATGAGATATTCGAGTAAGTCAAATTCCTTGGCAGTCAGTTCGATGAGGCGGTTTCCGCGATAGACTTCACGGGTACTGCGGTTGAGGGACAAGTCTTCAAATTCAAACAAATCGGGGTTATTTTCCTGAGTTCGCCTCAGATGCGCCCGAACTCGTGCTAGTAGCTCTTCTAAGCTAAACGGCTTGACAATATAATCATCGGCCCCTGCGTCTAATCCGGCTACGCGATCGCTGATTTCATCTTTAGCAGTCAGCAGCACGATGGGCACTTTATTCCCAGTTTGGCGCAACCGCTTGCAGATTTCTAGCCCGGAAATGCCCGGTAACATCCAATCGAGGAGGATTAAGTCTGGATTGCTTTCTCTGGCTGCTGTCAAGCCTGACAGTCCTTCATTGGCAACGATGACTTCATAACCTTCATATTTTAGCTCTAATTCGATAAATTGAGCTAGTTTCACTTCATCTTCAACCACGAGTATACGAGCAGTCATGAGGGTCGAGGAAATACACGCACATAATTCTTCTTATCGTATTACACCCACACCTTTTTTGAAACTAAATTGGCTGGCATTTACCGGCTCGAATGAGTCCAACTCGACGAGCAACAGCATCTGCTTGCGACTCAAAAGGGCCCCAAGTTTCCTGTTCTGGCGGCGGGCGATCGCTATCTACGGCTAGAACCTGGCAGTGACCTGTTTGGGTTTTAACAATGTACCATTGTTGAGATGTATTCATAATACTTTTTATTTTTTTTACAAGCTTAACACTTTTAGCCAAAATCCAAAATCGAAATGACTTTTTCCGACTTTTCCGTCTTTAAAGATTCCGACTTTTTCCTGCTGACATCATTTAATTATCTAGATAAACTATTGTTATCCCCTTTGGAAATCATAAAGATGGTTAGTTATTCACCTATCACTAATAGCGATAAAGTTTTTTCTGTGTTGAATTTTATTCAAACTCCCATTCGCATCAATCAGCTAGTCAATTATTATCTGTGTTCAGAAAAACTAAGCGATTGCTTACAAGACTTAACTCATCAATTTGAGCATCCTCAACCGCGTTCTTGGCAGGCAATTCAATGGCATGAGATTGAAGATAAGCAAATTATTGGCATTAAGTTAGAGATTTTTTTAGACATTCTCACCGGCACGATCAATACAGAAATTCCTATTCGGGGATACACCCAAACCAGTCGCCAATATCTAGAAAGTATTCATCCAGCAATGGCCAGATTTGTCGGTGGAAAAGTTGATACGACTGGCAAACTTTTAGAAATAGGATTGTGGGAGAAAGAAGAACGGCAGCACGCCCCAGCTTTGAAGAAGGTTTATCAACAGTTAACGGGTAAGAAGTTTATTTCTCAGCCGCCTAAAGTCAGGCCATATGAACCTAGTAGCGATCCTTATCAAGCTTTATATCATCATGGATTCCATCGAGTTATCACAGAATATAGCGCAGTTTGTCTTTATCTATGGTTGATGTCCCATACCACAGGAGAACTCCAAAAAGTTTTTGCAGAATTAGTTCAAGACGAAATCAATCACATGACTAAATTTTTGGGATTTGGTAGGTGGTTATTTCCTAATCTCTATTTTCCTAGCTTCAAGAATATAATAAGACGTTTAATTGGTTTTGACAAAGCAAAGCGAGTTGATACGACACAAAATAAAGCAAGCTTATTCAATACTTTTTTTCATTTAATGAAAGTGTTGAACTGGAAAAAATGGAGTTGGCTAAATAAATTAGAATTAATCTACACTTTTGTTTACGTTTTGGCTAGCATGATGCGTTGGAATACAAGGTTAAGTACTAATTATTTAGAGCAAATTTTGAGGAGATCGCCATTATAGTGAGCTTAACCACCAAGACACAAAGGCATAAAAAATATCAAGAAAAGAATGAGGAAATGACTAATGATCAATGCAGCTTCTAAAACGACTTTAATTCGTGAGGTGGGTATTGCCCACCCTACTATAGCCATTCCTAAGCACGTTGCTGTCATTATGGATGGCAATGGACGCTGGGCAAAACGGCGTAGTTTACCGCGATTTGTGGGACACCAGGAAGGAGCAAAAACACTCAAAGAAATTATTAGATGTTGTAAAGATTGGGGCATCAAAATTTTGACAGTTTATGCTTTCTCGACTGAAAACTGGAATCGCCCTCAAGGAGAAATTGAGTTTTTGATGAGGTTATTTAAACAACTTTTGGTATCAGAGTTAGAAGAAATGCAACAAGAAGGCGTTCGGATTCGATTTATTGGTGAATTAAATGGCCTTCCTGATTCTTTGCAAGCTATCGCGAACACAGCAATGCTAGCAACTCAAAATAATCAAGCTGTTATTTTAAATGTGGCTATTAATTATGGGGGACGCAACGAGATTGTTCGCGCTTGTCGCCAGTTAGCTTATGATGTTAAGTTAGGTAAAATTCAACCAGAAGAAATAGAAGCTAATTTGTTTGAACAGTATCTAGATACTTGTGAACTTTCCGATCCAGATTTACTAATTCGTACCAGTGGAGAAATGCGTTTAAGCAATTTTTTATTATGGCAACTGGCTTATACTGAAATTTATGTAACAGATACTCTCTGGCCAGATTTTAAACGAGTTGAATTTGAACGTGCAATCTTAGCTTATCAACAACGCGATCGCCGTTTTGGAAAAGTTTAATATTTACCCATTCCTTTGTCAAGCCAACAACCTCGACTCGCTGAAGAAACTGCTGAAAAAGCTGGCGATCATCTTGACTCAGACCAGAAAACACCAGAAATTCAATTTCACTAATGACTGAAACTCCGATCCAATCAGCATTTTGCAGTAATTGAATGAGTTGAGAATTTCCTTGAAGCAGGGCTACAATAGCATTCGTATCTAGCACATAGCGATTACCACTCATCCCGTAGAGTCCTTTGTGTGGCTACTGCATCTCCCTGCCATGTCAACCGTCCAACCAAGTCAGAGAAATCATAGCTGGGTTGCTGCTTTCCGTCTAGCGCAACTGGATTCACAACAACTACAACATTCACCTCCGTTGCTGCTAACTGCGTGGGAATATTCAGATGCAAATATCCCGATTCATCCACCATCGTCGTAAGTTTTAAAACTTCCATTGCCAAACCAATTAGTAAAGCTTATTTTATTCTAGATCTTTTCGGGTGGGCTACTGGCTCTGACTAATTCTCCCTGTTACCCGATGATCTCAAGCATCATGGCAAAGTATACTAGCTTTTCTTGAATTTGTGTAACTGATTTTAGATGGGGAGTCCATTTTGGGTTGTTGGCGATCGCTTTCTTTGGATGAAATACACATTAAGATACATCCGTCAAGCAAAATTAGATGCGTTTGCCCTGGGGTTGGCATCCACTACTACTTTTTTCTATTTTTCTCCCTCTATTTATACTTGTTAAGATTTTTTAATATTGTAAAGTTCTATGTTGTTTGGGGCTGACATAGAACTGGAGGTGCGTGTATCTTGGGAGAAGTTTAAGAGGAAAATTTCTATGCAACCTCAATCTATTACAAGAACTCTAGTTGTAGGCGCGATCGCCCTTGGCATTACGGCTAGTATTCAGCCTCCTAGTTTAGCACAACTCAACGACTATACCTACAAGTGTGAGTTTAGTCGTAGTGCTGGATATTACACAACTTATGCCATAACCCCTCTGGGAAATAAACCCCTCATTCGCTGGTACTCTCGTCACTTTAGCGGCTCTGGCTATCCACCCCAGGTACGCTGTGAAGAGGTGGCGAAACGATTCCAACGCTTTGCCCGCATAGGTGCACTGGATTACCTGACCACTGGTATTGTGAACCGTGAACCCGTCATCTGCGTTGTCGGTAGCACCAGGACTCCTTGCAACGAGAGTACAGTGCTATATACGCTCAAGCCTGGAGAAAATGCCACTGAAAAATTAGAAGATCTATTCACACTTAAAAATTTTGCTTCTGGTGAGGGGCCTCTCTGGGAAACCGGAGATAGTGGTCGCTATGTCAGTGTAGAAGCGTTACTTAACAAAATCCCAGTAGAGAATACAGCCTCTTCCACTCCCGAATCTAGTCCTTCACCATCTACAGAAGTACAGCCAAGCCAGCCTCAGAATCCATCTAGCAGTGGAGAGTGGCCGTAATTTTGAGCTACTCATAGCTTCCTTTGAGAAACTTCCAGTCGAGCAATTTCGCTATGCTGTTAATCAGGGCTTTTTGCCATATTTGTCGTCCTGGAAGTTTTTTCTTATTTCATTATGCGTTTAAATTTTCTCGTTGCTTGTGTCAGTAGTTTGTTGTTAGCTAAGCTGGCTCTACGAGTTATTGTTTCAGAATCTATTAGTAGCGCCTTGCCAGTCCAGGCATTTCCTGCTCAAGTTTTGGCGCAAAAAACTTCATCCAGCCAACTTTCAAGTGAGCAACTGCATCGTCTAGCTAAAGCCATCACCGTTCGGGTTTTCTCAGAAAAAAGGCGGGGGTCAGGGATTCTCGTTCAAAGGCAAGGAGAGACTTATACCGTCTTGACTAACGAACACGTTGTCAATTCCAGCAGTCAATATCACATTCAGACTGCCGATGGCAAAATTTATCCTGCTGCTGTGAATTGGTCAGTTAAGTTTGGTGACAACGATTTAGGGGTATTACAGTTTCGCAGCCCTAATCACTATGCTGTAGCATCTTTGGGAACAACTTCGTCACTAACCGTTGGAGATGAAGTGTTTGCGGCTGGATTTCCGATAGAGACTGAAACATCTCGCTCAAAAGGATTTGTCGTTACCACAGGCAAAATTTCCCTGCTGATGGAGCAAGCTTTCGTTGGAGGTTATCAAAGCGGCTACACTAATCAAATTGAATGGGGCATGAGTGGCGGCCCGCTCTTAAATCGTCGGGGTGAAGTGATTGGTATTAACGGGATGACTAAATATCCTCTCTGGGGCAATCCCTACGTTTTTAAGGATGGTTCTTCACCTTCTGAGGCAATGCGACAACAAATGATTCACTATAGCTGGGCAATTCCCATTGAAACGTTTCTGCGACTCTAATCGAATCTTCTCTATTTTTCTTAAGGAGATTGAGTATGGATAGGTTGTCACGACAGTTAGCCCTCAAGTCTCTTGGCGGAATCTTGCTAAGCTTCTTAGTTGCTACGCCAGCTTGGGCTAGACTCTCGCCAGAAGAAATTAATTCTATTGCTCGTCAAACGACTGTTCTGATTGCCCCTGGATTGACCCCTGAATATATCGAAGCAATAGAGAGAAATCGCAACAATCCTTATTCAGGTGATCCCTATGGAGAATGGCATCCAGGTTCTGGAGTCATCATCGCGAAAAAAACGGGGACTAAACAACGATATGCTTACTATGTTTTGACAGTTACCCATAACTTTGCTACCGATCTTTTGGAAGAGAATATCAGCTATGGGATTTGGACGACTAGCGATGACAAACTTTATCCAGTAAAACAAATTAATGACCGCCGGGGCTGTCCTTTAAGGGGAACTGCACGAGAACAAGCTTTGATCAGATTTGGCTGTATGAATGCTGAGCGTCGTATTGACGGACTCGATCTCGCTATTATTAGTTTTGAGAGTGACAAAAACTATCCAGTTGCTTCTTCAGGAGATGCTAGCGCAGTTAAACCTGGAGACACCGTTTACCTTTCCGGCTGGCCCGATCCAGAAAAAGAACAAGATCCCATCGATCCTGGTAGATGTCGCGGCAAAGAAGCTCGCCGACAAAGGCGTTTAGCCTGGGGGCCAGTTCAGGCAATCACTTCTCCTAATCCCAATGGCTATAGCATTTTTTATACAGACGTAACTCGTCCTGGCATGAGCGGCGGCCCTGTTTTTGACTCCAATGGTCGAGTGGTTGGAGTTCACGGACGAGGTTCCCAAGAAAAAGCAAAGTTAGTGAGCAAATACTGTTCTGTCAGTATTGCACCAGCGAGTGAGCAATTAGAAGCAGGAGGAACTAATTCTGGGGGAAATTCAGGAGATTTCAGCGATCGCTATAGCAGCGCCCAAAGTTTCAATTTTGCGCTGGAGTTATTAAAACAAGCAAGTATTAATTTACCCCTTAACCAGCAGTCCCCCACACCAGAGATGATTCGAGTTGCTCTATCTCCAATGCCTGACCATCTTCAAGGACAGGAGACAGGGGTGTTTGATGACCCTAATGACGTTATCGAGAATATCTATGAAGGCTTTCAATTTAACCTTCTACAGCAGCTAAGAGTCTGTCCAACCGGGGTGCTGATAGATTGCTGATAGGACAGATCGCCGGAATGTCGATAAAACGTAAGTTTGAAAGCGAGCGCAACCTTTGTTAAATTTTGTGACCTAAAAGAAACAAAAATCAATTAGATACCCAAACCTAAGCTAGTATAAAAGACAAAAAATATTCCTATTCTCAAAAACTTAGGTGTGAGGAACAATTTGTGTTGAATGGGAAATCTATTTTACTCCTGCTAGCAATGGTAGGCGGGGTTTCTGATTGCCCTTCCGTACTGGCTAACCTAGAG
>JBGTNM010000421.1:0-1565 GCA_041743025.1 Microcystaceae cyanobacterium
TTTGGTGATTTCATTAACAATATTAACTCATAAACATAGCTGACAATAAATTAGTCAAGTTTAATTATAGTTATGCTCTCAACCAAATCTGCAAATCTATAAAATCCATTAAGTGATTTAAACTTAATTAGACTGGTCTGCAAAGATATCTATTTTATATGTTGAGAGGAACTTCAGCCTTTTCTAACTTGGCTTCATGCGATTTAACATTATTTGTAAAAAACTTTGCATCTTTGGGGTAGCTTTTTTTCACACTTGCTGGATTCCCTGCAATTAAAACATAATTTTTATCTAAGAAATTTTTCGTAATTACAGAACCAGCACCAACTAACGTAAATGATCCTACCGCCGCACCAGGTAAAACTATACAATGACTAGCAATATAACAATAATCACCAATAATAATTGGTTTGTTAGTTTGTCTATGAAAAGGATCTGCAACTACGGTATGAGTATAAAAGGTGGAATTGCTACCAGCTATCAAGCAATTTTTACCTATCATTATTTGCTCTTGAAGGTCTAAGTAATGCCTACTGAGTATACGACTTCTCTCACCAATTGTTATGCATCCAAAACCTTCTTGACCATAATTATGTTTTTTTGAAGCAGTAAACCAATTAAGCCAGCCATCAATAGCTGATTTTTCCATCATAGTTAGATGATAGAGACTTTTTAAATAGTTGAAGCTTTTAATTTTAACACCATCTTTTAAAGTTATTTTTTCAACATTCAATATTGACATCCCAATGTAAACATTTTTTCCAATTTCATGACCCATCATTTTTAAAACTAAAATTTTCAATTTAGATGGAAGTAGAGCAACTAAAAAGGCTACTATAAAATTGTTCATTTGTTCATGTCCTACAAATTTGATTTAGTTAAATACTATGATTCAAATTTTCTTTTATTACTGCTAAACAATGGCCTCTGCGTAGTTTACACGTTAGTACATTACCCACAAATAAAAACTTTACTCGTGCTTTAGACAAAATTACTACATTCTACATTACATGTTCTTTATTCATTAGTCCCAAGGAAAACCCCTACTAGGCGGCTTGATGATAGTAGTTGTTTTGTTGCCAACCAGATGAATGGTGGAATTGTTGTAGCATAACGATGCCAGAGTCGTCGCGGTTCCTGAATCCATCGATAAAGCCATTCCATTCCTAAGTCTCTAATTATTCGTGGGGCACGTTTTTGGATACCTGCGTAAACTGGGAAAACTCCGCCCAATCCAATCATCACAGCCTGAATTTTACCCTTATGCTGAGCCATCCAATTCTCTTGTTTTGGACATCCTAAAGATACTAATACAATGCCAGCACCACTGGAGTTAATTTTATTAATCAAAGCTTCGTCTTCAGTTTCAGTTAGAGGACGAAATGGTAAAGGTTCCATTGCTGCTATTTTCAGCTTGGGAAATTCCTGCTCTAACCTTTTTTGCATTCTGGAAAGAATTTCTGTTTGCGAGCCGACACAGAAAATACTTAAATTTTCTGCTTGGGCTTGATGACATAAGGCCAGGAAAATATCCATGCCGGCTACACGATCTTGATAATGCGCTC
>JBGTNM010000422.1:0-8199 GCA_041743025.1 Microcystaceae cyanobacterium
ATCCCCAATTACAGCCAATAATAGCAATTAATGCGCCAAAAACTACCCCTTTAAGCGGGCCACTGGCGATATCCACAACCGACAGGAAAGTTCTAATAGAATCGAGAAACACGATATAGGCAATGCCATAGAGGCCCTGGGCCAAGATTAACCCCGCCGAAAGACCGGCAAATAGAGCCAAGATAGTCAACGCAGGAAGCATGACGCAACAAGCCACCAGGCGGGGAACAACCAAATATTCCACCGGATCGGTTCTCAGCATATAGAGCGCGTCAATTTGCTCAGTTACGCGCATCGTGCCAATTTCAGCCGCAAATGCCGACCCCACTCGCCCCGCTACAACCACTGCCATCATAATCGGACAGAGTTCTCGACCTAATGCGATCGCCAAAATTCCGCCGACCGTGCTGCCAGCCCCCAACGCCAAAAACTCCCGCGCTACTTGAATCGTAAAGATCGCTCCAATCAACGCCGCCGTAATTAAGGCAATAATGAGCGAAGCCGGGCCGACCGCCATCATTTGATTTTGAATGTTCTTCCAGTCGGGTTTTCGGGTAAACAAAAACCATAAGGCGCGTCCCAGAAGCAAGACAGCAGACCCCGATCGCGCTATCCACGAACCCAGTCCAGAAACAGTTAGCAAGTTATTCATTGTGCCAGCTAGAGAGAAGGGACTTGATTTTGCCACCTCTCCCCCTGGCAGCTATCTGTTAGTAGGGAGATTCAATCGTGGCTAAGACAACATTATCTTGCAGATCGAACGCAGTGGAGTTGGAATCGGTCGTTCCCAATTCAAATAGATAAATCGCCTGATTGTTGGCTAATTTAATTTTGCCGTCTTGGATGTAATTCCTCAAAAAGGTATCGATGGTGGCTTGATTGTCAAAGGGAGTAATATCGGGAACCGGATCGCCGTCTACCAAAACTTGCAAGAGCGGCGAATTGGTCGTGCTGTTGGCTTTAAGATCGTGTGACGCACAAGAGCCTGATGCCGTCGGCCCTTTAGCTTGAGATTCGACCTCAACAGACGTTCCTTTGGGCAGTGCCGGTTTCATCAACGGCTGGCTGGCGTCCCAGGTTTCGGCAGTGCTGTTGTCGTTGAGAAACAGCTTGGTGGTGACAGGAACGTTCTGTCCGCCTGCACCGCAGGTAATCGAACCACCCAACACCTCAAAGCGAACGTTGGCAGGCTCGTCTAGGGTAAGCTTTTTACCACTAATGCTGAATTTGGGCGTATTGCCACCACCGCCTTCTTTTTCCTCCGAGCGGACGAAAACCATCGTTTTCATTGACTTGGTAATGGGACTGCCTGTAACTCGCGTGACGGACGCTGTCATATTCAACTCTACCAGTCGGGCATTCGTCGAATTGACGCAGGTATAAAAACCAGGCGCATTCACAGGTGGATTGGCTTGCCAGTCGCTAGAAGGACAGCCTGGGTTGGCAATGACTGCTGTGGCCAGTAGATCGGCTAAGGGGGTGTGAGTCCAAACGTTAGGATTTTCGACTTGATCGGCTTTGTAGTCACCGCTCCCGTCAAACATCGGGCCCCAACGGTAGAGGACTTTTGGCCCTAAGCGATCGCTACTAGGCTGGCCGACGTAGTAAATGATGCGCTGAAACACCCCAGGCATTTGGAGAGCTAAAACGGGGACGATCTGGTTTTTGGGTAAAGGGAGGTTCGCTTGAAAGCTGGGAGATTTGTTGTCAATGGCATAGGCAGCATCCAACTCAACCTTAATGGCGGCACGAATTTCATCTGACATAAACTCATTGACTTGATTGAGCCGTCCGAGGGTCGTACTGTTGGCACTGGCTTTTTGATTGGCTTGCAAACTGGCTTGCAACCCGAACCCAGTCGCTCCAACAACGATGACGCTCAGCGAGGCTGCTACTAATAATTCGACGAGACTGTAACCGTGAGATTGGGCTGATAATGAGAAACTATTGAGATGGCGACGAAGCACGAGCTTTTCTCTCCTTAACTTAATGGATTAGGTTACAACTAGCGTTTTTCATAATTCCTTGTTTGATCAGCCCCAACTCTGCCACAATTTCAACACATCGCGTTTCACTGGCTAATTTTGGCAGTGAAAGGGAGATTGCGCCCGTACGATCAGGAATTCCACGAAAAGAAAAGGTTAAATTGGTCATGTCTGTCGTGAGGACGACTCCAGGCGGAAATTGTGTTTCACTGCCTGCTAGACACCCTGGTTGAGTGCTTTTGATCTCGCTGATCCCGGTACTGGCATTGGTAACAAAACTCAAAGTACATTTCCGGCTGAGACGGCGGGATTGGTGTTTTGCGTCGAGTAGGGCAGATTGCAAGCGATCGGCGGCTGATTTGAGTTTTTGGTTATTGTGAAGGGTGATAAAACTGGGAAAGCCAGTAACGGCTAAAAGCCCGATGACGGCAGAAACTGCCGCTAGTTCTATCAGGGTCATGCCGCAATCGCTGCGACGCTCAGAGAAACCTCGCCTTTGCAAGGCGAGGTTTCCTCTGACTTCGTGAGTTTTTGGCGGCAGGGTGGCTGTTGTCTTCAAAATGCTCCAGACCTGTAAGTTGATCTGCCTTCGGGTTTTCATGAGGGTCAAAATCCAATCTCGTTTTTTTTAATCAATTAACAAAAACAACGGTTAAAAGAAAGCCAATATTTTTAAATCATAATTAATTTATAAAAAATATTTCTCAAAAAATCTGTGATCGAAATCACTTGCACTCGCGGTTTTTGACTATTACGTAACCGCCTTCAACAAAGATGAAGTTCTCATTAAGAACTACGTGTTATTTTAAAGATTAATCATTTCCACGCCTCAAGTCCTTGTCTTGTAACCCATAATGGTAGATAGGATCTTCCATCGCTCTGCCGTTAATCACCCTAAGAAGCGATCAATCGCTAAAAGTGAACTGTTAATTGAATGACTGCCTTGGATTCAACACTTTTAACTACCCTTCTCATTCCACCGATCGCTGGGGCAATTATTGGCTATTTCACCAATGATATCGCCATTAAAATGCTATTTCGCCCTTATAATCCCCTTTACATCGGCAAGCGTCGCCTTCCCTTTACTCCCGGACTCATTCCCCGCAATCAAGAACGCCTGGCCAAGCGCGTTTCCGATACGATCATGGGGTCGTTACTGACTCCAGAAGAACTGCAAAACCTGGCCCGCCGCCTCCTCAAAACAGAACGGATACAGTCGGCGATTCTCTGGTTGTTGAATTTGTCCTTAAAACAGGTTCACGCTGATAAAAAGCAAAAAACGGCGAAAATCCTCGCTGATATCTTGCGGGATCTCTTTGGAGAATCTCTTCCTCGTCTGCTCAAAGCTTTAGCCCGTCGGGAGGATTTTTTAGAAGCGCAGATTAATAACATTTTCGAGCAAATTTTATTAGAATTTCGCCTTAATGATGTCCAATCTCGACAGTTTGCTGATTGGCTATTGGAAACTGTTTTACCGCCTGATGTTTTGCGACAAACATTAATTGATTTCTTAAGCGATCGCAATGTTCAAGTCATCGATGAAGGGTTTCGAGAAAAAACCAGTGGCACATATTGGGTTGTCGCCAATTTATTTGGGTTACGTAATGCTTTGGTTCGCTTGCGAACTTTTTTCTTAGATGAGAAAGAAGTTGCTAATACTCGCCTTCAAGAGTTAATTCTCTCTTTAGAAGTGCGTTCTCGTTTGCGGGATTGGTTGAAGAACCTATCCTTGCAAAATTTACCTGTTTCGACAGTACGGCAATTTCGTAAAACGACTCGCGAAACGGTTCGAGCTTATATTCAAGAAAGTGGCACCCAATTTATTCAAGAGTTTGGACGTTCTGTTGATTGGGAGCAAATTGCTGTGGTCATTGTCAGTCGCCTTCAATCTTCAGTGGCAGTTAATACCTCTTTGGAAGTTATCAGTCAAGAGTTAGCATTGATTTTGGAGCGGTATTTGGAGGAAGATTTAGAAAAAATTGTGGCTCAAGCAATTCCTATATTATCAATCGATCAAGTGATTGTTGATCGCGTTAAAGTTACTTCTCCCCAAGACCTGGAGTTAGCAATTCAAGGTATTGTCAAAAGTGAATTGCAAGGCATTGTCAATTTAGGCGGCGTTTTAGGATTTATTGTGGGAGTCATGCAAGCACTTTTATTGTTGTTGCGTTAGATGAGAGCAGCAGTATTTCAGTTATAAATCTTTTAGGATTTCAATTTCTTCAAGACTCAAGCCAGTTTTTTGACTAATGATTTCTTCATCTAAAGTTCCTAATAGTTGTCTAGCAATTTCGGTTCTGGCTTCTTGCATTCCTTGTTGAATACCTTGTTGAATACCTTGTTGAATACCTTCTTGAATACCTTCTTGAATTCCCTGCTCAAGACCTTGTCTTAAGGCTTTTTTGATAGCATTACGTTGGTCATGAATAAATATTTCACTTTTTTCTAAATCCTCCAATTCTTCTGGTGTCAAATTCGCTTGATTGGCAATCTCAAAAGCTTTTTTTATTTCGGGTATAGTTCCTATTTTTGCAGGAATTTCTTGTAGGCTTCTGGCTGTTTTCAGAAAATAAAGCCATTTATCCATTAACGTTTCTAGTGATTCTAAATCTTTCTTGAATTTAGGTAATTCGACAAATACTAATTCAAGATCAAAAACAGAATAATCAATCAAATAATCTTTCTCTTTTAAAATAAAACGGGAAATCAATTTATCCAGATGAGGAAACATCTCAAAATCGGTAATAGTCAAAGCAATCACCGGATTTAAAAGCGAATAGTCTTCTCCAACATTAAGTTGTATAGAATAAGTTTTAGCCGCATTATAAAGAATACGTTTTTCAAACCCTTCAACATTGAGTACCTGCATTTCAATAATGACTGTTTTATTGCCTGTAATTTTAGCTTTGACATCTAAATAAGTATCTTTAACTCCCCGAATTCGCGGCGCAAGATAAGGATTGAGAACTTCCAAATCTTCAATGGTAGGATTGCTATCATAGAGGATAGCATTTAAAAAACTAATTAAAATATCCTTACTTTGTTCCGAACCAAAAATTTTTTTAAAGGCAAAATCAATTTTAGGATTAATAAAAATCATACAATCCTCCAAAATATTTCTACTATAGTTATAGACTAGCGAAAAATTACGGGATTTAGGTTGCCCTTATTTGACTAATGACCGACGAACCCACACTTAGCGAACAACTGCAACGCCTGCGGGACAGTTTGCGATCCGGACAACGCCAGTTAGCAGACTGGCAAGAAGGACAAATGGCGATATCTGCCGTTCCTGGGGCCGGAAAATCTTATAGCCTTTCAGTCGCTGCTGCAATTGCCATCGCACGCCATCAACTTCATCTGACTCGCCAGCAGCTTGTCATCGTCACTTACACCCGTTCTGCTGCTGCTGCCATTAAAACTAAAATTAAGCAACGCCTGCGGGAATTACAACTTCCTCAAACGGGATTCACGGTACAGACGTTACACGGACTTGCTCTCAACATTGCTGGTCGTCATGCTGACCTTTCTGGACTCAATTTAGAAGCTTCTACTGTCATTATTCCTACTCCTAGCCACCGGATTACTCGTACCTGTGTTGAACAGTGGATTAGCGACAACCCCAAACAGTATCAAGGGTTGTTAGAAGGATTGCAATTCGATGGGGAGGAGACGGAACGCTTACGCCGTCAATCAGTGCTACGAACAGAAATATTGCCCAGTCTAGCTCATACTATCATTCGAGAAGCTAAAAGTTCAGGACTCTTGCCGCAGCAGGTAAGAGAGTTGAGCTTAACTACTACGGATGCTTATGATATTTTAGCGATCGCGGCGGGACTTTATGAACGCTACGAGCAATTAATGCGAGCTAGAGATTTGATTGATTATGATGATATGATTTTAGCCGCTTTGCGTGTCTTGAAAAATGAAGCAATCTGTCGGCTTTGGCAACAACAAGTTTTTGCTGTTTTTGAGGATGAGGCGCAAGATTCTAGTCCATTGCAAGAACGATTAATTTCACTTTTGGCTCTCGTTCCTGGCCGACCTGATTTACCACCGAACTTAATACGAGTTGGCGATCCCAATCAAGCCATTAATTCTACTTTTACCCCGGCCGATCCCGTCTATTTTAATTGGTTTTGTGAAGTCTGCCAATCTCAGGATAAATTGGCAACGATGGATCGCGCTGGACGCAGTAGTCCGATTATTCTTGAGGCAGCTAATTTGGTCTTAAAATGGGTGAATCAACAATGGCAAGCGAACCATCACGCTGCATCAGAAAGTATTCAGTTTAAAACCCCTTTTCGCGTGCAAAATATTCGTCCAGTAGATGAGAGTGACCCTCAACCGGAAGCTAATCCTAGTCCGACAGGCAAGGGATTGGAAATTTATCAACCCGATGATATTTTTCAAACGGTCAACCTCATCGGCCAGCGCGTAGTTCAATTATTTTCTGAAGATCGCGAGCGCACGGCGGCTATTTTAGTTAGAGAAAACCGTCAAGGTCGATTTTTAGCAGAACAATTGGCATTTTTACAACAAGATCATCAGATTAAAGTTTATGAAGTTAGTGAAAGTGATCGCTTTTCTCAAATTCCTAAAGAAATTCTCAACTTCTTACAATTTATTGATCGACCTCACTCTAGCGATTACTTAAAAGCAGCCTTGGAAGTGCTAGAAAAACGCAATTTAATTGCTGCTCAAGATTTAAATGCACTAGCGACTTACCCTGAACAATTTCTTTATCCTACTTCTTTAACATTTGAGCAAAAATCTCAGGTTGTTCAAGCGCGACGTTATTGTTGTAGTCTCCTGCAAGCTAGATTTAACTTACCTCACTATCAACTCATTCCTTTTCTGGGCATGACCTTAAAATATACGGGTTCAGAATTAGCAACTGTGCAAAAACTTTCTGACCGCATTAACCAACAAACGACGGGCAATAGTTCTCTTAAAACTACGATTGTAGCTCTCAACGAAATTGTCAATTCTGAACGGTTTGAAGGCGTAGAAGAAGATAGTGATGACCGCTATACATTCCCCAATCAACTCACGATTATTACGATGCATAAAGCTAAGGGATTAGATTGGGATTATGTCTTTTTGCCTTTTCTTCACGCAGATATTATTCCTGGTAAACTTCGGGTTCCCACTTCAGCAAAATTCTTAGGAGATTTTACCTTAGCAGAAGTGGCACGCGCTCAAATTCGTGAAGCGGTTCACAGTCAATATGTTCGTCCTGATACAGCGATAAAAATTCCTCAACCGATTGAAGCATGGAAAGAAGCTGAACAACTCAAAAAAGCTGAAGAATATCGCTTGCTTTATGTGGCAATGACACGAGCAAAACGATTATTATGGATCTCAGCAGCGAAACTCGGGGCGTTTCGTTGGAACCTCTTTCGTGGAGATAAAACTGGTAATTTGCAAGACAAAACACCCTGCCCAATTTTACCAGTTTTAATGGCTCATTTTCCTGATTCTGTGATGTAATAGAAATAGAACTTAAACGGCTCTCCCGTACTTGTGGTGATAATAAAATAGAGATGAATGGGTGTAGGATGGGTTAGACGGCAGTAAGCTTTCAAACTCAACTAGAAATCATAAATCCGTCGTAACCCATCTTCTTAAAATTTGTAACATACACACACGAACATTTTACCCCATGATGTCGGGAGATCCCATTAAATAAGCCAAATTCTCAAGAGATGGCGGTTTGGATCTATATACTCCGTGCGAGAATGCAGCAAGTTATTATCCCAAAGTAGCAGTGAGTTTTTTTCCATTTTAATAGCAATATGATGATCTTCAAAAAATTGGTGGAAACGCTCGCAAATACTTTTTACAAAAAGGTCAGATGTGATCGGTTGAGCGTTAATATCTGGAGAAGGATGACCGTACAGTAAGCAATTGTAACTAAACCGAAGACGTATCTCACCAGAATCAAGCAATTGAAGAATCGATCCAGTATATTTGAGAGTGCGATCGCTTGAGATAAACTTATAGCAATATTGCCTCAGCTGTTGCCGTTCCTGTTCCGTCAACATAGACTCGATGAAATATTTTCCATTTGATAAGGTTGTATGTCCGCCACCACAAGCAGAAGGTTGTAAGCACCATAGCGCAAGGTATTTTGGGGGAATGGCTAGGTGAGATGCTTCGGTGTGGAGACGTAATGCGTTTTGACTTTGAGCATCGGAAAGTTGCTCTTTGC
>JBGTNM010000423.1:0-3079 GCA_041743025.1 Microcystaceae cyanobacterium
ACTGAACTGATGACGGGTCAACAACATCCTCATTGGCTTGAATTATTGGGCTTTGAGCGGTTTCAACGAGCTTAAGAAGTGAGTTGAAATTTAGTAACTTTGTTCTATAAGTCATCGTCAAACAATGGCTCAATTTAGTCTGCTTGTGTTACCCAAAAAACCCCTTTTTTGAACCACGCCCGATTACCTTGAAGGATCTATCTATTCAATCCCTAAACTTGTAAACTTTTGATGGTGCCTGGGCTACTCTCGACTGAATTTTGTTTAAGTCCCACTAATAGCCCCAAACTCTTAAACCAAACCCTTTCTAAACTAAAACCCTCAATCTTTTCTGCTGCTTCTGCTGCGGCTTGTAAATCCGCCTCTGAAAGCTGAAAACCATGAGCCTTGGCCAGGACAACAACATCATTAGAATTATTACAGGTTTCAATTGCCTTGTTTAATGTCTTATTTTCATGTGCTTCAAATCTCAGATAAAATGTCCCGAAGTTGAGAAGATTGACGCTTTCTCCTGGTTTGAGAGATTGATTTCCTCTAAGGTAACATCGAGAATTTTCTCCATGACTGATTCATCAGATCAAGAAGCGGTTTTAGCTGTTAAGGTATGACTAGGTAGAGTTCCTGAGTAAAACGCCTAGCGCACTCGGTTCTGTCACACTTACCAGGAGTTGCCTCAAACGGACGGGGAAACCGACAACATAACCGCGCTGGGTTGGTTGGAGAGCGATAGTCACGATGCCTTGTCCTGAGCCGTTGACTAGCCATCGACCAGCAAAACCATGTACTCCCCGACTCAGAGGGTTCTGGCCCGTTGCGGTGACGGAGATAACGGCGGCTCTGGGAATTTGCGCTTGGAACGCCCAACCCATCCGAACCCGAACCCACTCGCTGTCTACCTCGACGTAGGAATCTGTCGGGGGTAAGAGCAACGAACTCGACAAAGCTTCATACCACTTGTCGAATCGGATGGGAAATCGCTGGGCTTGACCAGTAACCATGAATTTTTTCGCTTCTCTTTATTTTTATTATGTCCATCATAACCTCGGTTGAGATGCCTCCATTCTCGTCCCAAAAAGGGAAAAGGTAGCGAAGCTGCTATCAAATGCCATGTGACAACTGAAAGGCTTACCTAACGAGGATTCAATTCAAAATGGCCTGGGAAAAAATAGGCACTCGCCTTTGATTAGTCAGCGATCGCACTCCTAATTTTTTCTGGATTTTAAAGAATTCTAGGAATGTCACCCACGACCATAACCATGAAGGAATTGCTCATCGGGCTGTGTCTATTAATTTCTTTGGCTGCTCCGACTCTAGCAGCACAAGTGATTTCTGTCGGCGATGGCGATACAGTGACTCTAGAGTGCTAGGGTTGCTTATGGGAGTACCATGGGCGGAGGCGGAGCGGCAATAGCCTACCAAGACTAAACATTACAGACAACCCACCCAGGCCCAACATGGCCCAGGCTGTCGGGCCTTCTAACGGGTCTACCACCCGCGCCGTAGGCAATGGTCGGTTGGGTGCATAGCGCACCACTACTTTGTTCCCAGGGCTGGAGCGGTAGGACTCATACTTACCTGTAAACCGGGTGCGCTCGCCATTCACCAGAAACTCGATTACTGGCGCATAGGTCACTTTTTCTTGGTTGTTGGTCTGGTCGCGCTCACGACGGCTAACGCGATCGACAACTACGCCCTGGGCTTCTTTGAGCGTTGTCTGCTCATGTAGGTCGCTCTGGCGTAGCCCAAATCCGCCTGCAATGAACAGCAATCCCATTCCCAGCCCAATCGTTGCACTTAGTTTTTCATCCAGGTTACTTTGTTAGATTTTACCGATTCCCTCTTGGGCTTTAATCCGACTTTCACGGGGCAATCCCTCTGGGAAGAACCACTGCAAGGGTGCTTAGAAGTTTTCCAGCTATTCACGCCCGTTTCTCGCTCTAATCGCTCACTTTAAGCGACATCGCCCTACTTGCTCAGCTTCAGAACATTTTTGACGCTGGGCCACAATCGTTTCTAGGTCAGGCCGTCCTGTAATGGCAAGGCGCAACTTAGCCCAAATACGGCGTGGTTCAATCGAGGGTAACACTCCACAAGGAATTTTCCTTCTCGATAGGAGCCTTTTTTCTGAGTCGTTAGATGAAGAGAGAGAAATAGGAGATAATAGGGAATTACCCAAAATTTCCGCGCTTATGTGTCAGGAAACCGAATGAATCAAGCCCCTTCCCTCGCTGCCCGTCTAGAACCCCATCAGCGCCAGAAATTAGCCCTGAAAGTTCTGACCAGACAAGAACCGATAAGCAGTATAGCCGAGGAAGAGGGAGTCAGTCGGAAGTTTCTCTATCAACAGGGGCATCAAGCTCAAAAAGCCTTAAATCTAGCCTTTGAAAAGCCAGAAAAAGATAATGAAGTCATCTATCACCTCCCCGTTACCCAAAAATGGCTATTTCAATTGATTCTAGGGCTGATTGTGATTTTTCACAGTTCTTATCGAGGAGTAGTCGAGCTATTACGGGATTTATTTGATTATCCCATCAGTGTTGGGACAATTAAGAATCGAATGACGGAAGCGGTGGAAAAGGCTCGAAACATCAATCAAGCTCAAGATTTAAGTCCCATTGAAGTCGGTCTACTTGATGAAATCTTTCAGGGAAATCGACCCGTGTTAACGGGAGTAGATGCCAAGTCAACAAAGCTGTTTTCTCTTGGAAGAAGTCGAACAGCGAGACGAAAATACATGGGGCTACTATTTACTAGAAGCGGGTGAACAGGGATTAAACCCTGAATATACCATCGCTGATGCAGCTAAAGGCTTGAGAGCAGGGCAAAAAGCGGCAGGGGGCGAAAAGCCCTGTCATGGAGATGTCTGGCATATCTGTGAGCTTGGGGAAGATTTATGCCGTTCTTTAACGAGACAAGCTATTAGAGCGACCAATAGACGAGAAGACCTCGAAGTGAGGATGGCAAAGGCAAAATTGAAAGGAATTGGGCATAAACTCTCTACCAAGGTGAACATAGCCCGTCAAGTTGAGAAAAAAGCCCTAAATCTAGCCACTGATGTCAAAATCCTCTTTTATTGGCT
>JBGTNM010000424.1:0-19351 GCA_041743025.1 Microcystaceae cyanobacterium
TGACCTTCAGGCTCAGGCGAGTGTTTGCTTTGGATTAGCTAATTTGGTTTCTTTCTTGCAGTCTTGAGGGCTTGATTCAATCATTGTCTTCCTGGTGTCTCTAGCGCTGTGGAACCACGCCGATTCCATCTCGAACTCGGCGGTGAAACTCGGTAGCGGCGACGATACTTTTGGGGTTGCCCAACGGGACAATAGCTCGATGCCAGGTTGCTTTTTGACATAAAATCCCCATTTTTCAAAAATGGGGGTTTTATTGTATTTTACGGTATTTACCACTGCGGGGACGGTAACAGTTACTCAAAACCCCATCACTCAGAATGTTGTCAGTACCCCTGAACCTCGATGCCAGGTTGCTTTTTGAAAACATGGCATCCTCTGCTTGACCAAAGCGGAGGATTTTATGATGTCTGGTATGACTGATTTACCTAAAATCGTTCAATCATTGCTAAAATAAGGTTAAAAATTTATTAATTTTCCTTTCGTTGTTCTTCATCGGATTGTCCAGACTGTCGTCTTAAAAACTTATCTCTAGCATGACCGCCAACGAAATCGCTCTCGACGCTGACCAGCCTCTCGCTGACTCTTCTAACCCCTTCTGTCAACTACCTGATAAACCCGAAGAAGCCTGTGGGGTTTTTGGTATTTATGCCCCGGAAGAAGAAGTCGCCAAACTGACTTATTTTGGCTTGTTCGCGCTCCAACACCGGGGTCAAGAATCAGCAGGAATAGCCACTTTCGACGACAACCAAGTCCACCTCCACAAAGATATGGGGTTGGTTTCTCAAGTTTTCAAAGAAACGATTCTCAATGAACTAACTGGGCAAATGGCAGTCGGTCACACCCGCTATTCAACGACAGGATCGAGTCAGAAAGCTAATGCTCAACCTGCCGTTCTGCCGACTCGTCTCGGTTCGCTAGCCCTTGCGCATAATGGCAATCTTGTCAATACTTTAAGCCTGCGTCACCAATTAGAACAGCAAGGCGGGAACTTTAGTACGACGACTGATTCCGAGATGATCGCGATTGCGATCGCAATCGCGGTCGATAGTGGCAAAGACTGGCTAGAAGCGGCGATTAGTGCTTTTCAGATGTGTTCTGGAGCCTACAGTTTAGTCATCGGCACACCTGCTGGCTTGATGGGAGTCCGCGATCCTCATGGCATTCGGCCCCTAGTTATTGGGGCTTTAAACAGCAACCCCGTCCGCTACGTTCTGGCTTCCGAAACCTGTGGACTAGACATCATCGGGGCGGACTATTTACGCGATGTAGAACCTGGCGAATTGGTGTGGATTACCGAGAAAGGTTTAGCCTCATTCCATTGGTCTGCCAAACCCGAACGCAAACTCTGTATTTTTGAGATGATTTACTTTGCGCGTCCTGACAGCATCATGCATGACGAGACGCTTTACACCTATCGCGTTCGTCTAGGGCAACAACTAGCGAGGGAGTCAGCCGTAGAAGCCGATTTAGTGATGGGCGTTCCTGATTCAGGGATTCCGGCAGCGATAGGCTTTTCTCAGGTGTCGGGCATTCCTTACGGAGAAGGACTGATCAAAAACCGTTATGTGGGTCGCACCTTCATTCAACCCACCCAACATATGCGGGAGTTGGGCATCCGCATGAAGTTAAACCCGCTCAAAGACGTTCTCAACGGCAAGCGCGTGGTGATTGTCGATGACTCTATTGTACGAGGAACCACTAGTCGCAAGATTGTCAGAGCTTTGCGGGAATCGGGGGCTAAAGAAGTCCATATGCGGATTTCCTCACCACCTGTTACCCATCCCTGCTTTTACGGTATTGATACTGATAGCCAAGACCAGTTAATTGCCGCAACGAAATCAGTTGAAGAAATTCATCAGCAATTAGAAGTGGATTCTCTTGCCTATCTAAGTTGGCAAAGCATGTTAGACGTGACCCAAGAAGACACTAACAGTTTCTGTTCAGCCTGTTTTACAGGAGATTATCCGATTCCCATTCCTGAGCATATAAAACGGTCAAAGTTAATATTAGAGCAGGTTAAGCAGTGAATTAGTTACTTTTTTCCTCGTTAATAATTGACTGAAATTGTCTAAAGACAATTTCACAGATTGCCTCTTGCCTGACTTCTGCAAGAAGTCTATTGAAACTAGCGTCGAGGAAAACGCCGCTTTTGCAGGAACTCAGGAATATCCAATCCCGTCGATTTAGAAAGTTCGGATTCGCGGACTCCAGAGATGGGGTCTGGTGAAGGTTGATTAGGCGTTGTGGCTACTTTTTCGGTTTGAGGAAGTGGTGAGTCCCCACTAAATCCAGTGGCAATGACCGTAATTCTAATTTCACCTTGCAGGCGTTCATCAATCACTGCCCCAAAAATAATATTGGCATTAGGATCGACCACTTCATAGATGGTTTCTGCCGCAGCATTGACTTCATGTAACGTTAGATCCTGTCCGCCTGTAATATTAAAAACCACGCCCTTAGCCCCTTCAATCGAAGACTCCAATAAAGGCGAGGAAATCGCTGCCAGAGCCCCTTCTCTCGCTCGCGATTTACCTGAACCAATGCCAATTCCCATCAAGGCTGACCCCGCATCGGCCATCACCGCCCGTACGTCAGCAAAATCCACATTAACTAATCCTGGAATGGTTATAATATCAGAGATCCCCTGTACTCCTTGTCGAAGAATATCATCGGCCATTCTAAAAGCTTCCTGAAGGGGAGTATCTTGGGGAATCACTTGGAGCAGTTGGTTGTTAGGAATGATAATGAGCGTATCTACCCGTGTCTGCAAACCACTAATCCCTTCTTCGGCTTGGCTAGTCCGTCTGCGCCCTTCAAAAGTAAAGGGACGAGTGACAACGCCAACGGTCAAGCAGCCCATTTCTTTAGCGACTTCTGCTACGATAGGAGCCGCCCCTGTCCCCGTTCCACCCCCCATTCCTGCCGTAATAAAAACCAAATCGGTATTTTCTAGAGCGTGAGCAATTTCCTCGCGTGATTCCTCAGCCGCTTTCTGTCCGATGGCAGGATTACCTCCCGCACCCAGTCCGCGCGTTAATTTTTGTCCGATTTGTAAGCACTGATGAGCAGCCGATTGAGCGAGTGCTTGAGCATCAGTATTGATCGCCCAAAACTCAATCCCCGTCACGCCACTTTCTATCATGCGGTTGACTGCGTTGCACCCGCCGCCCCCAACGCCAATGACTTTGATCTTGGCAACATTGCTTGGCACGATCTGATTTCTCCTGGGTTCCTCTCTAGGGGTTTCTGGAGTCTCGTTAGTTCGGGGAAAAGGTAGGCTACTGCTACTAGGGGCGTGATAATTGTCCACGGCGGTCGCTGGCTCAGCAGGTTCGGTGTTGTTTAAGCTGGGATGATTAAAAGGTAGCTTATCATTATTAAGGGTCATTGTAATAAGTAATAAGTTAATAAATGCTGTTCTAAGAATTGGCCGCTACTAGCAGTCACAAGTTTACCCTATCATTATGTCTAAGCACACGAACATGAGAAATCATGGCAGTTTGATAGCTTACTAATTGTACTGCAACATTTTCTGCTTCAAGCCTAAAAATTAGTAGAGAACTTGTCAATCATTCAACCTAACCGGACGCGAAGAAACACTTTGTTATTATGTCATGACATTGGTAAAGGTTTTTTAGGGGAAGGTTGCGGCTTGAGTTGGAGTGTGGGAGATAGGGGATCGCTAAGATCGATCAAAATAACGCGATCGCGCGGCAAGCGTGCAGGGAGTTTGGCCATTTTGGACAGAACCTGCAACTGTTGGGAAAATCGTTCGCTGTAAGACCCGCAGTGAACCATTCCCAAGTCTGTTTTTAAAATAAGATTGCTGGGATTGCGCCAATCAACTGCTAGGATCTTGACCGGAGAACGCACAATGAGCGGGTACATCTGCGACCAGTCAGAACGGTGTTGTGGGGCAAATCCCAAGACAACCAAGGCTAATGGCGGCAGATCTTGGGCATTTTCTGAATAAAACGTTTTGGGAATCCAAACGCCTTGAGCATCCAAAAATCCCGGCCCTTGACTAGCACTAGCGATCGCGACAGGTTGGCGTTCTCTAACGGTGACGGTAATTTGCGGGGGGAGCAGTTGGCGTGTAATGTGGGCATCAGCCAGAGGAGGAGCCTCTTTTAGCCGTTCACTCAAGCGATGAATGGGCAGGCGCCAGAGCGATTGGGGGTAGGAAATTGACAGCAGGTGGCGAATTTGGTGCGCTGAGAGAAAATGGTTGTCCGCGATCGCCACTTGAGAACTGTCTCGCACTAACCAGGCGGGCAGAAAAAATGTCCAGACTAGCCCTCCAGCCGTGCTACTGAGAACGAAAAAACGCCAGATGCCTTGCCAAGCCTTCAACCGCCGTTGGTGGCGTAGGGATTGTCGGCGGTTTTTCAGAGAATCGGGCGTTACCAAAAGACTGCCAGCCATTAGATCACCTCATTATTCATATAGGAAATGTTATAACTGAGTAAGGATTCGTTGGATCAGAAATTTTTCAGTTTAAAATGCTATTCAATTAAGCTACTTGAGTTCAGGATATACTGAGTTAAAGATCACAGCACAAGTTCCTAAGTTAAAGCCTAAACTAGAAATAGTTTTAGGATTAAGCTTCCATTCCACGTCTCACACAATAGCGGCTTATGGTCAATCAAAAACGCGGGCTCGTTCTCGGTGCGACGGCAGTTATTCTGAGTGCAGTTGCCGTCACAGGAGCAGGACTTCGTCTTTCCCAAAGTCAAGCTTTTTTTCAAGACAATCCCAAAGAACTCGTCGATGAAGTCTGGCAAATCATTAACCGAACCTATGTCGATGGCACTTTCAATCAAGTGGACTGGCATACCGTTCGCAATGATTATTTAGAACGTTCTTATGCTAACAAAGAAGAAGCCTACAAAGCGATTCGAGAAATGCTCGAAAAGCTGGGAGACCCCTATACCCGATTTATGGATCCAGAAGAGTTTCAGAGTATGCAAATTGATACCTCTGGAGAACTGACGGGGGTCGGCATTCAGATTACCAAAGACGAAAAAACTAGCGAACTCGTTGTCGTTGCCCCGATTGAAGATACCCCCGCCTTTAAAGCTGGAATCCTGTCTAAAGACACGATCATCAAAATTGATGGGCAAAGCACTAAAGGAATGGAAGTAGAAGATGCCGTCAAGTTAATTCGCGGTCAACCAGGCACGAAAGTGACCTTAACCATCCGGCGAGGTGACGATGAAGTTGACTATCCAGTAGTCAGAGCCCGCATTGAACTCCATCCCGTTCGCTCTCACATCGAAGACACTTCCGACGGCAAAATCGGCTACATTCGCCTGACTCAGTTTAGTGCTCAAGCGGGCGAAGAAATGCGCGATGCCATCACCGATTTAGAAAACCAAAAGGTTGAAGGCTACATTCTAGATCTGCGCTCTAACCCAGGGGGACTACTCTATTCAAGCGTCGAAATTGCTCGTATGTGGATCGACGCTGGCAGTATTGTCTCTACTGTTGACCGCCGAGGGGCTGTCGAACAGCAAAGTGCCAACAATCGCGCCTTAACCACCAAACCGCTCGTCGTCCTCATTGATGGCGGCTCGGCCAGTGCCAGTGAAATTCTTTCTGGTGCCTTACAAGATAACAAACGAGCCATTTTAGTGGGAACTAAAAGCTTTGGCAAAGGGCTAGTGCAATCGGTGCGAAGCTTGGGAGACGGTTCGGGATTAGCCGTGACGATTGCTAAGTACCTGACTCCCAACGGTCGCGATATCAACAAGCACGGGATCGATCCCGACATTACGGTTGAACTGTCGGATGACCAGCGAAAGGCACTCCAGCAAGAGCGCAATAAAATTGGCACTTTCGACGATCCCCAATTTGTCAAGGCTTACGAAGCTCTCAAACAGCGAATTGGCACTGCAAAAACGCCAGCTACCCAAGCAGTCAATTAGCCATCAATCGCCAACTAAAAGGAGGAAAATGGCCACTCAGTCGCTGTTTTCCTCCTTTTTTTGCTAAGGGATTGGATGGTTTCTAAGCTGTTGAAAATCTAATTCTTTAGACGTAGGTAAAGCTTCTCTATTGATCTAACTCACGCTAGAAGGAAATTAGTGGAAATAGAATTAATATTGTTATTAGTTAGGATTATTTATTCCTAATTTTTGTAATCGAATAAAAAATGGAGAAACTTAAGCCATGAGCGCTAAAGATAAAGCAGACGCAACACTGAAAAATCTAGAAGGCAAAGGACAAGAAGCACTAGGGAACGTTACGGGCGATCCTCAAGATAAAGCGGAAGGTAAAGCGAAACAAGCAGAAGCACAAACCAAACACGCTGTTGAAGATGTCAAGGACGCAACGAAAAAAGCCCTTGACTAATTTTTAAATAATTTCTTTTTTTCGCGTGGTTGTCTACTGTTCATTAAACAAAAGTATAGGTAACTGCTAGCTCTGCCTATACTTTTCCCTTTTTTTGTTGATTTTAAAAAAATTATGTCTTAAGACAGTTTTCACGAGAAACAAGCTATCTTATCTTAATAATTAAAACTGTTAACAAACCAAAATTGTTTCTTCGCGGAGAGTAATTATTATGTTGTTACGATGGGCGATCGGTTTTTTAGTTATTGCGTTAATAGCGGCTTTCCTAGGATTTGGTGGTGTTGCAGCCAGTGCAGCAGGCATTGCCAAATTACTTTTTTATGTTTTCCTGATCATTTTCGTCGTTACGCTAGTAGCTAGCCTATTACAAGGTCGCCGAATTTAATTGTCTTATTGAGCAGGTCAGAGATACTCCGTCGTAAAACGCGACGGAGCCTCTTCTGATTTAAGGAGTAATTTAAAACAGAAAATGAAGCTAAAAATGACATTTAAATTGCTTAAAGAAACTTTTCAAGAATGGCAAGAAGATAATGCATCGCGGTTGGCCGCTTCTCTAGCCTACTACACCATTATTTCCCTTGCACCCTTATTAATTATTGTTATTGCGATCGCAGGAGCCATTTTTGGTGAAGAAGCAGCTAGAGGCGAAATTGTCCAGCAAATTCAGGGATTGGTGGGTATCGAAGGTGCGAAAGTAATTGAATCAGCCATTGAAAATGCCAATAAACCTGATGTAGGCAGTTTCGCTTCTACCATTAGTTTAATTGTCCTTTTCTTTGGGGCTTCGGGTGTATTTTCTGAACTACAAGAAGCACTCAATACTGTTTGGAACGTTAAAGCTAAACCCGGACAGAATTTTTGGGGATTTATCAGAAAGCGATTTCTATCTTTTTCAGCCGTGTTAGGAATTGGTTTTTTATTGCTCGTTTCTCTGACTGTTAGTGCTGCTCTAGCAGCTTTAAACCAATATCTTAGTCACCTACTACCGGGCATTGATTTATTTTGGCAATTACTCAATTTTATTATTTCTTTAGGCGTTATTACTCTATTATTTGCCCTCATGTTTAAATACTTGCCCGATGTTAGAATCCGATGGCGAGATGTTTGGGTGGGTGCTTTTATGACAGCACTTTTATTTTCTATTGGTAAAACCGCCTTGGGAATTTATTTAGGACAGAGCAGTTTTGGTTCTACCTACGGTGCTGCTGGTTCATTAATTGCTATTTTGGTTTGGGTTTTTTATTCAGCCCAAATTCTCTTTTTTGGTGCTGAGTTTACCCAAGTGTATGCTAGGTATTATGGCTCGCGAATCGTCCCCGACAGTCATGCCGTTTTACTCTCTCAAGATCGTCAGAAACCTAATAAGCTGTAGAACATTTAAATTACTGGTTAAGATCAGGCAATAGGCAATAGGCAATAGGCAAGAGGAAAAAAACAATATGCGATTTAGATGTACAACAGCTTATCAGATGACCTGATATTAATCATTGAGCATTGTTTATAGCTTTTCTCAAAAAGCGTGAGGTACACCTTGATTATATTTTCTGTTCCCTGTTCCCTGTTCAATGTTAAGATCGTTTTTAGGTTTAACAAGCATCTATTAAGCGAACTGAGCGAATGGGAGAAACAATCACACTGCTGTCAAAACGAGAAATTGACAAAATGCGTCGTGCTGGACGATTAGCCGCCGAATTGCTTGACTATCTCGCTACAATGGTCAAACCAGGCATCAACACTTTAGCAATCAATGATGAGGCAGAACGGTGGACGCAAGAACGGGGTGCTACCAGTGCGCCGCTAGGTTATCACGGCTTTCCCAAATCCATCTGTACCAGCGTTAATGAAGTGATCTGTCATGGCATTCCCAACGCCCAACAAATTCTTCGTGAAGGAGACATTATTAATATTGATGTGACTCCTATCCTCGCTGGCTATCACGGCGATACGTCTAGAACTTTTTTTGTGGGGACTCCCTCACCGAAGGCAAAAATACTGGTTGAGGTCACTGAAAAATGCTTGTGGCGGGGTATTAAAGCAGCTAGATCTGGGGGAAAAATGGGAGATATTGGGGCCGCTATTCAAGAATATGCCGAATCTCATGGGTTTTCGGTCGTGCGGGATTTTGTGGGTCACGGTGTTAGTAAAATCTTTCATACTGCCCCGCAAGTTCCTCATTACGGAACTCAAGGCAAAGGAAAGCGATTGCGTCCGGGGATGGTCTTTACGATTGAACCGATGATCAATGAAGGAACTTGGGAAGCCGTCGTTTTAAAAGATGGTTGGACGGCAGTGACTAAAGATGGCAAACTCTCGGCACAGTTTGAACATACTATTGCCATTACCGAAGAAGGAGTCGAGGTGTTGACGCTTCCAGAAGGATGCCGTTAAATTACGCTACCGCCTTCGTGACCATTGCTGCCGTTGATTTTACAACAGTTGTTCGTTTTTATGAGCAATTACTAGAAATAGAGCCTAATCCTTATATTACTCAAGTTTATGCCGAATTTTCTTTGAAGGGATTGAAGTTGGGAATCTTTTACCCCAAAAAGAGCCATCAGGAAGAATTTAGCAACTCAGCAGGCAGTGGCATGAGTTTGTGTTTGGAGGTAGCGGATTTAGACAAAGCGATCGCGAGTTTGACGCAACTCGGTTATCCACCGCTTACTGAGATTATGCTAGCGTCTCATGGGCGAGAAGTCTATGTTTATGATCCCGCAGGTAATCGCTTGATTCTACACCAATCTATTAATTCTCTTTCAGTTAGAGCCTATTTATAAAGTAAATGTGAACGGTGAAGTTATATGCTGTGTGGGGGTAGCGAACTCACCTATTACAAGTATCCTTAATCCTAGGATAGCAAAAGCGACAGTTGCGACACAAACATTTTTAGGATAAAATACGACAAAAGCGACTTATGCGACACAAGAGACAGAAGCAGGAGGGCAATGGTGGGGAAAACGAACAGTTTTTAACTACCAATGAAATAGCCGAGATTCTTCGAGTACATCAGAGAACGGTGCAACGATGGATCTCATCTAATCGGTTGAAAGCGACAAAAGTGGGACCCAAAATTTTAAGAGTCCGTAGGCAAGACCTAAATGAATTTCTCGAAAACCAAGATCAAGATCATCAGGAAGAATCAGAAGGCTAAATGGCTACAGGAATACCAAGTAAATTCAAACGTAACGGTACTTCGAGGAATGGCAATGGAATGCCCTTCAGATTGGAGTATGACGGAAAGGTGGCAGTTGAAGAAATTTTTAATATCCCTCCAGCACAGTTAAATTGTGTTATTAGTGTAGAAAAGAAGCCTAGAAATCGATTGATTTACGGTGAAAATTTAAGGGTTATTAGAGCCTTACTAAATGATGTTAATGTTGCAGGAAAAGTAAAGTTAATCTATATAGATCCACCATACGCTACGGGTTCTGGCTTTGAATCCAGAAAGCAAAACCACGCTTATAATGATTTGATTGATGGGGCTAATTATCTAGAATTTCTCCGGCAACGGCTAATCCTACTTAGAGAACTATTGGCTGACGACGGTTCAATCTATGTCCACCTAGATGAAAATATGGCTTTTCCCGTCAAAATTCTGATGGACGAAATTTTCGGTTTTAAGAATTTCCGAAATTGGATTACGAGAAAGAAATGTAACCCTAAAAACTATACTCGGAAGCAGTATGGAAATATTTCAGATTACATTTTGTTCTACACAAAAAGTGAAGACTATGTATGGAATCAATCATTTGAAGCTTGGACAGATACTACAGCTAAGAAAGAATATCAGTATGTAGAAGTGGAGACTGGAAGAATTTATAAAAAGGTTCCTATTCATGCCCCAGGAACAAGAAATGGTGCTACTGGTCAACTGTGGAGAGGAATGCTTCCACCTCCAGGTAAGCATTGGCAATACAAACCTGAAACCCTAGATGAGATGGATGCAAAAGGTGAGATCTATTGGTCGCCAACAGGCAATCCTAGACGAAAGGTGTATCTCGATAACAGCAAGGGAATTCCAGTTCAGGATATTTGGCTCGATTTCAAAGATGCTCATAATCAAAATGTCAAGATTACAGGCTATCCAACTGAAAAGAATCCAGAAATGCTTAGGCGTTTTATCCTCGCCTCTTCTAACAAGGGTGATTTAGTACTAGACGCTTTTTCCGGTAGTGGCACGACAGTTGCAGTTGCAGAAGAACTGCAAAGGGGATGGATAGCGATCGACAATTCTCCACTTGCGATAGAAACAACAATTCATCGCCTAGCTAGGGGTACGGAGGCGATGGGCGATTTTGTTAATGCTAATGAAACTCAGATAAGACAAGAATCTCTGTTAGACACCAATAGAGTGCTACGTAGTGGGCTTGATGTATATTTTGAGATTTCGCCAGATTTACAAAATATTTCAGAAGCTCTAGTCGAAGAGTGGAACAGCAAACTCAACTTTCAAGCCAATCTCTGGTGAATCTCTCATCCAGCATCTTGAGAGTACATACCATTACTTTGCCTCTACCGTAGTCCTCTAGGGCAGCATAGTCATTCCACATAGAGCCAAGTGTAAGCCCCGGACCGTCGTTTAGAAAAAATACTTTCAGAGGTAATTCATACGTGTCAGCGTATCGGAGAATATCGGTTACTTTATCTCTGTTTCCACCTGTACGATCGTCCTCTTGTGATCCTCCTCGATCCGAGTCGTAGCGAGCAAAACCTATCACCAGTGGTGTTTCATCATTACGAGAAATGAGAATATCTGCTGGCGTTTTTGCATCCCAATCTTTCAATACTTCATCGAGCATCACATCTCTTCCAGCACGTACTGGACCTTGAATCAAATATTCTGAACCAAAGTTTGACTCGAACCACAAAAAAAATGCTTCCGTTAGCTCGTATCCCTTCTGTCCACGGCTTTTGTACTCCATAAGAATAGCCATGAGAGCTTCGTCAGGATTTGGACGACTTGCCAAGTTTACTCTAACTTCCTCTATGTCTCTAAATCTATGTCCATAATCGTCAATGATGCTTGGAATTTTTTTCTTGACCTTCAACATCTCAACAGATGTATCTGGTGATACATACTTGCGAAAAACTCGTAACAACTGAGTTCGAGATGGATTTGGTTTCTCTGTAATGCTTGTAAGCAATTCAGCAGAACTGTTAGCTATATCAGCTAACTCTGTAAACTGCTCTGTAACACTGCCATAAATAGTTCTCGCTTCATCAAGATAGTCTGGGTAGAACTCTGAGTCGATAAAAGTAATGTATTGAGAAGCTCTGCTTTTATAGTCACTAAATGAGGTCAAAGAACATCTCCTTAATAGATTTTGCTCTTATATTGCCCACAGATGCGACTCGATCGCACTAGAGCTATCAGGAACGGCAAGGAGGATTATGGATTATTGTCCCGACCAGAGGTGAAGGCATTTAACTATATTATCATACCGAAACTTTCCGTATATTCACCCTATAGATGATATCACGAAACTTTCGGTATATTCGACGGCGATATCGAGAAACCTTATATCACTGAGGAGCGATCGCTTTTCAATTGGGAGTTCCCTCTCAAACTTCCCCTATCGTCTTAAGATTTACTTTATAAATAGTCTCTTAGTTTCTAGAGAATTTCTTAACATTAGTGCGATTCGTTCCGTCCTAGCTAACAATAGTTTCGTCAGTGCAAAACCGAGATAGATAACGGATATGGGCGAAACAAAGCGTATCGGCATTCTTACCAGTGGCGGCGACTGTGCGGGATTAAACGCCGTCATTCGAGCCGTTGTACATCATGCCATTGGAACCTATGGCTGGGAAGTCGTCGGCATTCGAGAAGCCACGCAGGGGTTGATGAGTAACCCGCCGAGAGTGATGGAATTCGAGCTAGATAACATTGATCGCCTGCTGCTGATGGGGGGAACTGTCCTCGGCACCACTAATAAAGGCGATCCTTTTGCCTTTCCCCTACCCGATGGAACGGTGCGCGATCGCTCACAAGAGATTATTGACGGCTATCACAGCCTCGGTTTAACGGCTTTAATCGGCATTGGGGGAGACGGCAGTTTAGCCATTTTACGACGCTTAGCTCAGCAAGGCGGCATAAATTTAATTGGCATTCCTAAAACCATCGACAATGACGTAGGAGCGACTGAAACCTCCATCGGCTTCGATACTGCCACAAATATTGCCACTGAAGCCTTAGATCGGCTCCATTTTACGGCAGCTAGCCACAATCGCGTCATGATCTTAGAAGTGATGGGACGAGATGCCGGACACATCGCCCTCGCGTCAGGGATTGCGGGTGGGGCTGACATCATTCTTATTCCCGAAATTCCCTACAAAATGGAGAATGTCTGTCGTAAAATCCGTCAGCGTCAGGAAATGGGCAAACATTTCTGTTTAGTCATGGTTTCTGAAGCTGTTCGCACAGAATTGGGCGATCAAGTTAAAGAAATTAAACAGTTTGGTGAGGATCGTTTTGGCGGCATTGGTAAATACCTAGCCCAGCAAATTGCCTCTCATACAGGGGCAGAAACCCGTGTAACCGTTTTAGGTCACGTCCAACGGGGAGGAATACCTTCACCAGTTGATCGCCTGTTAGGGTCTGCTTTTGGTGTAGCTGCGGTTGATTTAATCGCCCAAGAGAAATTTGATGAAATGGTGGCATGGCGCAACCGTCAGGTAGTCAGCGTTCCCATTGCTGAGGCCATTCAAACCTACCGCAGTGTCGATCATGACGGAACCCTTGTCAAGACAGCGCGAGGCTTGGGGATTTGTTTGGGGGATTAAGCCAGTCTGCACGAGGTTACAACCGTTTCAGTTTTGATAGCATAAGCACAACCCCTCTAATGCGATCGCCCCTATGTCAATTGCCATCACTGAAGCGATTAAGACGCTTGCCGAGGCAGAACGACGATTTAACCTGTCACGAACAGAGGATGATAGATTTTTCTCAGAATGGCAGATGAGTTTGCCAGAACTTTCCCTGTCTGAGCAAACGGCTGTCAATGAGTTGCGACGGCGATATTTATATCAACGGTCGGAAGGACAATTATTAGAAGGAACTGTCACCTTATTGCTGGCATCTCCCTTGCTGACAATTGCAGGCTTTTATGATCCACCGTTTCGGGTGCGGGCAGAAGAATCGGTACAGTTGACGCTGGATGATGGGGAAGAGATACTGCAAGGGCGAATCGATGTGCTGGTGCTATTGAATCAGCTTTGGGTGGTGGTGGTGGAGTCGAAGAAAACGGTATTGTCAGTTTGGGTTGCCCTGCCTCAAACGCTTGCCTATCTCATGGCTAACCCTCAGCCTAAACAACCTAGCTTTGGTATGGTGACGAATGGGGACGATATTTTTTTTGTGAAACTGCGGCAAGAGTCGCATCGGCAGTATGCCTTGTCGCGGGTGTTTGCGTCGTTAACGTCAAATCGAGAACTCTATTGTGCTTTACAAGTTTTGAAGCGCATGGGTCAGATGATGGAAAGGGGTATGGGGTAGGCGATCAGTCTAATACAACGGATTATTCTGCTAAAATTGCTGACAACACAGTGCTTCTCTTGGGAAAACACGATAATGGCAGAGGCAAAAAACGTACTAGGCACAGACTTACAAGCTTGTTGCACGTCACCGATGACGGGATTCTACCGCGATGGCTTTTGTCGTACGGGGGGGCAAGATTTCGGCGTTCATGTCGTTTGCGCCCAAGTAACAGCAGAATTTCTCGAATTTACTAAAACGCAAGGCAACGATCTCAGTACGCCTGTTCCTGGCTTTAATTTTCCCGGATTGAAACCGGGCGATCGCTGGTGTCTGTGTGCCGCTCGCTGGCAAGAAGCACTTAAGGCGGGGGTAGCTCCTCCTGTTATTTTAGAAGCGACTCACGCGAGAGCGTTAGAAGAAGTTTCACTTAATGATTTAAAGCAAAACGCTGCTCAGTAAACTATTATGCTACAAACTCCCCCAAAATCACTGACTTTAGCAGAATTCATGCAACTACCTGAAACTAAACCCGCCAGCGAGTACATTAACGGCAAAATTAGCCAAAAACCGATGCCTCAAGGAAAACACAGCCTGATTCAAGGTGAACTGGTTACAAACATTAATTTACTAGCTAAACCTCAACAGGTTGCTCTTGCTCTTCCAGAATTGCGCTGTACGTTTGGCGGACGTTCTATTGTGCCGGATGTGGCTGTCTTGCGCTGGGAAAGAATTCCTCGTGATGAGAATGGAGATATTGCCAATGTGGTTTTAACTTACCCAGACTGGACAATTGAAATTCTCTCACCCGATCAAAGTGTGGTCAAAGTGACGGGCAACATTTTACACTGCCTTAATCATAACACTCAATTGGGATGGTTAATCGATCCTGAAACGCGATCGCTCCTGATTTTTCAACCCAAGCAGCAACCTGAATTCTTAGAAAATCCAGCAGATAATTTGTTAATTCCAGAGTTTTTACCAGATTTAAAATTAACGGTTGGGGATGTTTTTAATTGGTTAAAAGTGTGAGTATTAAAGGTTTTCCCATTCTTCTCTTGTTATATTCGCCTGGCGTAAAATTCTCATCAACAATCCTTAACTAATATCGCCTTGGTGCGGATTAGGAATCCACACTTTCAGTTGCTCTTTCACCATATATTGATGATTTCCTCCTGCCAAGGGGACAGAAAAATCCAAGTTTTCTAAATTGACGAATTAATTCACTGCGTTTAATAGGGCCAAAAGGTGGCATCAGGCTACCTCTTGTTGTGGAGTTAAGTCAATTCCTTCTACAGTGGGTAGCTGATGTTGCAATCGCAGTCCTAAAATAATCCAGCCTTCCAAAACTTCTTGTAGCTGCTCTCTTGTTGCTTCAAGCGTAGGAGCATTGGCATAAACTCCCGCGAATCCTGGAATTTCTCCGTAGAAAGTTCCATCTTCGAGGAGTTCGTATTGAGATTGATTCATCGCTATTTGAATGTATTTTGTTAGCATAAAAATTTAAATAAATTATCTTGATTTTTTTATATTTCTTCAGGTTTATGATTTAAATCAGGATTTTGTTGAAATATTTCGGATGCTTGCGAAGTGGGAATTCGTAGATTAATCATAAAAACAATTTGATCTCTTTCAAACGTAATATTACTAATATTAACCATACTTTCATCGGTTAATAAAGAATCGGCGGGAACTTGAGTCGATGAGTTACTTTTATAACCAGCGTCTTCCAACCACTCTGTAACCTTTCTCCAGTTTTCTATTCTATCATTACATTTGTCTAACAAGCTTTTAACATATCGATAGATAGTGGCACAAAGATCGGTTTCAACTCCTTTAGAATTTTTATTCAATTTTTCAGCGATTTCTGAAGGACTGTAGCCACATAATAACCCTCTAAGATGCAACTTTTCAGCCGGGGTGAGGGGTTTACCCTTAGCAAAGGCTAAATCAGCATACAACGTCTGTAAGTCCCATTCCTTAGTAGCTTGGTTAAACTGTTCTGGTTTAGAAGCCATGTCAGTGATTTTTGATAATTACTGATGAATTTCCTGATAGCTATCAGGTGGTGTTTATCTGGAGACAGCATAACATGGTCTGTAAACCAGCTAGTAAAAACACGGAAAAAGTGTAAAGATTCCTTAATTTTAGTCTATGAGTTGAGTCATGTCTACTCAAAGCGTTCTGTTAATGCCTTTTAAAACGAGGGAAATAGGATTTACTAATAATGCCATTACTCAAGCTACATAACGTTAGTTTTAGTTATCCAAACAGTCAAGAACTACTGAAAAAGATTAGTTTTGAGTTGTATCCTGGCGAAAAAATTGGGATTGTTGGTGACAATGGCTCAGGTAAGTCGACCATCACTAAGCTTATCTTAGGATTATGTCGACCAACAAGTGGAACAGTTGAACTATTTAGAAAACCTGTCTCTTGGGGAAATCACTACCCACAATTGGGATATATGGGAGATCCTTCTCACAATCCGGGTGAAACAGGTTTGCCTACTGGAATTTCGGTAAAAGAGGTAATTGAGACATTTCAAAAACTATGGGATAAACCTCTAGACTCTTTATATTCTGAACTTATAGAAACATTAAATCTCCATATTTTATATGAACGCGATGTAGGAAAACTATCAACAGGCGAACGCAAAAAATTGATGGCGTTACTAGCACTTGGCAAAAATACAAAGTTGCTCATTGCTGATGAAGCTACCGAAGGATTATCTACTACAATAAAACCCAAAGTGATTGAATTGATTCAGAAAATTTCTGAAAACCAAGAGTTCGGATTACTCTGGATTTCTCATCGACGTGATGAAATTGCATTTTTGACTAATAAAGTTTATGAATTATCACCTGATGAAAAAAAGCAAGGAGAACTACATGAATTACCGATAAAAGGATTCCATTGTCAAGTAGTAACTAAAGGATTCCATTGTCAAGTAGTAACTAATAGTAATTTTCATGAAAAAACCTATAAAAATCTTGATAAAGATGGATTATCTTCAGTAATTGGAGAAATTTTACTAGATTCTTCAGTGTCTAATTTTACAATTACAGGAAATAGAAATATAAGTGAGGTTTAATTTTTATGAATTTTGGTAAAGTAGGCGTTTTACTAAAGCCTCATTTCAATAAAATAATACAGTTTTATCATGTTCCATTACTATGTTTAAGTATAGGAATTATCCTGAGTACATTACCTATTAAATGGAATGGAAAAAGTGTTACTTTTTTACAGTTACCCTGGGGAAGCTCTGAAGAAGCATTACTAGGTATACTGCATGAAATATTTTCATGGTTTTGGCTCTTTTTAGCTATACCTTATACTCTTCGTAATTTGCTTCTACCTCTTGGTGATAGTACGTTAGTTAGCCAAAATCTTTGGCTTCGTCTGACTCCTATTTTGCCTTATGAAGTTGCCTTATTTAGAGCTTTTAAAGTATTTTTGTGGGGCTGTTGGTTGGGTTTGCTAGGATTGCTTTGGGCAGGGTTCACATTTTCGTTTCATTATATATTTTATCAAGTTTCTTTATCAACATTTTATGAGCTTTTTTTAAATGTTATAGGGTTAATTAGTTATGTTGTCTTAGCTGGTGGTATTGTAGCTTTTTTAGATAATTTGCTGGCAATTGATGATTATTCTGGGAAACGTCTAATTGCTTCTTTTGCCGCCTTTATACCATTAATGCTAGCTCCAGTTTACATTGTCGCAAGAAACACAGATTATGCAACTATGTTTCCCTACGCATTACCGTTTTTTAAAGCTGTAGCTAGTAACAAAGATTCACTATATCATTTTGGATCTGCTTTTGTAGTGGGAACTATATTGCTAATTCTACATATACTGACAAAGTTGGGTGCATTAATTGTCATTTAAAATAAAGTATTTAATAAAAAGGAGCTTAAATTAACGATGAAAAATTTTAATTTCAAAAAGCCAACAATTTATTTGCTAGTTAGCATTTTACTCTTACCAATTTTTATAAAATCTGATGCTGCATTAGGTGGGGTATTAGATTTCTTTCTTAGCGTATTAACGGAATTTGGGAAATGGGTTGGTACAACTGTAATAGGAGGAACAATTGAAAATACTATCGATTTTCTGGCATCCTTTTTTAACCAAAATATGATTAAAGCTGACTATTGGGGATCACTTACAGGTTTTGGCCATTCGCAGTTATTTAAGGCCACCAAAAATGGAATATCCTATATGTGTTCAACTCCTGAACCAACTAGATATTATCGAGGATCAGTTAATTCTCGTTGGTTGGTTGATCCTCTTACCAAAGAGTTTCTTGCTGATTGCTATCGAGATATGTTCCAATTAAAAGGAACTCCTTAAATTTTATACATTGAGTCAAAGGAGATAGTCATGAAAAAAGTGATTTTGATAATCAGTACAATTATTATTTTCTTTAGTGTTATATTCTTCGTGTATGGCACTATCAAGTTAGCTAAAGCAGCAGAACCACAAAATATTACAATTGACATAGCTGAATCAAATGAATTCGATTTGGATAGTCAAATTGAATTGGAGGCTCCTGATTTACTTGTTAGTCCTAAAAGTGCTCAAAGTATAATTGGCATTTCTTTAGTAACTTTTGTTTCAGGAATTGTAGGATTAGTATTTTCTTTAAATTCTTCAAAAAATAGTACAGCATAATAAAATAGTTCTTAAAAATCCTTGTTGGTGGGTTACGGCGGATTGATAAATTGTGGTAAAGTTTGAATGGTTATTGCCGCCTAACCCACCCTACCGATATAGCTTTGGCAATCTGAAACTTAGGAAACACTTCTTATGAGATTTTTTGTAGATACTTATTCAAATCCTGAACTTGAAGGACAAGGAGAAGGATTTAAGTATGGTGTAACCAATTGTTATTTAGAATTAGAATATCCAGTCAATGATTACTTTTTAGTCATTTATTATATCCCTCGCAACAGCAATTATCTTGTCATAGCGACTTGCTGGGAAAGAGCTTTTGACGAAATTTTGGAAAACTTAGATAATCCCGACTATTTAGAAACAATTTCAGAAACTTTCCCATTTTTATCTCAACTGCTCTACAACGGTTTTAAAGAAAAATATAGTGAAGGGGCATTAATTCAGTTAGAAGATTTTGATACAGGTGAACCAAAATGGTTTTTAATTTCTGTTAGTGGCAATGTCAATTTAGAAAATCCTGAACAAATTTTTGGCAATAAAACGAATAAAGTTGCTGAATTAGTGATTGAGAAAAGTTTAGAGCTTTTACAAGAATTAAATGAGAACGAACCTAATCTCGTCAATTTGTTTCTTAAAAAGGCTGCTAGAGGAGTAACAGCAGTTGGTATTCTGGCGATCGCGTCTTGGTTAGGCATAGACTTAAATGATACTAGGACCAGCCCTTTCAAGGTCTTGTGATTCTCAAAAATTTCTAGTTAGGTAAAAGAATCCATTGTGCGTATTGGGGAAGGAGCGAGAATGATTCTAGGGCAGGTATTTGAGCGTTTTGTCGAAGAAAGTCCCGTGTCG
>JBGTNM010000425.1:0-5031 GCA_041743025.1 Microcystaceae cyanobacterium
GGGTAAAGGAGTTAATCGGGAATAATCGCTACTAGGGCCAGTTCTGGTTACGCCATTCTCGGCAATAACTTCAATAACTTCTAAGCGTTCAGGTGAAAGAATTTCAATCGATCCTGAACTCGTTTGAGAGATAGTTTGACCATGCAAATTTAGCTGAAATATCGGTGTTTCCAAGTCAGCCGCCTGCTCAAAAACTGCACAACCTTCGTATTGACCAATCGAGGTCAGAGAGACCCTACCTTGCAAAGGCAGGGCTTCCTCTGACTTCGTAGTAATAGGGCGATTGCTCGCGGTTAAAATCGCTGAATTAGGTGGTAATTGTACAGTTTTTGATTGGGGATATAAGGGAATAGTTTGCTGGTTTAATTGAACAGAAACAGAAGCTTGAGGAGGGGCGATCGCACTAAAACAAATCCTTTCTCCTGGCAGTCTAGCGATCGCAGTAGATGGTGTTAAAGAATTGTCAGCAAAAGCAACCCCTTGAAGAATAGAAGGCGTTGAAACCAGGCGCGATATATTAATTTGAAGCTCTTGATTCTGATAGCGAATAGTAAACGGGTTGTTGCCAATTTGTAAGAGAAACGATGGAGCAAAATGTCCACTTTTGCTGCGTTGAATGGATTGCCCGTTAATCGTAACTTCTCCTTCAATTGGGGCAGTTCCAACCAAAAAAATTCGCTCAGATGTGGTTTGATGGTGGTTAGATGGGTAGGCTAAATACAAAGATGAATCGGCTGCTGCCATACCGATCAAGCTGGTTTCTAGCATTAAAGTTCCAAAAACCGTCCAACCCCAAGAAGTCAGGCAAGAGGCAAGAGGCAAGAGGGGGAATTTTTTACCAATGATTGTTTTATTTTGCAGGAGGTCTATTAAATTAATTTTAAATTTAATCACCGCAATAAAGGGCATAGTATTATCATGCCCCTACCAAGATTGTAGAAAATTTACAAGCTCAAATTAACGAAAATTGCGAACAGAGGAAAAAGTCAATTTAGCGATCGGCTCCCAGTGTATCACGTCTTCTAACATCACTTGATAGCCAGCGACGTTAGGATGGAGTCCATCGGTTGTCAAGTGTCGCCGTATCCAATCCTCGCCCCGTCCCAACCAAAGATCGAACAAGTCTAAATAGGGTATTTTTCGGGTTTTACACGCTTGCTTGGTGACTTCTTTAAAACGATATTGGTCGTAGTGATTGAAGTAGCAGCAGTCGAGAAACGGCATTCTATCTTCATTGACGGGAACCATCCCCACAAACAAAACCGGACGGAGTTGCTGCGCTTTATCGAGTAATTGGGCAACTTCTCGTTCAAAAACCTTGATATCTGTCATTAGCTTGCCGTCAGGTCGCCCCATTCGTGTTGAGTCATTGACTCCAACCGAGAGAATAATTAAATCTGGCAAGCGATTGCGAAGTTCACCCCGATGGCGATATTCTTCTTCAAGACGTTGCGAGACTTGAGAAACGCGATCGCCCCGTATGCCCAAATTGTAGAGGACATGACCGGCTTCTTCTCGGGCCATCCAAAGGCGGCGCAGGCGGTCTATCCAACCACCTCCTACCGGATCGCCATAGCCATAAACGAGGCTATCCCCTAAAGCAATTACTCTGAGCGGTTGTTGGCTGCCGTGAAAACTATCGATCACAGTCGGTTCAGCAATGGTTTGCATGGGGAGAAATCTCCTAATGACGTGCTGGCAACTTTACGTTTCTTTACAATCTGTTGCTATTGTAACTCACTGAGTCAATGCAACCAGTCTTCCCTGATACGATTTTGCCTGGCAGTCTGAGGTTTTTTTTTGTTTCGACCCAACCTTAACAGTAACGTGGACGCGGAATATCGACAAGCAGGAATACCCCTTGAGATAAGCAACTGTTAAACTAAGCTTTAACACATCTTGATTATTCCTCAGCAATTGCGCCAATGCTCAGAAAAAACCCTTTTGATTCTTTCCAAATTATATACCGCGCTCAAGAACTGCTTGATGCCGCTTCCAACCGCTACCGAATTACTGTACAAGTGGCTAATCGAGCCAAACGCCGCCGCTACGAAGAATTTGACAGCCTTGAAGACCCGATGATGAAACCGGCTATCCGTGCCATCATAGAAATGTCAGATGAGTTAACTCAGCCGGAAATTATCAGTGATTGAGAGTGCTGTCCAATGACCCAGAAATGGCATTATCGCCGAACCTTCAAGCGCGTTCGTCCTTGGTTGATGGCTACCGCGATCGCTGTTAGTTTGGCCGTCTGGGGCGCTTATCCCCAAGGTTTTGGATCAACTCCTCTGCTGGCTCAATCTCTGCGAGCTGAACAAAGTGCTGCGATCATCTATCAAAAGCTAACCTACCTTCCCCAAGAAAATCAATACCGCCGCCAAGATACGGGAGAAATTGACCCCGAACACACACTAATCAGCCGTTTTATCCGCTATCACCAAGACCTGCAAAAGCGTCCTGTCATCTATGCTTTGGATTGGAAAATCACGCTGGCCGATTATTTGGGATTGAATGAACCTATTGTCCCAGAACGGTATCCAGGATCTGCTACCTTGCAAGAAAATCCAGCAGAAAAGGATTTAGAATTGATTAGCCGGCTGAATCGCCGCCAGCGTCAAGAATTAGTGGATTTGCTGGTTTCTCTCTACAAGACCAACGCTGGGCCATCTCCCCAACCGGCAGCAGAATCGACCTCTCAACCAACCACAACCGATAAACCTGCCGTTCCCTCTCTATCGCGTCCAGGCGATGCCCAATTACTCAAACGCTGGCAAAAGTAAAAAATAATCATTAATATTGCCTGATACTGATGCCATGAGCGATCGCTTGCTGAAAAAAGGAACCGGATGGCGTGTTGGCTGGAATCCGAATACCTGCTCCTATCCGGCATTGATTGGGGCAGAAGATTGGGCAATAGAGTTAACTGAGGCTGAATTTAGTGAATTTTGCCGTTTACTAGCAAAATTGATAGAGACAATGGCAGCGATCGCTTCGGAATTAATGGACGAGGAGAGAGTCGCTTGTGAGGCAGAAAGCGACCTATTGTGGTTAGAAGCTGAAGGCTACCCTCACGCTTATTCAGTGCGCCTGATTCTCCAGCAAGGACGGCGTTGCGAGGGAAACTGGACAGAGGAGGCTGTTTCTGGACTCATTCAAGCCTTGCCGACATTGGAGAAGGATTTTTTAGCAGGTGGCAACTCTGAACCATTGATATTTTAAGTGTTTTGAGGCTATAATATTAAACGCTCTCTTGCGGGTGTAGTTCAGTGGTAGAACGTCAGCTTCCCATGCTGAATGTTGTGGGTTCGAGTCCCATCACCCGCTTAAACGAATACCCAGATAAAAGCTTACAATAGAAGGGTTTCAGCGACTTCCTATGACACGACCTAACATCCAGAAGCCTACTAAAAATCTATCAGATTAGATCCTAATAATGTTGATATTAATAATTCATACACTTACCCTGGTAGCGGCGGGTCAAGTGCTTACAGATCTATAACTTATTCACCCGTTCCTATTTGGTATTATTTTGAGTCTTGCCTTTCTGTGCAAGGGTTACAGGGTATTAAGCTGGTGAAATAAGTTAAAGTTGAAGCTGTCGGCTGCAAGGTTCTGTCACGTCCGTCACTGCCCCGTGTGCCAGTGGCGGCGATCGCTCCGATGGAAGGCCAGAGCTTATAAGGTTTTGCCCTTAATTGTTGAGGCTTAGCCAAAACATCGCTGGTTATTCAGAAGTTACCAGGGGCAAAGATGGCTTGGCACATCCTCACTTTCATTGTTTGTTGTTAGTGCAGCCTGGTTATTTTGGAAAAAATTATATCAAGCAGTCCGAGTGGGTTGAAATGTGGCGGCGTAGCTTACGGGTAGACTACCAATCATGCTAGATTGATTTAGTAACTATTTCATAAAATGTATGCCTAGAGGTGGTTATACTGGCTAATTAATAATCGCGTCATCTGGGTTAGTTCTATTGAAGCAGGGATTCTCAGCGATCGCCGCGTCGAACTCATTGAGGGATTGATTTTAGAAATGCCACCAGCTTAATATAACTGTTTCCGAAATTTTTGTGATTTAAAAAATGTTCTGATTTTCTTAACTTCTTTTCAGCAAACACTCAGGTAAACACAGGACGCTTGAAAGGGAGTCGAGTTTACGAGGAGTCATCAACCATGAAAAATTTACTGTGGCTTAACATCGGTACCATTTTCCTAAGTCTTGGCATCATCGCGACAGTAGAACAGGTGACGGGAAATCGTTTTCAGATGAATTCTCCCGCCGTTGCCCAAACCGCGACAGTCCCCGCTAAAATTTATGCTGAGAACGGCATTGCTATTAAAGGAACCGATCCCGTTGCTTACTTTCAACAAGGCAAAGCGGTAGCAGGGAGCGATCGCTTTACCTACCGTTGGGGTAATGCAACCTGGAAGTTTTCTAGTACTGAAAATCGGGCTTTATTCGCTAAAAACCCCGCAAAATACGCTCCTCAATACGGAGGATTCTGTGCTTGGGCAGTCAGTGAAGGAGACTTAGCCCCCATCGATCCCAATGCCTGGACAATCGTCAATGGGAAATTGTACCTCAACTACAGCCCAGCCGTTCAACAGCAATGGGCACAAGATATACCGGGAAATATTGCCAAAGCCGATAAAAATTGGCCGAAATTGTCAAAGTAGTAGGGAACAGATGTAAAAACTCTTATTTGAGTGCTGTACAGTTTGTCTTGTCTAGTCTCTCGGCTATTAGGTAAACTTATCATCTTATGAGGTAATATAAAAAACCAAAACCCCCATTTTTGAAAAATGGGGGTTTTATGTCAAAAAGCAACCTGGCATCGAGCTATTGTCCCGTTGGGCAACCCCAAAAGTATCGTCGCCGCTACCGAGTTTCACTGCCGAGTTCGAGATGGAATCGGCGTGGTTCCACAGCGCTAGAGACACCAGGAAGACAATGATTGAATCAAGCCCTCAAGACTGCAAGAAAGAAACCAAATTAGCTAATCCAAAGCAAACACTCGCCTGAGCCTGAAGGTCA
>JBGTNM010000426.1:0-38738 GCA_041743025.1 Microcystaceae cyanobacterium
GTAGGTTGCAAATTTGAGTTTAAAGATTTATTACCAAGTTTGTTTTTAAGTTGGCTTTTGACAATAAAAGGGTCAGTGTTTTGCAGGGTTAAAATTTGCTGATTTGAAGAAATTTGAGATAATTCAAAAAACTGAGAAGCAGTGGCAGTACATGGTTCTGTCTTTTTCCAAAAATTTTCATAAGCTACGATAATTTGCTGATGAGCTTTTTCAAGATCGTCAAGCGTTACTAAATTTCTTTCCAAGTGGCCTCGAACGACAACACCTTCTATTAAATCAATTTCTCTACCGAAAGGATCTTTAAGAACCTCATCTTTTTTACCTTGATTAATATTGGCTTTAGTGGCTTTAACAATACGATAAATAACGGTTAAATCACCAACTTCTGCTCCTTGTATTTCTCTAATAATAGCAGTTTTGACTGGGGTTAAATCTCCATCTGTTGCTCTAGCAAGGAGATTAGAGATTTTAATATTACTGATAAAATCAGGAGCAACGATTGTCCGATAATCTAGATAAAGATTACGACTGACGAGAAAAGGCCATGCTTGTTGACTCATATTCCTGAACCTCCTAAATTTGATGATGGAAAATCTTGATCTAGTTTTTTGGTAATCTCGATAAAACGGTTGATGACATGATTTAATGCTTGTTCTTCACTGTTAATTTTTTTCAACGCTTTGTCTCGTTGACGATGTAGTTTTTCACTTTCTCTTGCTGCGGCTTTTTGTGCTTCTTGTATTTGTTTTTGGGTCATTTTTACTTGCTTTTCTATGCTAGCTACTCCTTGATCAACCATTTTAAACAACTGATTTAAAGTATCATTATCAAACTTGTACTTATCAGGTAATAAATTCCTGGCATTAGCCGAGAGTATATCTAACACAGTTCCTGATATTAAGTTATTAACCTGTCCCAAAAGACCAAATTTTTGTGACACTTCTGTCTTTCTAGCATCGATTTTCTGATGTTGCTCTTTTATTTTGTTAATTTCTACTTTTAGTCCATCTATCAAAACACAAGCTAGGGGTACTTCTACTTGAAAAGGGGCAGGAATTACATCTAGATTTTTTTTCATTACGCCATCTTCATAAGTAGCAAAGTTATCGCCTACTGAGCTAACAGGAATCAGTCGAATAGGACAATTAGCTTCCTTTCTCTGTTGTACAACATTTTTAAATTCTGAAATTTGCTTATTCAGTTGAAGTCTAACATCTTCTAAGTTAAAACCTCCATGATTTTCAATTAAATCCCATTTGCTAATAATAAAGTGAACAGGAATTTTTTTACAGCGTTGGATTAATTGAGTGAGAGTTGTTAATTCTCTATGTTTCCAGATATCAAGTAAATTATCCTGATCTCTTTTTAAAAACTGAAGAACTTTTTGACCATCCAGAATGGCTAAAACTGCATCAGCATTTTCAACCTCTTTGTTAAAATCAAGATTATATTCTGAAAACTCATCTTCTGCTATTTCTAAAAGTAATCCTCCTGGGTAATCTTTATAAATAAACTGACAAGCTGGATGAATAGATAAATCAGGTGTTTTTACAAAACAAGTAAATGTCCATTCTTGAGGGGAACCTTTAGTGGATTTTGGCCAAGCTTCGCCTGTAATAATTTCGGTATAATATTGATTGAGTAATTTACGATCAGAATTATTTTTGACATCAAGAAAAAAACCATGATTTCCCTGAGTCGAGAGTTGTTTAAATAAACTCGCTAAAAATACGGTTTTTCCCGCTCCTGATGCTCCTAATGTGATGATTTGATACGTTCTCATAAATACCTCAAAGACAGAATAGTGGTAAAAGGTGAGCGATTTTAACAAAAATATGTCCGACTACTTAACAGTTTATAAGCAACTTAAATCCGATTCAGGAAAATCTCTAATTAGATAGCTTTGGATGTATAAAAAACTATCAACAGCGTGTTTTAGTGCCGTTTCTTCATCTTTTACTTGTTTAAAGGAATTTTCCTGCTCTTTCCTGAATTTTTCGGTTCGTTCATCTGTTTCTTTCAATGCTCGTTTTAGAGATTCTCCTACTTTTTCTAAAATAGGTCTTGCGAGTTTATATTGTCCTGGTAGTAACTCTAAAAGTACAGGATAAGCAATATCAAAAACCGAGGGTGCTACATTAATGACTAAATTAATAAAGTTATCGAGATGATTATCTTTCTTATTTTTCCCCTGTAATTGTTCTCTTCTCAATTGATTAAGTCTAGCCTTGAAACCATCAGGAAATACACAAGCAAGGGGGACTTCTGTTTGAAAAGGATGAGGAATTGCGCCAGAAAGTTTTTTCATGCTTCCATCCGGTTGAAGCCGAGCGAATTTTGAGCCTACTGAACTAACCGGAATCAAACGGACAGGGCAACCTGCTGTATTCTTTTGTTGAATAATTTCTGAAAATTCAGGAATTTCTAATAGAAAATTGCAGACTTCTTTTAAAGAAAATTCTTGTTCTAGAAGATCCCATTTACTAATTACAAAATGAAGGGGAATTTGAGAATTTCTGACATATTTTAAAATATTAGGTAAATCCCGTTTTTTAAATGTATTAAGGGCAAATTCATGATTATTTTTTAATATTCCGTAAATTTTCTGACCGTCTAGTAATCCGAGAAAGGTATCTGCTTGTTTAACAAGCTCGTCAAATTCTACATCTTCTCCGCTATCAGTTAGCCGTCCACCACAATAGTCATAGTAAATAAATTGACAAACTTGATAATCTGCAAGATTGTTGTTTTTTATGCGACAGGTAAATGTCCATTCTGAGACTTCACTATATTTTGTTCCTTTCGGCCATGTCTCTCCGGTTATAATCTCAGTGTAGATTTGATTAAGTCGCTTTTGTTGATTCCTCTCTTGAACTTCTAAATAAAAGCCATATTCTCCTTGAATTGACAAATTTTTAAATAAACTAGCCCAAAAAACAGTTTTGCCTGCTCCTGATGCGCCTAATGTCAAAATTTTATACTTTTTCATTTTTAGCCCCGCCAATGGATAATCGAGTGATCTGTCAGCAATCTTAGGGATTAGGAAGCTAATCTTCTCCTGAAAACTCTCTATTTCAAGAATTCCCAATTCATTCAGCAAAATTTACATCTTGCCTCAAAAATTTTATCGCCTATCCTTAAGCTAGAGCTATCTAAGCACTAATCAGTAATCTGGCTGCCATTGGTCAATTGTCCCTTTTACAGCAAGTGTACGGCAATATCACTATTCCTCAAGCCGTTGCCGATGAGATTGCAAAAGTAGCAACAATTTACGCCCAAGCAGCATTCATCCCCTCTCAATCCTGGATTACTGTGCAACGTGAGTTCGTCGAACTCACGTTTATAATCTCATTCGTCAACCAAAGGAATCCATTCATAACTGTCTACAATGCCTTGAAAATAATCATTAATAGCATCTCGCGAATAAGGAGTTACACCCTCTTCCCCAAACCACTTTTCATAAATGGAAACGGCTGCCAATCGATCACCAACTACCCCTTCCATAAACTTAATTAAACTATAATTAACGGTATCGCGCCACGCTGAATTATCTTGGGGAACAATACAAGCATAAGATTCATACATAAACGGAAATTCGGGAACAACTTCCAAGTTAACAGGATTTTTTGCCTCTTTCTTCAATCCTTCGAGCAGAATTCCATCACTCGCAAAAGCGTCAATTTCCCCTGCTTCTAACTTGTTTAACCCGTCGATGCGATCTTTAACCGAGACTAATTCGGCTGCGGGTTGTTGTATTTTTATAACTCGCTCATTAGTCGTTTCAGCAATAACACCTACTTTGCGTCCTGCTAAAGATTCTAGCGTGTCTAATCCACTCCCTTTTTTAACTAAAACCTTCGTCCCACTCGCAAAATAACTCACCGTAAAATCGACTTCTTTTTCCCGTTCCCAGGTAAAAGTCGTAGACGCGCATTCAATATCAATACTGCCCTCTTTGATTTTAGCAAAGCGATTTTGCGGGGTGACTTCTACTAATTGAAGTTCAATCGGTTTTCCTAACTTTTGTTGAACATCTTGACGGATAATTTCGAGAATATCAATCGAATAACCAACCCATTTGCCTTGTTCATTTACATAACCAAAGGGAATGGCATCTTTGCGAGTTCCCGCCGTCATAACTCCCGTTTGCTTGATTTTATCTAATACGTTACCCGCCCAACTTGGTGCTTGAAAAGTTGCGTTGAAAATTAAAGCCAAAGCCATTAGCGTCAATCGTTTATTCATAATCTCCCCAGAGTCAGAATCTAAGCTGTAGACTGATAAAAGAAGCATAGAGTTGCAAAAAATTACACTAATCCTGCTCGAAGGGCAATCACCGCAGCTTGAACGCGATCATCAACTGCTAACTTATTCATAATCCCGCGAACGTGCGTTTTAATCGTATTGGTGCTTAAATATAAATCATTCGCTATTTCATTGTTGCTTTTTCCTTCGACAATTAACTTGAGTACCTCTAATTCTCGTTCAGAAAGTTGAGCAACATTCGCATTTGTTTGAGAAATCGGTGACTTTAAATTATCTAAAACTAAACGGGCAATTTGCGGATCTAAATAAGTTGCACCATCTTTTGCCGCTTCAATTGCAGCCAATAATCGCTCCAAGCTTGCCCCTTTAATGCAATAAGCATCAGCCCCACTCGATAGAGCCGCCACCACTTCTGTCTGTAACGTATGAGAGGTTAAAATAACGACGCGAACATTGGGTAATTGGTCTTTAATTTGTTTGGTCGCTGCAATCCCGTCTAGACGAGGCAACCCAATATCCATGACAATTAAATCGGGTTTGAGTGCCAAAGCTTTTTGCACTGCGGTATATCCGTCTTCTGCTTGTCCGACAATTTCAAAATCGGGATATTCACTTAAAGCTTGTGTTAAACCCAATTGCATTAAAGGATCGTCTTCAACAATTAATATCCGCATAACATTTAAATTGAGAGAAAAGCTATAAAGTAGCTGGTTCGTCGAAGGCTGAAATAACCCGAAAGCCGGTTTTTGGTGTCCATTGAACGCCGCCATCTGTTCCCGTCCAATAGAGTTGCGTTCCCTGTCGTTGCAACTGTTGGCGAGTTTGGCTAGAGACATAAGAAGCATTAGCGATCGCAACTTTCGGTTGAAATTGCCGCATCGCTCCCTTATCTGAGCTTAACAGGACTTGGGGCGAAACGCTCAGATGTTGACTAAATGAGGCTTTTGCGGCATAGCTTGCCCACAACCAATGCTGATTTTGTATTTGCAATTGCAATAGAGGAGGCTGACTATTTAACACGCTGATGCGGGTTGAACCCAAAACCAGCGATTTCCCTTCAGTCAGTTGTTGCCAAGAGGATGAGGGGTTTCCTTCTAGAGAAAACGTATCCAACACTCGGACATAAGGGTTGAGGTTTGAACCATCCGCTAGTGTTTTCGTGTCAAAAGCAATCAGACTATTCACCTGATTGATGCCTTGATGCGCCAGAAATGGCAGGAGAGTGTATTTTACCGTTTCTGCATCACCACTGTTAATAACAGTCACTTTTGCGCGATCTTGGATAACGACAACTGGATCGGGTTTGGCAGCTAATACCGTTACCTGCACAAGCGTTAAATTGCGATAAATGGCAGGCATGGCAACCAAAGCAACCATCGCCAATCCTACCCACCACCACCGCCTCTGCCACCATTGAGTCAGCCAGATTAAAATCATTAAGCTATAAATTAAGACCAAAATGCTGAGGGAGATTTTGCCAACAGCAAGCGATGTTAACGGTAAATTAGCCAAAAATTCAACGATTTTAATTAGAATGTGAGTCGGTAAATAAAGCAAGCTAACGATCGCACTACCGACTTCGGGAAGTATTAAAGCAACAGCAGCACTCGCCATGCCGCCTAAACTGATTAAAAACAACAAAGGAGACAGGAGGATATTATTAGGAATCACATAGAAGCAGAAGCCATAGAAAACGTAAATGAGTAAAGGTAGCGTCCAAAGAGAAGCGGCACTGGGCAAAGCGATCGCATCCGCTAGGATAGAAGGCAGCCAATCTAATCGTTGGGTAAAGGCTGGCATAGTGGCGACTAAGCCAAAAGTGGCTAAAAAACTCAACTGAAACCCTAAATCCCAAATCCACTGCGGATTGACTAAAAGTAGCAAGGTTCCTACCAACAGCAGCGCTCCCAATGGTCTAATCTTACGCTGGCAAGCAATGCCAATCAACACCCCAATTCCCATTAGTATTGCTCGCAGGATGCTCGGTTGCAACCCCGTCAATCCCCCATAAAAAATTAAAACACTGATGCCAATGGTTATTTGCTGCTTAGGAGGACGATAGCAAGTCAAGCGGAGAACAACTCCCAACAATAGCGAGACTTGGAACCCCGAAGCGGCTAAAACGTGCGCTAATCCCGTTTTGACAAACAAATTCCGCAAATTTGGCGGTAAATCCACTGCTTTTTGTCCCAACACCATCGAACTGACAAGCAAGCCTTCTGAGTCACCTAAACCCCGTTTAAAAACCTCGACAACGCGCCGCCGTAGCATCCACCAGCCAAAAACAGGCTCTTTGGTTTTATAGCTGATTTCCCCGCCTTTTAATCCAGCAAATGCCCCTTCTTTGGCCAGATACGCCTTAAAATTGAACGCGCCAGGGTTGGCAGGCGATCGCGGTTGATATAATATGCCTCGAATAATGGCGATTTGGTTAGGATAAAGCTGATTTTCTATTTTTTTAGGCAGTGTAACGTATAATTTGCCAGAAACTTTGGTTTTCTTCCCCTGGGTTTCAAAAAATTGCACATTCAGCCAAATCTTGTAGCGATTGGCATTGGCAGTCAGTCGAGTTTCACTCAGCACGATGCCTGAAACGGTGGCAGGTTGTGACCTACCGTTGAGCAACCCACTGATATCATCGTGGCTAGGTTGAGGTGTCCTAAGCTGTAAATAAACTGCCCCTAAAATGGTGACTAAAGCCGCTGCCAGCCAAAATTTACCTCGCGGACACTCACGCCACCAGCGAGGAAGAAAGAGTGCTGCTATGAACGTCAATAAAACTAAACCTGCGATCGCGATTGTCCATTGTTGCCAACTGGGGTGAGGATTGGGATAGTCAAACGCGCTTGTAGACAACAATCCTATAATGTAGGCGAGGCAGAGGATTGTCCAGCGATCGCGGTTCATGGTTCTTTCAACTCAATTGAGAGATATTCCTAGTCTTCCCAAAATGGCGGCGATCTTTTCCCAGAACAAAAATTGTTAGAACTAAGCCTTTTATTGATGCTGTTATGGTGACGCAAACGCAACCCCCGCAAGAACCGACCTGGTTGGCGATCGCTCGCCTTCTGCGCTGGCACAAACCCGCAGGCCGCCTAATTCTGATGATTCCTGCGCTGTGGGCAGTGTTTTTAGCCGCTAGAGGAACGCCTCCCCTTCCCCTGATAGGTATCATTATTTTAGGGAGCCTCGCTACCAGTGCGGCAGGCTGTGTAGTCAACGATCTGTGGGATCGAGAGATCGATCCGCAAGTGGAGCGCACCCGCAACCGTCCTATCGCTTCTCGCGCCCTCTCGGTCAAAGTGGGCATCGTTGTCGCGTTCCTTGCTTTTGCCTGTGCCGCCGGATTGGCATTTTATCTCAATCCTCTCAGTTTTTGGCTGTGCGTGGCAGCAGTACCCGTTATCATCGGCTATCCTTTGGCCAAACGTTTCTTTGCGATTCCTCAACTCGTTCTCTCCTTGGCTTGGGGGTTTGCCGTATTAATTAGTTGGACGGCAGTTACCGCACACTTAGAAAGTGAGACTTGGTTACTTTGGGGGGCAACTATATGCTGGACGCTAGGATTTGATACCGTTTATGCTATGTCGGATCGCGAGGACGATCGCAAAATTGGCATCAACTCCAGTGCTTTATTCTTTGGCAAGTATGCTGCCGATGCAGTAGGGGTATTTTTTGCGGTGACAATCGCAATTTTAGCTTATTTAGGCACAACTTCAGGCTTAACTATCGGCTATTGGCTAGCTTTGGCGATCGCTGTCGTCACTTGGGTAGCGCAATACATCCGCCTCAGTCAACCGGAACCGTCTCCATCAATCTACGGCGAAATCTTCGGTCAAAATGTTTGGTTGGGATTTATTCTTTTGGCGGGAATGGTAATCGGTAGCGTGTTTTGAAAGCAATCATCTGGGATGGCGTAATGTCATCCTTTTAATTTAGTTAGAATACCCAATTTTATTTAAAAACTATCATCTTTATCGAAAATTTATCAATAAAAAAAATTTTATTATTAATCCAGTTAAAACCTTGCGATTTCTCTGTAAAGAATGCCAGTATATAATTGTTGGACTTCTCTAACCTAACACCTAAAACAGTAACAATAATTAACCTACGGGTTGCTAACCAATCTGTTTACTAAGGGAACTATAAACTGAGCGTGTAATTCTGTTGTGAAATACATTCAATAATAGTCATTAGTCAACAGAATTTATACGGAGATTTTTTTTAAATTATCCTAAATCCCAGTAAATTTACGGACGTGATATGAAACCGACTCATTTAATCCCTGTAACTCTGATTGGATCTTTGCTGAGCTTGTCTCTGCTAGGATTCTCTTCCCAAGCTAATGCTACTACCTTTGTGCCTCCTCCTATTGACAATGGTGCTGCGCCTGGCCCAATACCCAATGCCAACAATCTCACCTCTGTTGATGTCGAATTAGCCCTGATTTTAGATTCTTCAAACAGTATTTCCCAAACAAATTTTGAGAGCATTTTAAACGTCTACTATAATATTTTTACAGACCCGCAATTCTTTAATGATTTTATTGCTCCTCTCCGTTATGATGTGGATAAGAAACCCCAAATTGCTATCAGTGTCTTTCAATTTGGAACGAATGTAGAACAGAGTATTCCTTGGGCACTTATTTCTAATCAAAATGACGCTAAAACTTTTGGCAATCAGTTTTTATCGATGACTAAAATGGGAGGGTTCACGAATATGGGAGGCGCGATAGACTTGGCCACTCAAACCCTTTTCAATAATGATTTTGCAGGCAAATATTCAGTGTTTGATATTTCGAGTGATGGACGAGCTTTTCGCAGCCGTCCCCATGCTGCTGTTGCTTCACACAATGCCTTAGCGGCTGGGATAAATGCCATCAACGCGATCGCTATTACCCAAGATTCTCTTAGTGTGCTTCCTAGCGTGATTGGGGGACTAAACCCTGACCGCAAAACTACCGCGTTTATTGTGGAGACAGGCAGTATTGAAAATTACGAAGCTACCTTGCGCGACAAACTCAAACAGGAATTGCAAGGCAAATCGCCATGCCCCCTCGACTCTTCCTGTCCCCCCGACTCTCCCGACCCCAGTCCCATTCCTGAACCTTCCTCTATTTTGGGCTTGTTAGGGATCGGCTTGTTAGCATTAGTCAGTAAGACCAATTCTTCAAAATCTTAATAGTAGGGGCGAATGGCGTTCGCCCTGACCCATGGCGTTCGCCCTGACCCATGGTGTTCGCCCTGACCAACTCAGGACTTACGCAGGTACGCTATATATAGCATGTAGAAGGTCTGGCGCTCACTAGGAGAGATAGTTAGCGATCGCTCTTATAACAAAGATTAATTGGATAGGGTACTTACCAAATTTAATAGACCATTTGCGGAAGTAGTTCCGCAAATGGAATGCCTCATTTCAGGGGTCGGGGGAGAGGGTAAATAACCTTACCTTACTCAATCGTCTAGAGCGCTTGACGGCTCAATCGCGGTATGCCTTGAATAGAAGGCTCCTCACCTTCGTCAAAAATGGTTAGCGCGTCAGGTTTACACCGCTTGAGAGCGACTTTAATGTCTTGTGCGCCTTCTGATCGCAAATCGTCGAGAAAACCTATTTTGTCCATTTCTGCTTCTCGTTTACTGATAAACGGGCCGAAGTAGTAGGTGCATTTAGGTTTATTCGTGATAATTTCTAGCCAGTATGCCAGTCCTAAAACATCGAGAATTTTCAGCATAAGTTCTTTCATCCGCATACCCTATTTGCCTTTGATAGGCTGCCATTTTAGCGTTGATTTGTGAACGATTCGTTACAGTTTGGGGGGGGTGTTTTCTATAAGTTAAAAAACTTAATCTTTTGTTGGGGAAGTGTTCGGGGATACAGACTCTAGGATAAGTTTTTCTGACCAGCGTTGCCGGACAACTTCATAAAGCGCGATCGCGGTAGCGACTGAAGCATTTAAGTTCGGTGTCTTACCTTTTAAGGGGATTGAAACCAACTCATCACAGCAACGTTGGGTCAGCAAGCTCAACCCTTCACCCTCTGCACCTATGACTAAGCCTATCGCACCTTGAAAATTAATACTGTGTAAGAGCTTACCACTTCCGGCCACTGTACCGTAAATCCAAAACCCGGCTGCTTTTAAATCTTCTAGTGCGCGGTTGAGATTGACGACGCGGGCGACGGCGAAATGCTCCAAAGCTCCCGCCGCGACTTTCATCACGCTCGAAGTGATTGCCACTGCCCGCCGTTGAGGGATAATTAGACCTTGAGTTCCCAGGGCTTCGGCGGTGCGAATAATTGCCCCTAAGTTATGGGGATCGGTAATACCTTCAGCAATAACAATCACCGGATTATCTGTGATCGCTTTGGCACGAGCGAGTAATTGAGCTAGATCCAAGTAATCATAAGGAGCGATCTGAGCAGCAATTCCTTGGTGGTTGCCGCCTTGAGTAATCTGGTTGAGACGTTGGATTTCAACTTCATCAATGACAGACCCATTGGCTTTAGCATCTGATAGGAGGGAATGAAAGCGCGGATCGTAATGTAATCTCGCCGTAATCCAAATGCGATTCATTTGGCGATCGCTCTCCAACGCAGACAAAACCGGATGGCGGCCGTAAATGAGGTCGGTTAGTTCCTCTGCGGCTGAGGAATTCGGACTGGGAATAGAACGCGATCCCTTCGGGGACGGCTTCGCAGCACGCACCGGACGTTTTGGGGATGTCGATAGTCGGCGTTTGAGAGAGTCAGTTTTTGCTGACTGACGAGGTCGATCTGCCATAATTATGATTTAGCGTGATGCTAATTTTAAATGTTCTAAAAGTTGATTTAAACGCTGAGGGTCTTGCAGGTAAAGATAACCCAAAAGTGCCTCTAACCCCGTAGCCTGCTGGTAAAGTTCGGGGGAGAGTCGCCTCGGCGTTCCTGTGGTGGCATTGCGTCCTCGGCGGACTATATCTCGCTCCTCTCCACTCAAATAAGGGTCGAGATGATGGAGTAACTCAGCTTGGCTTTCTGCTCGCACTTGGGACACGACACTATTATGATAGTCGGCTAGCCGTCGGGGAGGTAATAAATAGCAGGTACGGATATAAAGCTCATAAACGGCATCTCCCAAATAAGCTAGCGTGAGGGGCGAGAGTTGCCTAATTTGGGAAATGCCCGCCTCACCCGTATAAATTGCCTTAAAGCGCTGTTCTGCTGTCAATGGTTCAGAGACAGCCGCCTGTAAAGAAGAAGGTACTATATTCAAGTGCGGTAAAGTCTCGCGGTTAATGGCTTGGATAATTGCCTAGATTTGTGCCTCAATCCAGACAAGCAGCAATTAAAATCTCAAGAGACAACGAGGCTATCTGTCAATTTCAATCATAGCAGTCACCTAGGCTTGAAGATTGCCGAGTGCTTCCTCGATCGAAGATTGAAGGGAGAGAAATTTTTCTAGGCGAACCAACTTAACCGTCTGGGTGACTCTGGGATTGGTGACAATTTGCAGGCTTCCTCCCTCCGTTTTCGCTTTTTTAACCAACTGGACTAATACACCTAACCCAGAACTGTCAATAAAGTCGATTTGAGATAACACTAAAATGATATTTTTTGGACCCTCCTCAATGCAGTTGTCAATTACTTTGCGAAAGGTGGGTTCAGAAAAGGCATCTAACTGGCCAGTTAGGCGGAAAATTTGGTAGTTCTCCTTGACATCGCGAGTGCCTCTTAAACTCACGGTCAGGTTTAATGGCTCAGGTATAGCTTCCTCCTTTAAAATATTAGTGATGGTAGATCAATGGTATATTATAGCGTGGCGGCGAAAAAAATAGAAACACTTAGCGTGCTGCTTCGCAGTCCCCGCAGGGAGCGCGATTGCCTGAATAGCTATCAGCCATTGGCGAGGGATAAAAGTACCTAAATTAGCCTTAATGGTGCTTGCTAACTACTCTTTTGACAAGAAGTTGCTATTAAGTTTTCCATTTTCTTAAGATTGGGATCGCCTGCAAGATAGCCGATTCCCCGATGGAGGTGGAGGCGAAATTGATGGATTAAGGTTTCTTTATCGGTTCCTACTCCATCGTTGTGACAGCGTTGTTTTAAAGCCATTAGTAAGACATCTGCCATTTCTCCTGCGAAGACGCGCCAACTCATTTCTAAATTGCTATCGGCAGGGAGGGGAACAGGCGAGGGTATGCTTGGTTCTGCTAACGATCGACACAAAGCCCACCGACAGAGAATATTCCACTGTTCTATTTTAGTATAACGTTTGAGTTTAATCAGTTGATCTTTGGCAGTTTGGGAAAGCCGAAATCGTTCGATAGGAGATTCCATAAGTGATTAAGTGCTATAGTTTACCTTGCATTAGGCGACCGAGAAAATAATTGGTCATTTTTGAACCATAAGGAGAATTCCACCACTGCGAGGGATGGCAACCCACAGCCGCAGACAAACTATAATTAAGATCTTCACATTTTTTCCATTGATTTTTTTCTCGCCATCCTAACTGTTCTCCCCATTTCTCGATCAGCTTTCTATCGTTGGCAATTGTTGTCTCCAATGTACCTCCTAGGTCTTGATAAATACGAAGCTGAATACTAAAACCGAAACGATTGTCACTGTAAGTACGCCAAAGTTTGTCGATAACTTTCAAGGCACCAACCGGAAAATGTTGTACGTCGTCTGGTTTGAGGTTGTCTTGATCTTTTCCGGCAATGTCTAAAATAATATTGACGGTTTCTAAATCCGCTTCAAACCAATCTTGTTTTTGTAAGTAAGCTTGCAGATTTTCGTAACGGTAAATATCGGAGACTAATAACAGTTTGTCTTCCATTCTACTGCTAAAATCAGCAAGCTGAGAAAGTTGCGCTTGAATCGCTGATAGCTGCTGGAGAATTTGAGAGTTGTCAACGGTACTCCGCCTTGGAAAGGCGGAGCCTGCGTTGACTTCGTCAATGTCATTGCTATTAGTCATAACCCATTAACCGTAAAGAAATCATTATAAATCTGATACAATTTTACCAGAAGTAGCGATCGCTACAGACAAGGGTTTGTCGTTTCTGAGAATCGTACTCTAAGAGATATCGACGGGCGATCGCGTCTTGTTCTTGCAGTTGGTTTAGCTCATTTAAGCCAATTTCAGTATCTGTCGAGAGGAGGATAACTTGATGGGAAGCTGTGGGGAAGTAACGTTCGACTAAGTTATTGCGGTGAGAGGAATCCAATCGTCCTAATGGCGTGTCAATAGCAACGGGTAAATTACGTCCAGAAACTCGCGCTAACCCCCAAAGAAAGGCAATTGATAACAGTTGTTTTTCGCCAGCAGAAAGGCGGTGTTTGGGAACGCTTTGTCCCTCAGGATCATAAAGAGAAAGACTGAAGTTAAGGGTATCAATTGCGATTCGATGCACTAAGTCTGATTTATGCAAGAGATAGCGAAAGCATTCAGTCACTTCTCCTTCTAATTTATTGAGTTTTTTGAGAGTGAGACGTTCTTTAAATACTTGCAGGGTTTGTTGAACTCTAGCAGCCGATTTAATCAGGTGTTCATCATTCTGGCGATCAATTGTTTGTTGGCTGTATTGTTCTAACTCTTTTTTAGCTTTTTCAAAAGCTTTTTGTAACTCATTACATTTGCGTTGTCCTGCATCAAACTTAGCTTGAGCTTGAACTAATTCTTGTTGTGCCTTTTTTAAATTTTCATCTAATTTTTGATAGGCTTCTGGGGAAGCAGCCACGGCTAACTCTCTTGCTTTATTATCTAATTCAATGGTTAATTCTTGTAAGTGATCGAGTTGTTTGTGAGCAAAATCACTTTGTAAGTGTAATTGATGAGATAGCAGATTATCGAGTTGTTTTAAAGTTTCTTCATCGAGATTCAACCAAGGCAATTCATTAGTATTAATTTCTTGATCTAACTCTTGATTCTCTTTTTCAAGAAATTTTTGAATAGATTGTAAATATTTGAGTGCTAAAGATAAATTTTCTAAATAGTCTAGAAGTTTTTTGTCTCGCTCAATCAGGACTTGTTTGGCAACTTTAGCTTGTTGAATTTTGATTTCTTTATGTCCTTGTTCTGCTGCTTGTTTAAGCAATGACACAATTAAATTTAAAGGTAATACTCCGGCTGCTAAATTTCGCATTTCTTGACGTTGATTTTCAATAGCATCAGAAAGGTTTTTAATTTCTGCGTCTAATTGATTGCGATTGGCGGCAATTTTACCGCCTTCATTGCGAAACTTATTCGCTGCCTCATCATGTTTTTCTCTCGCTAGATTTAATTGATTTTGTAAACTTGCCAAATTTTCTTTTGCCGTCTCATATTCGTTTTTGTAGTGATTTATCTTTTCTTCAATTTGTTCAAGGTTTGCCAGTTGAGCAGCACTCGCTAGTTTTTTTCGCTTTCGATTGACTAAGACTTCTAAATCTACTGCCAATCGTTCTGGCAATTCTAATCCTAATAAAGACTGAATCGCATCGATAACTGATGTTGGAGGAATATCTTGTTCGGCAAGTTCTTTAACTTGTTCGCCATCAAATAAGAAAAGGTTGGAAATGCCTAATGGCAGTATCGTTTCAATATATTCATCCCAAGTATTAGCGAGTGCAGAACCGGGCCAATCTTCTTCGATGATACCCAAATTATCTTTGCCGTCTTTAATATATTTTGTCCAATGGCGGACAATTCTTATACGTTTCCATGCGCCATCAACAGGATGTTCAAAGGCTAATTCGATGCGAGTAGAATCGGCAGGAGACGTTTGATTATTAACCGATTGAATCAGAAAGTCATTATAATTAATATTATTGCGGTTTGAACAGCGAGCGCGTTGTCCATATAACGCGAGGCGAATGGCATCCATTAAAGTCGTTTTTCCACCGCCATTCATACCACCAAAAAGAATAATCGGACGAATCTTATCATCTACTTCTGGATTTAAATTAATGATATTACGACCCGCATACGGGCCAAAATTTTGGAGTACAAGTTCGGTAAAGATCATTTAAAAATAAGAGCCAGTGCTTATGATATGATATTAGAAGCTTAGATAAATTATACCAGAAATGGCAAAACTAACCGATGAAGTTGTCAATCTAGTTTTTAAGTTGCAAAAAATGTTATTAGAAATTTTAGATAAAGCGACTGAGACTGAATATAGAATTTTTGAGCAGTTTGGCGAAACAGAAGCGACGTTTGCTGAATTGGAAGAATTGCAAAATATTAGAGAACGTGCAGATTCAGGATATACCAGGTTTTCTGTGATTCTGCGTCGAATTTATTTATCTCAACCTGCGCCTTTTCGTGCTAATCTGGATTTATTAAATCAAACAATTGAAGAAGCAGATGCTTCTATTGCTGCTTTGGAAGCTAGCATTCAAGAAATTAAGGCAAATTGGAATTTATTATGAACAATGACAATAAACCCCGAATTCCTGATGCTCAAACTAGAGCGCGTGAAGTAGCGAATATGCGTCAAGCGGTTAGGCGAATGGATGCTTTAATTTTGGATTTAGATGAGTTGATTGCGAGGTTAGAAGCAGACATTCGCAATAGTCCTCTAACTGCCTATCGCCTCGGTAGGTCAAAACAACTGATTAAAGACCAAAAGCAATCAAAGGAATGAGTCAAATTACCTCCAGACAATCGCCAAATTTAGCACGAATTCAGGCAAAACATCTTCACCCGAAAGTAAGGTTGGTGAATTTATAACTTCCGGGTTACACCCTTGTCGGTAGATTATAACTTTGCGATCTATTCTGTCAATCAACCATCCCAATTTAACCCCATTCTCTAAATATTCAGCCATTTTATCTTGTGCTTTCTTTAAGTTATCAGATGGGGAAAGAAGTTCTAACAAAAAATCGGGAGTAATGGGAGGAAATTTTTCTTTTTGTTCTGGGGTTAGTGTATCCCATCTTTCTTGTTTTATCCAAGCAATATCAGGAGAGCGATTACTACCGTTTGGCAGTTTAAAGCAAGTAGAGGAGTCAAACAGTTTTCCTAGTTTTTTTTGACGGTTCCAAAGTCCAAATTCAATGATTAATTCTGCATTACAATTGCCAGTTTCTCCACCTGTGGGAGGCATAATGATAATTTCTCCTTGAGAGTTACGTTCAAACTTCACATCAGAATTGTTGCGACAAAGTTGATAGAATTGCTCGTCGGTCAATTGGCAAATTGAGTTAAAGTCAATCGTGTAGCTAGTCATGTTTATTATCTTGGGGTTGAGCAAACTTAAGATTGGCCCAAGTAAGCTGTTTTTCCTGATTATCTGTGGGATGTTCAGTGGTTTTTTGAAGCTCTTCTTTGACTTTATTAATGTCTCCTTCAGTGGCAGCGTTTTTAAGATTTCGTTTAAAATGTGCGTTGTCTATTGCTTCTTCTTGGGAACGAGAACTACTTTCAAAGCATTTTTGCAGTTCGCCATAAATTCCAACGCGGCGAGTTTTGGTGTAATATTGCCATTCGGTATCGAGAAGTTTAGTCATTAATTCTAAGTGCATAATATCCCCTTCACAAAGTTCGGTAAGGATATCCCATTCATCGCTACCGAGGAGGCGATTGTTAACCCCTGGACGAGTATCAATAAAGGGTTCTCCGGTGACTTCTTCGTAAATGCGGGGTAGACTATCATCAAATTCGTGTTTATCTTCTAACCAAATCCGGCGAATTTCGCTGAGTTCTTCTTGGGTGATGAGGGTGATGTCTTTCATGTCATCGGGTGCATTTTGGCGAACTTGTACTTGTGCTTCTAATACTCGTCTTAACCAATGTTCTCGCCAATATTTAGTATAAGGGCCAGGGATGGGAACAATTTCAGTATCGCCATCTACATTGCGTTCAAATAATTCTACTTTGCCATAAAGACGGCGGAAATCCCTTTTATCCCAATCATTATGTATGTCTAATTCTTCTCTAATATCTAGCAGAGGTTGTAACCATGCTTTTTCCTCATCATTCTGAATCATGGCTGCCATTGATTTGTCTTGATTCACTAAGGTACAAACCCAACAGCCAAAACGAGAGTCTCCACAGCTAGGAGTAGATGTATCGACAACAAGAGGACATTCGTTATCAGCAGTTGCGCCACGATATAAAGCAAACAAATCTTTATTATTTCCTCTCCAAGGATTATCCCATTGCATTAAGTAAAGCCAAACTTCATCAGTTCGCCAATCTTCTATAGGAGTGTAAACTAAAGAGTTAATTAAACTGGGTCTGGGACTTAAACGATCTCTTACTTGGCCTTGCTCATGCTTGGCCATTACGGCAGCGCGTTTATTGCTTTCAGTTTTACGCATCCCTAATACTAAAATCACTTCACCATTTGCACGAACAACGTCACGGATAAAGCGATTAGCAGAGTTAATTTTTAATCGTTCAGTACACCATCTAAACCTTACTCTGGGTGCTGGATAGCCTTTTCCAATTAAGCTTACCCAGTATCTTTCCCGAACTTCAGGATAAAGTAAATGGGGTTTAAACGGCATTTCTTTTTCTTTTGCTGCTGTTTCCAATAGTTGTATGGATTGACGTACCCAAGCAGCAACGATTGGGTTCTCAACTAATGTATCTGTGGTAATGACGTGAATTGTTTTATGGCGTTTGTTGGATGGTAGTGACGCGATCGCATTCCAAACTAATTGTAATACGGCAGAACTGTCTTTTCCCCAAGAAACTCCAATAATCCAAGGAATCTCATCAGAACAATAAAGTTCCTGTATTTCGCGGGTAAGAAACTTAATATCCTTAACAAAGTCATCAATTTTACGGTTCTTTTGCTGATTGGTAGTTTGTTCTTCGGCAATCATGTCATTTTTTCTCCCTTATTCACGTAGTTTTTCTGCAATAGTTCTGCTGATCAAACGGTCTGAGCCTAAAAAATCGTGCTCTGGACATACAACTTTTAGATTAGTTAAATTCATAGCGCCATCAGGATGCTTATAAACAACGGTTAATTGTGAATTACCTACTGTTTTATCACAGCCACTTTCATGTTCACACTGTTGCCGAACTGATAACAGACGAACAATCCAAAATGGATGAGGGATACTTTGCCTTCCCAACTTCGGATGTTTTATAGTTTTTAGTTTAAAAGGAACATCATAGATAGATATTCGATCACTTTTATGGGAATTGCACCATCCGCAGGATAGACGATAATTATCTATGTCATCTTGTCCACCTCTAGAGAAGGGAATTACATGATCAACTTCAATAAAAGTATGGCGATCTTTTAAGCCATGCAAAGTTATATAATCAATAAATAAAGGTAAAGAAATATCTTGATCATTAGACGCGTTTAAAAACTTCTCCTTTGCCAATTGAGAGAATTCATGTCCACATATCCAGCATCGAGGTTCTTGATCATATAAATCTAATAAGAATTTTTTAGTTTCTCGATCTATTGAAATACGTGATCGAGGTTGTTTGCGTTGAACTTCTTTATCAATTAATTCTGCAATGTAGCGTGTTATCTGTTTCTGTTCCTGCTTTGTAATACTAGGAAAAATAATAGGTACTCTTTTCTTGACTGCATTGAGTATGTGAAAGTAATTTTGGTTAGCAGAAACAAACTTTTCAGGATCACAAATGGACTCTAAAAACCATTTTGTCCAAAGGATATGAATATCTGCTCTTAATAAAGTACCTCTTCCGCTTGTAATAAAATCAGGAACACGCTGATTTGCAATGGTGCTAAGAGTTTTGATGTTCCACTGTAGTTCTAACTGTTCTAGTGTAGTAGTTAAAAACGAATTAATTTCTTGAAACTCCATAATCTGCTAGTTTTAGTGTTTCTAATTAATGAGAATAGCGTAGTCTTTATCTGGTGGAAGTTTTTTGGGATTTACTCGATACTCTGACCACAGCTTTGACCACTGTTTACGAAGTCCCGGTATATCCTTTTTTCCACCTTTTAACTTCCAGTCCCTATTAAAATAATCTAAATTAACACCTCTCAACCAATCATCAACAAGCATGGATATATCTTCTATACTATCAATTCCTTTACCGCGTCCATGTAAATGTTTAAAAAAATCGGCTGCAAGAATTTTAAGATGAGTTTGATTAAAAATATTAGACTGTCTAGGCTTCCTCCAAAAATGCCATGCTTGATCGTTATCTACATCTGCTAATTTATCTCTTACTAATGTCCAGAACTCTATAAAGACACTTCGCCAGGGACCATCAAGCTTACGCCAATACTCGAAAGCATTTTTATATCCTTCAATTTCCCATTGTTCTACGATTTTAGAATCAAATAAATAGTTTTCTTTCCAAGCGGCAGCATAATCAACAGTTTCGTGAAATAATTTTCCATCTTTTAGCTCTCTAAAAATTCCTACAAGAGAACCTAGTGCATTCCATTTCAATAGCTCCTTTGAATCAGATGTTAATCCCCGTTCTACCAATTTATAGAATGGACTCTTAGGATACCGTATTAAAAATGTTACCGCTCTAGATACTTCTAACTTAATTCCAGCATTTTCTAGACGTTCTTCAACTCTTTCCAACTCTTCTTTAGATAGGCTGGTTGATACAATAGTCCCTAACAAAGCCGTTTTGATAGGAGTCGCTTTCTGGTTAACTACCACAAACTGAAATACTTGTTCTGCTGGATCGTGATTCATCAGTAACGAAATAGGCAATTTTCTAGCTACCTCTCGTGCTACGCGATATTCAATTACTGAAGGATCGACATCTTCATCTGCATTTAAGATTTCTTCCTCAATCTTTGGTCTGTAAACATCACTCTGAACTAAATTTTTTGCAGAATTTATTGCTGCTCTTAATCTATGCTGTCCATCAACTACAACAACTGGACGAAGAAAAGCGATCATTGCTTCTTTTGAATAATCTAAAAACTTATTAGCATAATATTCTAAAAACTTGGATTCAACTAAACTACTTTTTATTTCTTCTAAAACCAAAATATAGGCACTAACTTCTTCCCAAAACTCTTGAATATGTGATTCTTCAGAAAAAGCTTTTCCTATATCTTCATTACTATCTGAATTTGAATCTTCATCATCGTTATCATTATCTAACATATCATCAAATTGCTCTGATTCATTAAAAGTAAATTCGGCACGCTCCTTGAGAAATCTAATTAAATCCGAGGGTATTGGCAAATCCTTCAGGCTTGAAGCTCTATTTTCTAAATCCTCCTTAACTTTTTTAAGAAGTTCTAATAAACTTAATTCTTCAAGAGGATCAGCGTCGATTGTCAAATAGCCATACTGAATATAGTTATCAGTTTCTACATCATTTGGCTGAAATACTACTTTTCCTTGTCCTACTGAACGTAAGGCACACAGTAGAGGATTTTGAATGATATTTTTATCATTTTGATAAAAACTACTTATCTCTCTAAGACGCTTGGGATCTTCTTCTCTTTGAAATCCTGTCGTTTCTCTAGTTCCAATTTGCTTTTTCTGTGGAATTCCTACCCACATATCAATTTCAATAGCAGAAGCTGCAAAAAGGACTAACCAATCACCAGAGGGAGTTTGTCGAGTACGAATAGCTTTATATTGATAAGTAGTCATCTCATGTCATCTAGCCTAGTAGTTTACCATTATCAGGGGTATTGGTCAGTTTTTCAACCTCTTGTCTTACCTTCTCGACATCTAACTTAACAATTTCTGCGATCGCGTCTAAGCTGTAACGCATTTAAATGACTGGTTGAGATCAGGCAAGAGGCAAGAGGCAAAAGGCAAGAGGTAAAAACCAATAAGTAATTTAGGTGCGCGACAGTTTACCTTTAATCCTAGCTTTAATAAGCCAGGAATTATTTCTACATCTAATATAATACGCCTACATCGTCCCCAGAATCCGCCTCACATCATCCTGAATTTGGATACCGACTTTGCCTTCCCAGCGCTGCTTGAGTAACTTCAATCCCGCCTCAGCATACTGCGTCAACATCTCTAAAACTTCCTTTTCATCGGCAGGTTCAGGTTGTCCATTGCGCTGACAAATGGCATGAATACCTGCTGCTAATGCCAAACGGACACTATTATCAACAATAGATAATGCTACCAAATCTTGACGGCCTTGCGAAGAAACCGTTGGCGCATCTACATTGTGTTTAATCGCATAAGCTGCCGCCAATAAATAAGCATCTATCATGCGATCAAATGCTTTATTATTCTTTAAAACCGTTAAGTATCCCTTTGCTTCTGGGGTGGGACGAATGGCGGTGGTGGGATCGATTTGCTGCATTATTTAGAGGTTAAGCTTTCTTTGATACTATTTTATTGCTAAAATATCACTAACATCGACAATAGTTGATATTTTTGTTAGTTTGTCATGAAAGATGCCGATTTAAACTGGCAGCTACTCGCTGAACTCCAAGCATTAGGCATCAAACACGATCCTACCGCTATTGTAGGGATTACCAAGCTATCTGACGGTGAAATTATCTTTTTAGAGACAGGCAATGCCAAGGCGGGTTTACAGCACATTTTAGACAAACATGGGGAAGACTTTGTTAAACGAGGAATCGCCTCTAATCAACTGGCAGATGCCATTATGACAGCTATTATAGAAAAGATTAATTCGTCGCTTAACTCAAGAAAAAGGATTATGGTCAGAAGAATAAAATTGATGGCAGACTATCACTGTGACCCCTTATGGGACATGGAAGAACCTGATAACATTGATCCAGCAGAATTACCGTTAAAGCAAGAAACGATTGAACGGCTAAGACAATGGGCAATATCTTATAATAACACTTTAAATATTAACGATCCTGAAGCATCAGATTTTGCCACTCAAGAAGATGCTGAAGCATTTGAATTGGAAGGAATTAAGCTATGGAAACAATTACAACAAGAACTTGCATCCGATTACGAAATCTTTTATTTTAGTGAACAATATAGGAAATTGCTGAGTTCAGATGCTTTAACGTTATCTTAATCGTCATTCATCAATCCTTCTCTACCTCCACCACCGAAATATCCTCTGTTGCCTCCCGTCGAATGTGAAGAATTTCAGCAACATGAGGACGCAATTCCCGTAATAAATCGTCAGGAAAATCGCGATCGCTTGCTAGTAAAATCACCTGAGAAGGTAGATTTGGCAAACATTTGACCAAATTTCGCTGATGCGGGTTGTCGAGGTGTCCGAAAGGCGTGTCCATCACTAGCGGCGCAGCAGTCTCAGATGCTAGATTTAACCCAGTGATAAAAGAAAATGCCAACGCCTCTTTTTCGCCAGCGCTTAAGGTTTCGGGATTGAGAACCTCACCCCCTAACGTCTGAACTCCTAGCGTATATTGTGGCGTGATTGTTACCCCGCAGTATTCATCGGGTTTATTGGTGATTTGGCGATGAATCTCAGAAGTCGTTGCTTCAATCGTTTGCTGACGATCGCTAATATACCACTCAATCAACTCATTGGCAGCATCCCGCAACCCACGCGCTAATTTCACTTGTTTGGCAAGGGTGGCAGTTTCTTGATCTTGACTAGCTAAAGTTTCGATTTCTCGCCGTAGATGGTCTATTTCTTGCTTTTTTTGCTCAATTTGCCTAGAAAGTCGGTCAATCCGCTCTTTTTTGCTTTTAACCTCATTTTCTGTGGCGCCAACTTTACGCCAAATCTCGTCTGTTTCTGCTTCATTGACTCCTTGGGTATCTAATTTAAGGCGAGAGATTTCTTGAGATAAGTCATCAAAATCATTTTGCAGGCGATCACGTTCAATTTGCAAGCGATCAAAATCCGGCGGTTGATAACGTAACAACCCATTAAGTTGCGTCAAAAGCGTATTTTTTGCGATCGCTTCTTGCGTTAAAATGTCTAAATGAGAAAATTGTTCTAATTGTTCCTGGATGTAATAGCGAGATTCAGCATCCATACACCGTCCACAAACACAAATTTCTGCCTTTAAAAGTTCTTGCAATTGGCTAATAGAAACGGATATTCGATTCGTTTTGATGCTATCCCGTTGCAGTTCATCATAGACTTCTTGCACAAATTCCAACATTAAAGGAATAGGAGATTGCCTCAGAGAATTGATAACTGCCTTTTCTGCGTTTTCTAACTTGTCTCGTAAGCGTTCTTCTTCTAGCTGTCGTCTCTTTAATTGCTCTATTTTATCTCGTAATTCCTTTATTTGCCTAGCTCTTTCCTGACAATCTTCATAAATTTTAATCGCACTCAAATGTTCTCGCTTTGCCGATTCCAGTTGTTGCTCAATTAATTCAATTTCTTCTTCAATTTCTCTAAGATAAGAGGTTTTTTGCTGCATTACGCTGTTAGCAGAAGAAACGCTTGATAAGACTTTTTCAATAGACTTTAAAGCTTTTTCAGCATCCTCACGCAAATTTTTCAGTTCGGGAATGCCTAAAATGCGTTCAATAGCTTCGCGGGTTTCATTGGTCTGTGTTAATTGTGCATATTGTTGAATTTTAGCACCATCAAAAAAGAAAAAATCCTTACAAGATTTAGGCAGTAACCCTTCAATATATTCTCTGGCGTTGCTTTTGTCCCTCCCATCTTGATTAAAAGTGGGTTCTGAAATTTCAGTAGAATAAGTTTTTCCTCGCAAAACACATTTTGCTGTCCGAGTGATGTAATAATTTTTCCCATCATCCTCAAAATTTAATCTAACCGAAAGTTCTGAGGTGGGCTTTTTTTTAGAAGAAACACGATAAAAATATTCCATGAAATCGAGTGGCAATACACCTTTATGTCCATATAAACACCACTGTATTGCTTCTAAAATTGAGGTTTTGCCGTAGCCATTGAGTCCAAAAATAAGCCAAATCTGTTTATCAGTATTTAAGTCAAATTTGATGGTTTGCTGGCGATAGCATTTCCAATTATTTAGATAAATTTGCTTCAAACGAATTCCCATAAATTGCCGACTCTCTCTAAGTGTCTGAAGATTCTGCGTAACGAGCAATTAAATTAACTAACTTAGGCACTAATTGACGGTTAGCTTTAGTCACTTTATCAGTCTCTAATGCCATTGCTTCTTTAAGTAAGTCTTCAGGGATATTGTGTTTTTTGGCGAGTTCTTTAATTTTTTTGTTCATGATTTTTTAATCTTCTAGTGTTTCGATTAATTTCATTGCTTTATCACTCAGTTCCTCACGATTAATTATTGCAGCTAATTCTTCAGATTGATAGCGTCCTTCTTCTACTTCTAATGCAGCGCGATCAATGGCGGCTAAATACGCTTCTTCTATGGCTAAACGTAATTCTTCCGATGTTAAATAGTAACCTCCTGCTTTACGTCGTTTGTTTTTTCTTTGAATTTGTCGAACTGAATTCCGAATTGACACCTCCCACGATCGCGTCGTCCGATGTTCCGCTTGCTGTTTAATCAAATGAACGAGTAAAATAATGGCATAACTAATAATATTGCTAATTTTATCATCTCGACTCATTTCTTCTAATTCCTCTACCATTTCGAGAGAACCTTGAAGGTCGCCTTTGAGCAATAAGGCTTTTAATTCGAGTAATTCTTCCATAACAGCCTCTTAGGTCTTTATATTAGTTTCTTAGCTTTTCATTTTACAGCAGTCGAAGCAAAGGTTAGGACAAGTTAAACAGCGAAAACTGAACATTAGTCAGGGTTTTACTTTTGCCTTTTGCCTCTTGCCTTCTGCTATACTTACAACTCCCCGGACACAGCAGCGAGGAAATTGCAAAAAGCTTCAATGTCATGCCTGAATGCAGCAAAACTGTCCGCTAGTTTTTCGGTCAGATTTGCCACTCTATCCGACTGCAAATCAAAGCTATAAATATTTCTGAGAACATGACGAAAGGCGCGGTATTCATCAATGGCTTGACGGGTTGCCGCTTGAATGACAGGTGGACGTAGGTTAGGGAGTTCGGCTGACATTTGCCATAGTAGGCGACGATGCCAATCTGTACCAGATGGAACAGTTTCATCCAACTGACGAGCGATTTCTTCTAAACAACGCTCAATGCCTGTATAAAATCCATGCAGGTTCAAGGCTAGCGTTCCTACATAATCCTCATCCTGAGTAGCTTTATACTTCTGCAAAAGTCGCTGGCTTCGCTCAACCACCTGAGTCAAATCGTCCATAAATTGCTGTAATTGCCCAATTAAGACAGCATATCGTGGAATCACAAATCTACCCCAGCTTCAATAGCAGCTAAAATTGTAGGTTTAGCGTGCTTTATCTCAACCAAATCGATGGAAAATTCGGGATCAATGTCCAGTAATTCGCCCAAAGCGCGATAATAATCACTTTCTGGTAAGTCCCACACTGCCAAGTCTATATCAGAATGGGAATGGACTTTTGCTGTCTCTAACATTGACCCAAATAAAACGATTTTAGAAGCATTCCAGCGAGATTTTAAGATTTGGCCTGCTTGACGAGCAACTTGCCAGCCTCGTTGCTGTTTCTGAAACTGTTCTTGTTTATGGTGTTGCAGCCTTTGCTGAAGTCCTGTGCGGTAACGGATAACTTGAGCGGTAGAAAGTTTCATCAAATGTTGAATCTAAAACCAATTTACAATAAATCAGCGTAAGTAATGCCGTAATCTCTTAATTCCTCCGCCAATTGCGTTATCGTTGAGGTTCGATTGCGGGCATGACGAGCAAATTGAATGATACGCTGAAGTTCTGATTCTATCAATTTTACAGGTTCGTCCGAGCTAGGGGGAACCACTAAAACATCTATTAAGATAGCAATTTCTTTCCTGGGTGCAACCCGCAAAATTCTACCTCGACGCTGAATAAATTGCCGTTGTGATGCGTCACTAGCAAGGATAATACCTTGATGGACGGCAGGAATATCTACTCCTTCATCGAGACACTTGACAGCCACTAAAGCGTCTAATTCACCCCTAGCTAATTGTGATAGTAACTGATGGCGATCGCGATCAACTGAGGAATATCTTGCCACACAAAACCCTTTACTGGCTAAAATTTGACTGATTTGCGTTGCTTGTTGGATATCCGCACAATAAACCATTGCTTTTTGGAGGGGATGGTCAGTTAGAATACGAGTGAGAATGTCTAATTTGGAAGCTGCCGATTTAATCAAGCGCGATCGCTGAATTTTTAGCTGTTTGGTTTTACTATCGTCACTATTACCTACTTTACTGAGTACTTTTCGGATTTTATGCGTTAATTCTTTAAATTTAGCGTGTTCTCTAGCATTCAAGTAGGTGATGTAGGGGTAATAGTCGTATTGGCAGAGAATCCCCTGTGCGATCGCATCTTCTAAGCCAAATTCGTAAACAATTCCGCCAAAATAATCTAAAATCACCTCCGTTCCTTCCTCATCATAGGGACGAAGGGGAGTGGCAGAAAGTCCCAGACGATAGGTAAAATCCTCCCTCAGAACGCGCCGAAAAATTCCCGTTCCGGTGGCGTGAACTTCATCAGCAATCAATAACGAGTATGGCGGCAATCCTCCTGCATCCTCAATTAACGAGGCAATGGGACTTTTCGACAGTTCGCTATAAGTTCCGATGACAATGACAGGATGTTTGTGGGGAGAAAGCTGTCGGTGGTTGAGTAATCGGAGTTTGCGAAACAGTTTTTCTCGCCAAGGTTCAGATTCACCAATCCCTAGGAGGGGAATTTTATAATAAGTCTGCTTTTCAATCTCTTTAGCCCATTGTTGCACGAGTTCCCGCGTCGGTACGCCAATTAATATAAAATCTAACTGCGGCAAACCGATTGCCCCCGCTAAGGCAGTGACAGTTTTACCCGAACCCGTTGCCATTGCCAATATTCCCCGATTTTGGGCTTTTTTCCAAGCTTGCAGTGCTTGTTCTTGGCGAGAATGCAAGGTTATTTTTAAGTCAGTACGATAGTCTCCTGAGATTTCAGCAACGTGCTTTTTAAAGGTTAATTCCGGTTCTTGAGTAGGGGGAGAGACAGGACGAAAACGCAACAGCGATCGCGCTGCCGCTTCAGGAAAGTCCATTACTTCCACTTTTTCTGTCTGATTTTGCCACAATTTTTGAAAATGCTGCCATTTACGGGCAACTCGTTCCTGTTCTTTGGTTTTCCAAGAACAAAATACATCAATACATTCAAAATTTTGTATCAACGCCGAATAACTTTCGTTAGCCGATCCGGTAAAAGCAATAGTATTGCCAAAATTATCGCTGAAAATGCCTAATTTTTCGTGATAGATGCCTTGCTTTTCAATATTTTGGGAAACAGCTAATTTTATCTCTAAAAATCCCTGTCCTAACAACCATCCTAAACAGGCTAAACGATCTTGAGCAACGGTGGCAAATTCTCGTTCTAATTCCTGAAGAATTACTTGGGTGATGACTTCCTCTCGTTTTCGCAGTCCTTTTTGCATAGCTTCTACATCTTCTACAGAGAGATGAGGCGAAGCTATCACTTGCATTTTACCGCCCGCACGAATGAGGGCAGTCAATCCCTGAGAAATGGCAACTAAAGAGGTACTGGAAAAAAAACCCACTGCACGACAATATAAAACAGTATGTTCTAGGCAAGGTAAGTAAAAATCTTCGATAAGATGAACACGATCGCTGCGATATTCGGGTTGAATGGTAAGCGATCGCAGGTTCAATGGATTATCCTCGACAAAGAAAGAATACTAAAAGCACATCCCCAAACCTATAGGTTATCGTATAATGATTAAAGTTTATGCAGATACATCAGTATTTGGCGGTGTTTTCGATGATGAATTTCGAGACGCAAGCACGGCTTTTTTTGAACTCGTGAAAAACGCTAAGTTTAAACTGGTAACTTCCTCAGTAGTTTTAAAGGAAATTGAACCCGCACCTGAGAAGGTTCGACAATTTTTTGTAGAAGTCATAAAGTATGCAGAATTAGTTGAAATTACTGAATCCGCTTTACAACTCAGACAAGCTTATATTGATTCTGGTGTGGTGACTCAGAAATCAATTTTGGATGCTCTTCATGTCGCTTTAGCCAGTGTTGCTGGATGTGCAATGATTGTCAGTTGGAATTTTAAGCATATTGTCCATTTTCAAAAAATCCCTTTATATCGTGCTATCAATATAGTAAAGGGATATGCACAAATAGATATTTATTCACCCCTAGAGGTTATTAACTATGAAGATTAAGCAGTTTGATTGTGTTGAGATGAAACGTTTGGGTAGCGAAAAAGTCTATGAAGATCTTAAAAATCTGAAGATAAAAGAAGAATTAGAATATTGGCAAAAAGCAACAAAAGAGCTAGAAATGCTGCAACATCAATCGATAAATCAATAGAAAATAACATGATCGCTGTTGACTATCGCTTTCCTCCTGGCATAGATGCCGCCAAACAAGCTAAGGTAATTGCCATTGGACAGACTGCTGGAACTTGGGATGCGCGTTTTACCCATCGGGAAGCTCAATTGCAGCAACACCTCGCTCAAGTGATCGCCCTTGAAACTGACTCCCAAGGCTACAGCACCGCTAGAATTCAATTTCCTGCAATCAACGTCGAAAATGATATTCCATCGCTTTTAACCATGATTTTCGGCAAATATTCGATGGCTGGTGCGGCAAAAGTGGTGGGGGTACACCTAAGCGAAACTTACGGACGCTTGCCCAAACTCGGCATGACAGGCATTCGTCAGCGATTAGGGGTAAGCGATCGCCCCTTAATCATGGCCATTTTCAAACCTGCTTTAGGGCTGTCTGCAAGCGATCACGCTATTATCTTAGAGCAAGTCGCCAATGCTGGCTTAGATATCATTAAAGATGACGAAATTTTAGGAAATTTACCCGTTGCTCCCACCTTGGAACGCCTAGAAGCCTGCCGCAATGTTCTTAACGGTATTAAAGAACGTACTGGACGCACGGTTTTGTATGCGGTTAATGTGACGGGTAGAGCAGATAAATTATTAGAAAATGCTCGATTATTAGTTCAAAAAGGAGCAAATGCACTTTTATTGAATGCTTTAACTTATGGTTTTTCCGTTCTAGAAGCTCTAGCTGCCGACACAGAGATTAATATCCCCATTTTCGTCCATCCTGCCTTAGCGGGGGCAATGTGTGCCTCACCGGATACCGGATTGTCCTATTCAGTCGTATTGGGAAGCTTGATGGCACACGCGGGGGCAGATGCGGTGTTGTATCCCGCCCATTATGGTAGTTTGCCCTTTGATGCGACAGAAGAAAGCAAAATTCGAGATATCCTGCGATCGCGCAACGTTTTTCCGGTTCCTTCTGCTGGCATTCACCCTGGCATCGTTCCCAAGGTGCTAGCAGACTACGGCACAGAAGTTATTTTAAATGCAGGAACGGGCATTATGGATCACCCTGACGGGGCGAGTGCAGGCGTTAGAGCCTTTTTTGAAGCATTGGAAAGAGCTAATCTTGAGCAATCCTTTACCTTAGAAACCTTGCCAGATGGAGCGTTGCGTCGTGCTGTTGAGAAGTGGGGAACTTAGAGAGACGTTAAAAAGGAATATCTTCTTCTTGGGATAAGTCAGCAACTGTCGGTCGTCCGCGAATAACAGACGGCTCGCTAGAGGAGTCTGAAACTTCCCAAGAGCTTGACGATTCGGGTTGAGAGGTCATGGCTGCTTCCTGCTCTAGGGGCATAACCTGCGTCCGTACCTGTACCTCCTCTGCCTCCTGTTTGTCATTTAAAATAACGATTTCGCCGTCAAAAACCTTGGCTAAACTGTCGGCTGCTTTTTTAACTTCTGTCTCTGTGAGGTCGGATGCAGTCTCTACTGATACTAGAGATGGTGGCACAGGCAACAAAGGTTCAACCTTGGCAGGCGGCGGATTAAGCTCGGAATCCACACTGATTGAAATGTCATTGTTTTTATTAGCGTGGGGAGGCGATGGAGACGCAACTGGGGGAGAAGGCGCTTCGATTGTGACTGCGGGTTTGACGGTTTGAGTCGGGGAAGCCTCTACCAATTCGGGCGGCGGCGAGACAACTTGCAAGCTGACTTTAACCCGACGCTGACAGACGGCTTCTAGGGCAGTTTCGATTTCAGCAATTTTCCCTTGAGCGTGCCGTAGTAAAGGCTCATTGCGCACACTAACACGAGCCGCCGCTTGTTCTAAACTGATGAGATAGCAGTGGGGGCGCACCAAGGCTTGGGTAAACGGTTGCAGGTGGACTAAAACTGACTGCCAGATTTGGGATAAATCAACGCTACCGACTTGAACAACTGGGGATGAAACAGATGTGGTTTCGGGTTCTGGTTGGGAGGAAGGCAGGCTAGTTTGAGCAACGACAGGTTGAGAGGCATCGAGTTTGGTCGGTGGTGGCACGGAAGCGGAGACGGCAGGGATAGCAGTTGTCTCCCGTTGGACTGGCGCAAGCGATCGCTTTGGGAGTTGGGAGGAACCACAAGCAGAGGGTAACAATCCTAAAAGAGTAACCTCTAACCACAAGCGAGGTTGCGTGGTGTTTTTTAATTGAGCTTCACTATCTTTGAGGTGTTGCTGTCCTTGAAGAAGGGTGTTGAGTTCCCACTGCGAGGCTTGGGACTGCAATTGCTGCCAAGTAGACGAAGTGAGCGCCGCTAGGTCAGAACGGTTAGGAGCGGTTTTGGCAATCAGTAAATTGAGGTAAAATCCGGCTAAGTTCTGCAATATTGCCAGAGGTTCTCGCCCTCGGTTCATCAGATTGCGGCTACAGTCGAGTAGGGTTTCGGGATTGTCGGCGGCGATCGCTTCTAGCAATGCTAGCAACTCTCGTTCTGAAACCGCCCCCACTAACTCCCAGACCTTTTCTGGCGTGACGGTTCCTACCAACAAACTCAACTGATCGAGGAGGCTTTCGGCATCGCGCAACCCGCCATTAGCAATTTGCGCCACTAACGTAATCGCTTCGGGAGTAATGTCTATCTCTTCTTGATAAGCAATTTTGCTCAGGTGATCTGCCATAGCGACGAGGGGAATACGCCGATAGTCGAAGCGTTGGCAGCGAGAAATAATGGTCGGTAAAACGCGCTGAGGGTCAGTCGTGGCTAGGATGAAAACAACGCGAGCGGGCGGTTCTTCTAGGATTTTGAGCAAGGCATTAAACGCCGCCACGCTGAGCATATGACATTCATCAATCACATACACCTTGTAACGACACTGAACGGGAGCAAATTGCGCTCTTTCAATGATTTCTCGAATGTTATCGACCCCTGTGTTGCTGGCTGCGTCAATTTCCATCACGTCTAAAGCCGTTCCCCTGGCGATCGCCCGACAGACTTCGCACTTGCCGCAAGGAGTGGCACTGGGTTGCTCAAACGTTAGACAATTAAGGGATTTGGCTAAAATTCGCGCTGATGAAGTCTTTCCCGTGCCTCTGGGCCCCGTAAACAGGTAAGCGGGGGCAATTCGTTCGCGAGCGATCGCGTTGGTCAGTGTTGTAGCGATCACTTCTTGTCCCACTAAGTCCGCAAACGTCTGTGGGCGATATTTATGGTGCAGGGGTTCGTAGGAAGACATGAGGGCAAACTAAGCAGTCAGGGGCGGGGATTATAAATGTACTTCACTAACTCGCAAATAGCTATAGGCTCAAAAAAACCTCCGTCTTGAGGCCATGACTAAAGACTCAATTGAAAATTTATCCCGCGTTGTGTCCTGAACTGAGAACTAATGTATTATATTCTACCAGTATATTATAGGGATTTGTCCTTCCTCCTATGCATTCTAGTTATTCCTGATGAGGACTTGCGATCGCAACTTACAAACGAGCTTTCAGCTACTGAGGCGGCATAACTGTTTATCATATTGAATTATTGAGCTATCGAATACAGTCCCTTGACAGGTGAAATCGCCGCACTAGCCGCAGCTTTTTTATGGGCAGCTTCTTCCCTTGTTTACGCCCTTTTAGGAGAGCGTGTTTCGCCGTTATTGCTCAATCTTTGTAAAGGGGCGATCGCGATTGTCTACCTAGCCATAACAATAGTATTGATGCGGCAACCCCTTCCTAATGCCGATTTTTTGCCGATAAGCTCGCTTTTGCTGAGTGGGGCAATCGGGATTGGACTGGGGGATAGTGCTTATTTTACGGCTCTCAATCAGTTAGGAGCCAGACGCACGCTTTTATTGGAAATGCTCGCCCCGCCGATCGCTGCTTTGTTAGCCCTCATATTCTTGGGAGAAACCCTTAAAATAACCGATTGGTGGGGGATTTTTCTGATTTTGATCGGGGTGATATGGGTAATTGCCGAACGCACTGCCGAATCCGTTGTGCCTCGTTCTCAACTCACGCGCGGGGTAGTTTGGGGAATTCTCGCCGCGATCGCCCAAGCAGTAGGAGCGGTTTTGTCTCGTTTTGCCTTAGTAGAATCCAACGTATCACCTTTGTGGAGTACTTTGTTACGGCTAATGGCGGGAACCTTGACTGTCACTGTCTTGTGGCTGGTTTCTCGTCCGCCATCTTTCTCGCTGAGAGCGACGTTTTCGCTAAAATTGCTGGGCGCGATCGCTTTAACGGCTTTCGGCAGTACCTATTTGGGGGTTTGGTTGCAGCAAATCTCTCTTAAATTTGCCCCTGCCGGAATTGCTCAAACGCTTTCGTCTACTAGCCCTTTATTTGTCATTCCTTTTGCCTTAGCAATGGGAGAAAAAGTCAGTTGGCGAGCTATTTTCGGGGTAATGGTGGCTCTAACAGGTATTGGAATTTTATACAATACTCTCTAAATTTTCAACTGGATGGGGGAAAGGGTAAAGGTTAAAGTAGGGGCATAACATTGTTATGCCCCTACACCCCTTCGTTTTTGATTATGGCCATTCAGACAGATATTTTTTGTCCTGTACAGAGGTCGAACTCAGGTTAAAGCAGCTTTGAGCTTAGTGAGGGCTACTTGTTCAGTGTCGGTGACTTTCACGCCTGAACCAAATAAGCCATCGCCTGCCGCCTTAGCCACCGCATCAGCGCAGGCATAAATAAACGCTTTATATTCGGCAATTTCCTCTGGGGAGGCTTTTCCTTGCACAATTGTTAATGCAGCTTCAATCGAAGCGATCGCTTTTTCAACTAACGCACCCGATTTAACTTCTTCGGGTTTAATATCAGGTTTTTCCAGCTTTATTTTGCCACTTTTGAGGACTTCCTCCGAAAAAATAGCTTGAATAATTGAGTTATTAGGATATTTTTTGGCCGCAGTTGCTATTTCTTTAGACATAGCAACCGCTTCAATGGCAGTAGAGACAATGCCCAAATCGGCCATAGCGACGGATATACCAGCCATCATAGGCGCGTTGGCTAGAGCATTTAATTCCGATTGTGCGTAATGATCAACCATAAAATTTTTCCGGTTTCGGCAAAGGCAAGGTTGATAAAATAATATCATTGTCTAGTTAAGAAAAATGATTTTTTTAGGTTTAATTAAGCTGAATTGTTTTAATAAATGAACTGAGCGAGGCTTAGTTAAAATTTTGTGTAATTTTCGGCAGTTCTTAACCTTTCCAAGCGACAATAACAGCAATTTTTACTGACCCCACTTTAGGAAAGAACATGATGACTTCGCGTTGGACTAGACTTTTTGTCCCCATCTTCCTCAGTTTATTCTTACTGGTGAGTGCTTGCGCCTCTACTCCGCCCTCTCGTTACGAGCAGGTACAAAAAGAAACTACACAAAGAAAAGCTCCGGGTGCAGTTGCCAAGCAAGCCGAACAAGGAGCGAAATTTAATAAATTTTTCCCTAATGGTGTCCGAGGTTACGACATCGTTCCCGCGCAAGAGAAGAAAGGTTTTGCTGAATACAAAGTCAATCAGGATGGCAAGACTGTTGCCATGCTCTCGATTAGCGATACTTCTAGTCTGCCCTCAGCCGCCGCCAAATATCAAAATAGCGCCTCAACCATTGCCGGTTATCCCGCCGTTGAACAAGGAACGACCGCGACAGGCATTCTCGTCAACGGACGCTATCAAGTCAAAGTGCAATCTCGCGACCCCTCCTTTAGCAAAGAAGACCGCGCTGCCTGGTTACAAAAATTCAACCTGCGAGGACTGTCCCAACTCAGTGCTGCCTTGACTCCCCAAAAGAGTCACTCTTGGCTGAAAGCACCTGCCCTAACGCCACAACCCGCTACTTAAGAGGTTTAACGGCGATATAAAGCAAAATAACCATTTTTTTATCATTTTTAGGAGTTTACTGTGAGCAAACCCATTTACGAGCTAGTGGACGAGTTGCCTAAAGGCGGCCTTACCGTTATGGCCCTCAAGTCACTAGACTTCGTTATTCCTGGACAGTGGCAGAATCTGGTCGGATTTGACAATACCATTCGGGCTGTCACGGGAGAAACCGATGAAGCACTAATCCAGCAAATTGGCGATCGCGCTGTTACCCTCTTTAATGATAAATCCCAAGGCTATCAACGGGCGTTGTGGCTCTACGAAACGGTCGATTCGGCGGCGGGGTTACTGGGAACGGCAGCACTGGCTAACCGCATCGGACAGGATACTTTTTTGGGATTTTTGAAAAATCTGTCGCCTAAACCCGAAAAAGCCCAGAGCATCGATTTATGCGTCAAGCTGGTGACAGAATTGGTTGCCTTTTGCCAAATCAACGGCATTCCGGGAGATAGTATTGGCGATTTTTTAGCGGCTTTAGGGGATTATAGCGGAGAATCTTTGATGAGAATGGCCGCTTTGGTTTCTTTCGATGGCTTGATTCCGTTGGGGGCAGGTTTTACCACTAAAGCCCTCGATTGGTTTAAGGGGACGAAACCTGACGATTTGGCGAAAAATCCAACGTTTGAGGGAGTCAGAGACTTAATTCCTGGCAGTAATTCTCAAGACCAACACGCTTTCATCACCGAAAGCTTTGAATCGACTAAAGGCTGGATGGATAATTTTGTCAGCGACCATGACTTGACCCCAAGCAGCGTCACTAATAACTTGACTAAGTTTATTGAAGTTTCGGGCGATAAATTGGATTATTTGGGGGCATTTTTAGATATGACGGTTAAATACTACCGCCATACAGGGATTCAAACCCTAACTCGCCGTCTCATTGAACGGGCAGTCGCCGAAATTTAGCCGTTTAGCTGAAAACTATTCTCCCCTCTCCCGTGGGAGAGGGGTTAGGGGTGAGGGCGTTTTACTCAACCAAATAACTTCGCCACTGCACTTGTTGGGAACCCGGCAGCGCATCCCGTCTGAGTAATCGCCAGGTTTTGCCTTCTGCCTGTCGCTGTAAGTAGATATCAAAGGGATTTTTGGGTTGGTTAACTTGCTGACGTGGCAAGATTAATTTTAAATAGTAGGTTCCTTGCAGGTGATAGGTGGGTAGTTCCTCCACCAAAACAGGTTCTAATAACTTGACTTGAATCTGACTGATTTCCACGTCGGGAACGGTTGCTTTAAGTTGTTGGCTGAGACGCTGTTGAGTTTGATTGAGTTGCAGGGCGATCGCTTTGGCGACAATTTCTCCATCGGGGGCAAATTCTGTCGGCGGTGCAGGAGAACTACAAGCCACCAGAGTACTCATTAGAATGACTATTAGTAGGGAGTAAAGCGATCGCATGAGCATGAGTAAGACAGAAATAATAGATTGGTTTTAATGATGTTAACTCATCTTTAAAAAAATAGTCTTTTGGGAGAGGTAAATTCATTTTTTACTTGAGACAATATAGCCTAAGAACGCTTGTAAGGAAGTTAAAAAATGAATGTAAATGAGATAGTGAGTCCTCCCGAAATTCCTCAACCTCCTATCCCTAACCCCAGTCCAAATCCCGATCTACCCGTTCCCGATCCTACCCCCGATCCCCTACCACCTCCCTATCCACCCCCTGATCCCGATCCACAGCCTATTCCTCCGCCAGTTCGGATTCCTGAAGTTAATCCTGGTGAACCTTCAAGAATGTAAGAATGGCTCATTCGACATCATGGGAAAGATGTTTGCTTATGTTACATTTTGGTTTGGGCGCACATTTTTGGGCGCACGCGATGCGCCCCTACTTTAATGTTTCTGATAAAGTCAGCGTCTCTCTTTTGACATGAAACCCTCACTGATTGTTATTTGTGGCACAACAGCAACCGGAAAATCAGCAATTGCCTTGACTGTAGCTCAAAAACTGAACACCATTATTATCAGTGCTGATTCGCGTCAAGTTTATCGAGAATTCGATATTGGTACGGCAAAACCAACGATTGAAGAACGCTCTCAAATTCCTCACTATCTTATTGATATCTGCGCTCCCACAGAAACGCTAACTTTGGCACAATATCAAGAACGTGCGCGAGCGATTATTAATGCTTCTAAATCTCCCATACCTTGGTTGCTGGTAGGTGGCACAGGTTTGTATCTTAAATCTATCGTGCGGGGGCTAAAAATTCCGAGGGTTTCACCTCAAAGCGAATTGCGATCGCAGTTACACTCTCTTGGACAGCCTTACTGTTATGCCTTGTTAACTCAAGTCGATCCCATAGCAGCTAGTAAGATTCATGCTCGCGATGAGGTAAGAACGAAAAGGGCGTTAGAAGTCTTTTATGTAACAGGATATCCTATTTCTCAGCAACAAGGGGAAAATCCACCAGATTACCCTATCTTACAGGTAGGTTTAACCTGTCAGGGTGAACCGTTACGACAGCGCATCAAACAGCGAACTGAGCAAATGCTAGCCTTGGGATGGGTTGAAGAAGTCGAGCAACTTACTGAGAAATACGGCTGGAACTTGTCCCTTTTAGCAACGCTAGGCTATGCTGAAATTAAACAATTTTTAGTCGGTAAAATGAGTTTAGCAGAAGCGACTGAAGCAATTATTTTGCGTACTGCTCAATTTGCCAAACGCCAGCGAACCTGGTTTCGTGCTGATCCTAAAATTGAATGGTTTGACGTGACACAATCAGATGTTGAAGAGCAGGTTTGGCAGCGAGTGACAGAGTTTTTAAAGACAGAACAGTCCTGTTAACTAATATAGCAAGTGGCTTGCTTGTAAGCTGATAATAGGAGATAAAATCTCGAACTCATTGGGGCATAACAAGATGACAGCCGTTACAGAGAATGACCTAAAAAGACTATCCCTCTTCTGTCAGACTGGGGTAAAACCTTGATTCTTCGTTGGCTGAAATGGCTTGTCTTCGTTAAAATCTCCTAAAGTGACAGAAGAGAGATAGGTTGAAGCATTTCGGCACTTAGAGTTTCTTGACGAGCGACTCTGAGGGTGCTTTGCACTTCAATCGGTTCTTGGTTTAATTCCTGCAAATGAACCGAACCTATACCCATTCCTCTAAGGATTTCTAGATCTCTATACTTGCTTTCGAGATCGAACTCAATGACTTGCCCGAACCCTGTGTCAGTAATCGGGACAGATTGCCCAGATCGCAAAGAAATGGTCTTTTCTTGACCGTTTTCCGCTTCCTGGCTCACAATAACTGGGCCTTGGGGATTGTCTGTCAAGACAGAAACCATTGTTTGGGCTTTTTCGGCATCGCGCTCAACGAGATAGACGGTTCCTTTCGTGCGAACTCTCGCTTCGGCAGTTCTCGCACCGATGGGTTGGCTGCCGACAGCCGTAACCACTAAAGTAGTCCCCTGTTCCAACTCGACTAAGCGCAAACCCGGACTGAAGCGAAATCGGCTATTAGGAGCAACTCTGGCGAGAGAACCTTCATTAAACTGAAGTCTGGCCCGAGAATTGGGGTTTTTATCGGTTTCAAGGAGTTGAGCGGGTTGCGTCACTGTTTTAGTCTTAGATAATAGCCGTTTCTGGTTTAAGTTCACTGTTCCTTGAATGTCGTAGACGGTAGCGCACTTTAGCTCTCCTTTGCCGCCGCCTTGACTGGGACAAGCCGATTGAGCTAAGGCTAAATTGCTCCACTCCAGCCAAAAGACTGCATAGAGGCAGCTTGCCAGAAGCTGAGCGAGATGGGACAGCCATTGACGGTTAATAGGACGAATTTTCTCCATAAGCGTTGCTCTCATCGATTGGGCGATACGTTTGGGCAAAGTTGACGATCGCTCCTTGACAGGTTGGGATTGGTCGTCAGGTAGTCTTGCAGGCGGTGGCAACTATATTGTAATAATTTGTCTGGGGAAAATTCCCAAATAATCAGATTGCCGTCTTCAGCACCACTGGCAATGAGTGACTGACTGGGGTGGAAATCAATGGCGTTGATAGGTGCATGGTGTCCCGCTAACAATTGAATTAATTCGGCATTATCCAGACTCCACAGTTTAAGGGTTCCATCCCAACTTCCCGTTACCAGAAGCTTGCCGTCCCGACTGAAGCGAACGATGCTGATGCCGTCGTCATGAGCCTTAATGGGGGATTGCGCGACCAATTTCGAGCCGCTAACTTGCCACAAATAAATTTTTCCATCTTCAGATTCATCATCGACTGCCGCCAATAATTGCCCACTTGGAGTGACATACTCCCATCACTGACTCGGAGTACCGAGTACAGTGTGGGCTTCCAAGACAATCCAGCTATCGCTTCGGAGGCTCTTGGCTTTACAGGGCAAACGCACACGTTTCGTAACAATTAATGTGGACTAGGCAGTGACTATGTTTAAGGCACTAAGGACATCCTTAAGATAGTTGTCGTCCCAGCCAGCCTTAAGCCGTCTGGTCTTGACTCCTACTTTGCTTTTCT
>JBGTNM010000427.1:0-3628 GCA_041743025.1 Microcystaceae cyanobacterium
GCTTCCGTCCCGCCAAACTTTGTAAGAGAGAGCCGAGGGTCATCCGGTTCTTAAAGCCAAGAGCCTCCGAAGCGATAGCTGGATTGTCTTGGAAGCCCACACTGTACTCGGTACTCCGAGTCAGTGATGGGAGTATGTCACATATGCCCATGCCAATCTTGACGGTAGAAACCCTATGCTCTGAAGCAGCAATCTTTTCGGCTGCCGAGTCTCAGCATCCAGAACCGATCCTCTATGGTGTTACAGACGGTAAAGCTGTTGGAACATATTTAGAGCAGAAGTTCAGGCTTTATCTAAAAGGAAAATATGAGTTTTTGGAGGGCAATTCAGCAAGTGGAATCGACTTTCCAGGTCTGCTTATTGACGTAAAAGTAACCAGCGTCAGACAACCACAGTCGTCATGCCCCTTCAAGTCTGCACGACAAAAGATTTTTGGTCTTGGGTATTCGTTGATCATTTTTGTTTACGACAAGGCAGACGACAGCACAAACCGAGCAGCAACTTTAAGCATTCTACACACGATTTATGTAACTGCTGAGAGAACAGCAGATTTTCAGATGACTCGTGGAATTCGTAATATTTTAGGCAATGAAGGAAATAAAGATGACTTGATTGCATTTATGCTTGATCGAAATCTGCCTGTTGATGAAATTGAGGCAGCAAATATTGCAGACGAAATACTTATAAATTCCCCTATCCAAGGATTTTTAACAATTTCCAATGCTTTACAATGGCGGCTTCAATATGGAAGAGTCATTGAGCGTGCTGGACAAGAAGAAGGTATAGTTGCTGTTTATAGGTCAGTCTTATGATTCAGGTTACTTCTAAGCTAAAAGTGGAGTATGGAGACTTTCAAACCCCGCTAGAGTTAGCTGAGAAAATTTGTCATAAATTGCTAGAGATTGGTGTAAGTCCTGACATTATTGTTGAGCCAACCTGCGGCATAGGTAACTTTATTCAGGCTTCTGCATATTCATTTCAATCAGCAAGTAAAATCATCGGAGTTGAAATAAATCAAAACTACTTACAAGATATTAGGAAAAACAATCAGCTTTCACAAGATGAAAGAATTCAAGTGCAGCAAGGAGATTTTTTTGAGTTTGATTGGTCTTCGTTGATAGATAAATTTAATGGAAAAATCTTGGTGTTGGGAAACTTTCCTTGGGTTACTAATTCTCAGCAAGGCATAATTGGTGGCGAAAACTTGCCCAAAAAAACTAATTTCCAGAATCACAATGGTTTAGATGCAATCACAGGCAGGAGTAACTTTGATATTTCTGAGTGGATGTTGATTAATTCCATTCAATGGTTGCAAAAGCATGAAGCTTATCTCGCAATGCTATGCAAAACTTCTGTTTCAAGAAAACTATTGAATTACATTTATTTCCAAAACCTAAATCTTGCATACTGTGCAACTTATAAAATAGATGCAAAAAAATATTTTGATGCGACTGTTGATGCTTGTCTTCTATTTTGCAAATTTGACTCGGATTCACAAAACTACTTCTGTGATGTATTTAGTAGCCTTGATGCTGATACTCATTACCGGATAGGCTATCGAAACAATACTCCAATTAGGGATGTAATCTCTTTTGATAGATTAAAAGATTTACATAAGCCGAAGACGGGAGAAAAATGGAGATCTGGTATTAAGCACGATTGCTCAAGTGTAATGGAACTTCGCAAGGTTGATGATACGTTTGTCAATGGACTGGGGGAAGTCGTCGATATTGAAGAGATTTGTTTATTTCCTTTAGTTAAAGGTTCTGATGTCGCTCAAAACCGCCTAGAAAGCATTAATCGATATATCTTGGTCACTCAAAGATATATTGGTGAGTCAACTGAGCATATACAAAATCTAGCACCTAAAACTTGGAACTATTTGAAGAACCATTCAGAATATTTAGATAGTAGAAAAAGCAAAATTTATAATAAGACTGCTCGTTTTTCTATATTTGGAGTTGGCTCGTATACATTTGCGCCTTGGAAAATTGCGATTTGCGGACTCTATAAAAAACTAGATTTTCGATTAGTTGGGAAAACGAATGGTAAAGCTATTGTTTTTGATGATACTGTTTACTTCCTCAGCTTTGAGGATGAACAAGTTGCTCACCGAACACTCACACTTTTAACTTCTCCCACAGCCATAAACTTTTATTCTTCTTTGATTTTCTGGGACGAAAAACGCCCAATAAAGTCTAGTATCTTAAACAGCTTAGATTTGACTGCTCTAGCAGAAAGACTAGCTATAAATTGATATCCCGACCCATTCCAGATAACACTAAGCTCAGTGTTAGCCCTGCGTAAAAAGTGAATTGAGCAAACATTGAGCAATGCGTTGAGCCGCTCCTGATGCTCCCATACGCCGCCTGCCATTTTCCGCAATTTGTTGGAGTTTTTGGGGATCTTGCAGAATATTGGCAATACTCTCGCCAACTTGGTCTGGTTGAGAAACGAGCAAAACAGAACATCCTAACAAGCGAGTTTGAGCTTGAGCAAAAGCGTAAGTAAATTGCGGCCCCTTGCCAGGAACTATAATAGCTGGTTTGCCCAATCCGATAAATTGTTCGGTCGCCGTCCCGGCCATGGCAATGGCGACTTGGGCAACTTGCAAACAGTCAGCATAGGCGTGTTGAGTCAAAATGACCGTTGCGTTGTCTAACGAAAAAGCCCGCGCTTGGGCATCAGAAATCGGTAAATTGATGGCTGCTAGAGATTGAGGCAACCAACCTTGTCCGATTAGCTGCCCTTCAAAAGGCGCGAGATTTAAAGCAGGCGCGATCGCGGACAAAAAGATGACCCGACGGGCGCAAAATGCTTTCATGACCCCTAAAACAGCTTCACTCATCGTCTGCCAGTTGTTTTGCGCTTCTGGCATCCGCGATCCGGGCAACAAAACAAAGATCAATTCTTCTTTTTGACTTTTGCCTCCCCCCTTTTTAAGGATAGTAGGAGGGATTAACTTTTGACTTTCTGCCAAACCATCCATCATCGGATTGCCTAGATCGAAGACGGGAACTGGCCACTGTTGCAACACTTTAGCCGTTAGGCTGTCTCTCGGAAATACGGCTTTGCAGCGAGGACTGCTCATCAAAGCGCGTTCCCAAGGCAAATAAACCGACCCCGACCACCCCTCAAAACGAGCGATCGCAGAGAGCCAACCGCTTTCATCTCTAAGATAGTATTCTGATTTAGCGGTGCCGACAAACCCGTAATCCGCCCCACTCAACCAAGCCAAAAAGAGCGGAAAAATATCTCCTACCGCCAGCACTTTACCGCCTGACTTTCCCCACTGACGGACGCTTTGGTACTGCTGGTAAGTGAGGTTAACCAATCCTCCCTGTACATCGCGCCACAACTGTCGGGCATCCCGATAGATGAATCCTCCTGATGGCATGGGTTGAACCGTGCCGATGATGGGAATCTTTAGTTTGCGGTAGGCGTGGCCTTCCCCTACCAAAGGTAAAGCGGCCAACTGAGGAGCCTGGGGAAAGTGCTGCAATTGTTCGGCTATGCGCTGGGCAATTACATCTTCTCCGTGGCCGTTACTCAAAATCAGTAGTTGCATTGCGATCGATGACACTAACACTAAATCCGGTTATCATAGGCTACCTATGAAAATAGGCAC
>JBGTNM010000428.1:0-19323 GCA_041743025.1 Microcystaceae cyanobacterium
CAGTCCTATTTTAATCGCTACCTACCATAGTGGGGCTATTCACGCCGAAACCCTGGGAAATCAGTATGCTTTGCAGATTTTCGACGAATGCCATCATTTACCGACTGATTTCTTTAAAGTCATTGCCGAATATGCGATCGCGCCTTACCGTTTAGGATTGACAGCTACGCCTGAACGGGTGGACGGTTCTCACCGAGATCTAGACACCCTCATCGGCCCGGTAGTCTATCGCAAAGGCGTGCAAGACCTCTCTGGCGATACCCTGGCCCCCCATCAAATTGTTCAAATTAAAGTCAAACTTTCTCCCAAAGAACGAGAACGCTACGACCAGTCCATGCAAATTCGCAATGATTTTTTGCGAAAATCGAACATTTCTTTGGGAAGTCTCAACGGATGGCAGTTATTTGTGCAAGCTAGTGCTAAAAACGCTGCCGGACGGCGGGCCATGCTAGCACACCGCGAAACGAAAGACATCGCCGCCGGAACCGATGGCAAATTGCGGGTACTAGCGGAGTTAATTTGCGAACACCACCCCAACCCCATCTTAATTTTCACTAACGATAATGCCACCGTCTACCGCATTTCCCAGGAATTCTTGATTCCTGCTATTACCCATCAAACGCCAGTTAAGGAACGCCACGACATCCTCACGCGCTTTCGGCAGGAAGAATACAACATTCTCGTCACTTCCCACGTCCTCAACGAAGGGGTTGACGTTCCCGAAGTCAAAATTGCCATCATCGTTTCAGGGACGGGTTCGACGCGAGAGTTCGTGCAGCGCTTAGGGCGAATTTTACGCAAAGGTAAGGGGAAAAATAAATTAGCAACGCTTTACGAAGTAATAGCAGAAGATACCAGCGAGGAAAGGACATCTCAACGTCGGCGGGGAGAAGAAGATAAACCTAATGGCAATTCTCGTCAGTTGGAGTTAATTCCCTCCCCTATTACTTACGGAAAGCGTTCTTCTCCTACGTTAAAAGCAGCAGAAAAAGAGGATTTATATAAACTAGAAACAGCCGCAGAGGAGGAATAAAAAGTCATGAATCAGGTACAAACAGAAAAAGTACGCTGGACAGTACGCGATTTAGAAGTGTTGCCAGATAATGAATGGGTGCGCTACGAAATTATTGATGGAGAATTATTTGTGACTAGGGCCCCCATTCTAAACATCAGCATACCACTGGCAGAATTTTTCGGCTGTTGGATGAATGGTCTGACGAAAGTGGTTTAGGAATCACGATTCCTAGTCCCGGCGTTTTGTTTTCCGAGGCAGATAACGTCATTCCTGATGTCGTGTGGTTGACCAAAGAAAACTATGCCCAATATATCGACGAACAAGGACACTTGACAGGCGCACCCGAATTGGTGGTTGAAGTATTATCTCAGAATCCGCAAGACCTCCGGCGCGATAAAGAAGCCAAGCTCAAACTGTATTCGGCTAGAGGTGTGAGAGAATATTGGATAGCCGACTGGCGATCGCGTACTGTTGAAATTTACTGTCGAGAAAATGCTCAATTGAAACTCGTAGCAACGTTGTTTGAAACTGATAAGATAATGTCTCCTTTGTTACCGGGTTTTGATGGTTTAGTGGAGCGTTTTTTCCCGAAATTTTAGATGCTTGCAAGATGCGGTTAAAATGCATCCTACTACTAAACTCTAGAACATTTAAAATTACTGGTTGAGATCTCGCTACGGGTATGCCTACAGCCTTCTGGCAAAAGGCAGGAGGTAAAAAGCAAGAGGTAAAGATTAAAAAAGCTATTTAGATCGCACCAGAATGTCATTTTGAATCGCCTGTTCATCATAAATAGTAGGCTTCTTATCAAGTCTTAAAATGCTATAGTGTAGCCTACCTATATCAAGAACTAACACCTTAGCTTCTTGACTGTTTGAATTGACTTCCAATATTTTTAGTGATGTATTGTATAAATCTTGAGTCTCGGCTTGTGTAATCCCGCTGACTAAGTGAATTAAGGAGAGTATTCTCTCCCTTATGGGCTGATTTGTGAACTCTTTGAAAAGATTGTTTGCTAGAAGTCTGAATGTGTTTGCTCTATTTCGCTTTCCAGTTAAATTGATTCCAAAACTAATATTAAGACTTTGCACAACTTCTCCCAATAGTTGCCAAGCTTTAACATTAGAGGCGTTTTTCTCGCATATTTTAAGAATTCTGTCGTAATACCCGCCATTGAATAAATCTTCAGACTGAACCCAAGTGGAAGATTTCCAAACTTCAATACACTTGTCATAAACGCTAGGAGAATTTGGGTTTCTTTCTATCTGAATAATACAAACTCCAATACTCTTTAGTTGAGCTTTACCTTTTGTAGCACTGTTATAGTTGAACCAGCCTACAACTGCTATGACTAACGCTATAACGACGACCCAAAACATATAGTATCCTCTTTGTGGCTTAACTAGGTTGATCAAACCCTTGATATGCAAGTGGTAGCTGGCAAAAAGTTTGCAAGTTATCTTCAGTATTCCCTCAAGACTGAAAAAAGTAACATTAACTGGATTATTAGACTTCTTGCAACTGAGCCACCACCGATAACCTTTAGCTCCTACAGAAATACTTTTGGGCAGTCGGCTCCAATGCAGCAGTGTTATCTTACATCAACATTTCGCTGTAGCCAGTTGGTAAAAGCATCACGCTCCCATTCACCCGAAGCTAAAGCCAAAATGACTCTTTCTTGCTCATCGACAGAAGTATTAATCTCCAGTCCATTCAAAATGAGAAATGTTTCCATTGCTGCGTGACCAGTCCGTTTGTTTCCATCTAGAAATGGATGATTCATTACAATCGAAAACCCTAAAGTCGCAGCTTTATCAACAATTGTCGGATACAAGTCTTCTCCACCAAACGTCATACGCGGTTGAGCAATAGCAGATTCTAAAGCACCTAAGTCACGGATACCTATTGCTCCTTTAGACTGTTCAATTATTTGACGATGCAAATCAATCATTTCTACTAAAGTTAGATAACGTATCATGCTAAACGACGATAGAGTTCAGCATTTTTTTTGAGTACATAGTTCGCTACCTCAACAAACTCGTTCTTAGAACCAGTCAACCAATCTTCTAGGCTCGCACGCAATAAATCTTCAAGAGAAATATGGCTATCCTGAGCTAACTGTTGCAGCATCCGAAGTTGCTTATCTGAAATATTAATAGTGATGGAAGCCATCAATTATTTCCTCTGATACGCTTAATACCTGAGATTATAACTTTTGTCACCCCAGATGAGGATTGAGTTAGTCTTATGGCGGTTCCGTCCTGAATTGCTCAAAGTCTGCCACAATGGTACAGGGAGACTTTTGGAGGAGCAGCTATGGCCCGAAGGGTTTCAGATATTGACATCGCCACCTACATCGATCACGCTTTACTCAATCCTACTGCTACCCCCGAACAAGTTGAACAGTGTTGCGGCGATGCCGATCGCTTCGGCTTTGCGACAGTCTGCCTCTACCCCAGTGCCGTGCGCCAAGCCGTCCAACTGCTTCACAACAAAAAAACCAAAGTCTGTGTCGTGATTGGCTTTCCAACTGGCGCGACTACTTCTGCGGTTAAGTTGCACGAAGCGCAAGAAGCCACAGATCACGGTGCAAGCGAGCTAGATGTGGTTATTAACTTGGGTTGGTTAAAAGCAGGGCGTTCTGAAGCAATTTACCGCGAAATTTCGACTATTTGCGAAGAAACCCAACAGACGATTAAAGCGATTTTAGAAATGGCTCTCCTCAGTGATACCGAAAAACGCTTAGCCGCCGAAATCTGTATGGATGCTGGAGCCGCTTATCTCAAAACTAATACAGGTTGGTTTGGCGGCGCGACGGTTGCTGACGTTAGCTTTTTGCACAATATTACCAAAGGACAAATCGGAATCAAAGCTTCTGGCGGCATTCATACTTTTGACCAAGCCTTAGCTTTAATTGAAGCAGGCGCAACTCGCCTAGGAACTTCTCGCGGCGTAGAGTTAATCAAACAGCAAGACCAAGGAGATTTAGTGAATAGTTAACTATTCACTATTAAATATTAACTATTAATGAGTCAAACCTATCAAACGACAGGCATTATTTTAAAAGGAATGCCGCTAGGAGAAGCCGACCGCCTCGTGACCCTTCTTTCACCGGAATATGGCTTGATTCAGGCGGTAGCACCGGGGGCGAGAAAGTACAAATCTCGTTTGCGGGGACGCAGTGAGCTATTTGTGGTCAATCAGTTGATGATTGTCAAAGGGCGATCGCTCGATAAAATTACGCAAGCTGAAACGCTCGAATCCTATCTTGGTTTGAGCAAAGATTTAGGAAAACTCGCTGCTGCTCAGTATCTAGCCGAAATGGTTTTGTGTTTGGCTCTGAGCGGGCAACCGCAGACAGAACTCTACGAACTGCTTACCGAACATTTACGTCGTTTAAACGATTTATCCCTTAAATGTAGCTTTTACGACCATTTAGCACAAGCTGTCTTTCACTTACTGGCAGTTACTGGCATCGCACCCCAAGTTCATGCCTGCTGCCTGACGCAAGAGCCGTTAACGGCTAATTTTGGAGAACTCGGCTGGCGGGTTGGCTTTAGTTTTGAAGCGGGTGGGATGGTTGATTTAACAGCCAGAGAAAAGGCCATTTCGCAAGCGGGGAGAGTTCCTTCTCTTGACCCACCAGCCCTGCCCCCAATTAATATTAAACTAGGAGCAGTAGAAGTCACTTTATTACAACATTTGGGCAATTCGGCACTGCCAGAGCCAATTTACCTTCTGCCAGATGAGGCTCTTAATGGCTATTTAGAAGCTTCCTGGGTCAGGGTCGAACATCTTTTAAGAGAATACGCCCAATATCAAGTTGGCCGTTCTTTTCGGTCAGCTACACTAGTGGATGCTCTATCCCCACTAGCGTTTTAAAGCTTCAATCAAGCACTGCCATCTTTAGCACCCGAATCATGCCCGTCTCTAATCCGCCATCCACCCAGCCAACGCAAGACCCTGAGAGTAGCAATAGCTATTCTCCCCCAGCCGAGATGAACCGTCCCCCTTCTGTTCCTAATACGCCTCCCCGTCAGGGATTTGCCCCAGTCCTCGAAAATCCCCGCTTTTTAATTCTTTGGGTCGGGCAAGTGTTTTCTCAACTGGCGGATAAAATTTATTTGGTCTTGATGATTGCGCTGATTGCCAGTCACTTCCAAGCAGAAGGCCAGGCGATTAGCGGCTGGGTGTCGGCGATTATGATTGCGTTTACGATTCCGGCAGTGTTATTCGGGTCATTGGCGGGGGTTTACGTCGATCGCTGGTCGAAAAAAGGCGTTTTGGTAGTTTCTAACCTCTTGCGCGGTGGGTTGACGCTGGCCATTCCCCTCGTGTTGTGGTTGAGTCAAGACCGAACGCTTGCTCTCCCTGTCCACTGGCTTCCTGTCTGGTTGCGGCACTGGCAGGCTCAACCCCAAGCGCTCTTTCACCTGCCGCTAGGGTTTTTCGGGTTACTGGTTCTGACCTTTATTAATTCGACCATTACCCAGTTTTTTGCTCCCGCCGAACAAGTCACCATTCCCCTGATTATCAAGCGTCGTTACCTGCTTTCAGCCAATTCTCTGTTTACAACGACGATGATGGCTATGACGATTATCGGCTTTGCCATTGGCGAACCACTACTGGGGCTAGCGGCAACGGCAGCACAGGCAGTAGGACTATCGTGGGACGAAGGCAAAACTGCGATCGTGGGCGTTTCTTACCTGATTGCTGGCTTGATCTTGCTGCTGCTGCGAATGGGCGAAAAATCTGCACACTACAACCAAGATCGCCCCCACGTCTGCGAGGATATCCGCGATGGCATTCGCTATTTGAGTAAAAACCATCGCGTTCGCAATGCTTTGATTCAATTAATCATCTTATTCTCTATTTTTGCTGCTCTATCGGTTCTGGCAGTTCCCCTCGCTGATAAAATTCCAGAAATGAAAGCCGAGCAATTTGGCTTTTTACTGGCGGCTTGCGGTCTGGGCATGGCTTGTGGGGCAGGAGTTCTGGGTCATTGGGGGCAGCAGTTTCCTCACAGTCAACTGAGCTTGTGGGGATCGTTCGGTATGGCTTGGTCGTTGGTCGGATTGTCGCTATCGGGTTTCAATCTTGGGCTATCGCTGTTGATGACGGCGATTTTAGGCGTTTTTGCCGCTTTTGTCGGCGTTCCCATGCAAACGACCATTCAAGCGGAAACCCCGACTGATATGCGCGGTAAGGTGTTTGGCTTGCAGAATAATGCGGTTAATATCGCTCTTTCTCTGCCGCTAGCCTTGGCAGGGATTGCCGAGACGATTTTTGGCTTGCGTCCGGTCTTGTTCTTTTTGGCAGTGATGGCGATCGCAGGGGGCTTGCTGACGCAGTATATTAACAGAATGGAAGATAAAAACCTGTCCTAATAATTAAGAAATGCTTAATTAAAAAGTCATCTTGATTGATAACCCATGCCAACTCAACTGCCGCTCCAAATTGAGCAACTTTACGAACAAGATTATGTTCTTTGGCTCGATCAAACGCTTGAACATCTTAAGGCAAGAGATCTAGACAATTTGGATTGGCATCATTTAATTCAGGAGATAGCAGAGTTGGGGAGTGAACAAAGGCATAAAGTAGATAGTTATTTATTACAATTGTTGATTCATCTCCTCCTTTATCGGTATTGGGAAACAGAAAGAAACTATTGCCAAAGAAGTTGGAAAGATGAGATTGGCAATTTTCGAGTTCAATTAGAATTTTTGTTTGAATCTCAGACGCTTTATCATTACTGTCTCAATCGAGTAGATTTGGTTTATCAAAAAGCAAAAAAAAGAGCGATGCAAAAGACTGAACTGCCCTCCAATACATTCCCAGAACAATGTCCGTTTACAGTCGAACAGATTTTAGCGGCTGATTTTTTGCCTACAAATCATGAATAATATTTAACCTCTACTGAGTCAATGCCCGTAAGAAGCGTTGCATATTGGATAAGAAACCTGTTGGTTTAGGTTTGACAACCTCGCCTGTGTCTTCACTGCCTTGGGTGGCTTTTGCTAGAAGTAATTCTAAGTCTTCTCCCATCGGTTTTTGAAATTCTTCGGCAATCAATTCGTAACCATTTTCGGTTTCTAAATGAACTTCCCAACGAGACGGATAAGAGCGTAATACGGCTGCACCGGCTAAGGGACGGAAATAGTAGGCAGATTCTAGAGTACTGAGAAAGCGTTCCCGCAGTTCTCTAGCCGTGACACCAATCCCGACGAAAGTTACATCTTCTAATTGAGGAATGATCAGAATAACCGGACGATTTTCCGCCAAATTGCAGAGGTTTTCGACAGCTTTTACTTCTATTGCCGAAGGACAGACGACCAAAAACGCTGTATCTTCGGTAGTAATTTTGCCTTCAATGGGGATGGCGCGACCTCCTAAATCACTGATGCTAAACCAGGTTTCGCCCCAGTCACGCTTCGCTAATGCTGCCGCCCCCGTATCGGGAAAGAGGACTTTCAACCCCGAACCGTACTGTTCGAGAATAGTGGTAAATTCTAAGGCCAACGCTTGAGCTTGTAGGGCAATTTCAGGAATGATCAATTCAACTTGTACGCGCCCACATCCGGCTTCTATTGCGCGTTGGGTGGACTGTTTGGCGTTTGCGATCGCGTCTTCTAAGGTGTTGGGAACTTGCAGCATTGCGGCTCAATCTGTTAAGGGTTAACTAGCCTACAGTTGCTATTTTAATACTTTATTGAGCTATATAATTAAATAAATACAACTAACCTGACAGAATCTTAACTCTATGTTAGCAAGTTATCTTGATAAAGCGATGGAATTAGCAGTTTACGAAATTGTAGAAAATGAGGGAACTTATTGGGGAGAAATTCCGCCTTTACAAGGAGTTTGGGCCTGTCAGAAAACATTAGAAGACTGTCGTAGGGAGTTACGAGAAGCATTAAGTGATTGGATTGCATTAAGATTGCGTTTAAGTTTAGAGATTCCTGTGATTGAAGGAATTGACTTAAATCAAATTACTCAACTTGTTTAATGATGTCCCGCTTGACTCCTGTTTCTTGGCGTAATTTAGTGCAACGTTTGCGTGAATTGGGGTTTGAAGGTCCCTATTCTGGAGGAAAACACCCACAAATGCGTCGGGGTGATTTAACTGTGATTATTCCTAATCCTCATGAAGGAGATGTTAGTGTTGGATTGTTAAGTCGGTTGTTGCGACAAGCAGGAGTTTCACGGGAAGAATGGCTAGGAGAAGCGTCTGATTAGATGATGGGTTAACAAGTTGGGTAGCTTGTATAGCCTAAGCGATGGCATCTTCTAAAGTGTTGGGAACTTGCAGCATTGCGGCTCAATCTGTTAAGGATTAACTAGCATACCGTTACTATTTTAATACTTTATTGAGCTACAGAAGTATTGAATCACAAAAAACAGAAATAAAAAAAGCCCCTAATCTGGTAGAATAGAGGCAGTTTTTACCATAATTTCAATTAATCTAATATCGCAATATTAGCTTAGCAAATTGGGCAGTTGAACTTAAGCGTTTTGCTTGCCAAAATCCAAGAAATCTGGGGTTAAGCATTACGCATTTCAACTTGGTTAGAATTCCCTGCATAACTATCCTGGGTAAGATATTTAACTCTATCTTTGAGAAACGCAGCAACTCCATAAATTTCATCTAGAATCATAATATCTGTTTTAGCTTCTTTTCCTTCACTATCAAGAATACTAATAGATTTTTTCTTATCTGATAAACGAAGACGGCAGAGCGTTTTTGTAACTTTGCCATCTAAGTTAATCCCAAAATAACCTTTGGTATCTTTGTACTGAATGCGTGAGGTATCAATACCTTCCCGAAGAATCGATTTAATAAGATAAAATGCCTCTAATTCTTCTTCAGTCGTCACAATCTTGTTAGCTTCAAAGAGTTTAGGCTCTATTTCTTCTAACTGATTATTTTCTGTCAAATGGGGTAAGTCTGTTGTTTCAGAACCATTGTTAATAGCTGAAACCAGCCTTTCTGTAATACGTTCATTGATAAATTCTTTCAGAGAACACTTAGTAATCTCTGTGAATTTCTCAATAATTGCTGCTGTTTTAACCCCAGAATACACCTGACCGACAAAAAACTTAACAAACTCTGGAGATGGATTCGTTAGCTGCTCTGCCATTAAACGTTTAATTTCTTTAGTGTAGAGAAGATTTTTGGCGACATCTCCTAGTTCATCCGAGTTAAAGCTAGATTTAGAAAATCGTTTTAATTCATTAACAGATGACTCATCAAAATGTAATAGACTGAATTCAAAAAATGGTTTTTCATCCATTACGTTGTCTTTTTCAGTATCAGTGTAAAATCGATAAATAATCCCATTGGTTAAAATTCCGACTGTCGCTTCTGTTGCATGAAAGTATCGGTGTAGCTGAGAACAATGTTTAGGATGTTCTAGATTTGCGCCACACCATTTGCATTCGATTAAAATAATAAGTTTATCTTCTTGGCAAATAGCATAGTCTACTTTTTCTCCTTTGAGTCCTGGTAAATCAGCCGTATATTCAGGATTAACTTCCATCGGATTAAAAACATCATATCCCAATGCTTGTAGAAACGGCATGATAAAAGCAGTTTTAGTGGACTGTTCGTTTTGAATTTGAGAACTTAGCTTATTGACCTGTTGAGAAAGTGCCTTAATTCTGTCGATAAAGTCCATTTTAGTTATCCTAAAGAAAGTAAAAGCCGTCTATATCTTTAGCAATTCCCTTAAAAGACCGAAAGTAAACAGGGTAAATATTAAAATTTGTGAAGACACTAGCACGGCAGCCCTTGTGCAATCCCCAAATTCTCTGTAGATTCTCGGACTCTGCAAATGACATTTTTGCTTTTTTTAAGACTTACTGTCGCTGGCGAACCAGAGAAATCACAGAGGGACGGAGCGAAATGATACAATTATTCATAACCTCTGTCAGTTGTCAGGTACGAGCGGTCAAAAACCACAACAGGCACGCTTAACCGTCACATTCTCACCGAATACTCCTATGCTTAAGACTCTATTTGGCGACCCTAACACCCGTAAAATCAAAAAAATCCAACCTCTCGTGACGGATATTAAACTTTTTGAGGAAGACATCCAGAAACTCTCCGATGAGGAACTCAAACAGAAAACAGTCGCCTTTAGAGAATCCCTCGACAAAGCCAAAAATGACGAGGAATTTGAGGATATTTTGGACGAAATCCTGCCGGAAGCCTTTGCGGTGGTGCGCGAAGCAGGGGTTCGCGTTTTGGGAATGCGTCACTTTGACGTGCAACTGTTGGGGGGTATCGTCCTCCACAAAGGACAAATCGCCGAAATGAAAACGGGGGAAGGAAAAACCCTCGTCGCCACTCTTCCCGCTTATCTTAACGGACTGACGGGCAAAGGGGTTCACATCGTCACTGTCAACGACTACCTAGCTCGCCGTGACGCAGAGTGGATGGGACAGGTTCACCGCTTTTTGGGGTTGAGTGTGGGGCTGATTCAGTCGGGCATGAATCCCGAAGAACGCAAAAAAAACTACGCCTGCGACATTACTTATACTACTAATAGCGAACTAGGGTTTGATTATCTGCGCGACAACATGGCCCAGTCGATGGCGGAAGTAGTGCAGCGTCCCTTTAACTTCGGCATTATCGACGAAGTAGACTCGATTCTCATTGACGAAGCGCGTACCCCCTTGATTATTTCGGGGCAAGTGGAACGTCCGACAGAAAAGTACCTAGAAGCGGCTGAAATTGCCCTGCAATTGACCAAACAAGAAAGCGAAGACCAACCAGGCGATTACGAAGTAGACGAAAAGGCCCGCAACGTTTTAATGACCGACGAAGGGTATGAAAAAGCGGAACAAACATTGGGGGTTAAAGATCTCTACGACCAGGAAAATCCCTGGGCCCACTATGTTTTAAACGCTGTTAAAGCCAAAGAATTATTTATCAAAGATGTTAATTACATCGTCCGCAACGATGAAGTGGTCATTGTCGATGAATTCACCGGACGGGTACTCCCCGGACGGCGTTGGAGTGATGGACTCCACCAAGCGATTGAAGCTAAAGAACGGGTAACTATCCAGCGCGAAACTCAAACCTTAGCGACGATTACTTATCAAAATTTCTTCTTGCTCTATCCCAAACTGTCGGGAATGACCGGGACGGCGAAAACCGAAGAAACCGAACTTGAAAAGGTTTACAACCTACAAGTGACCATCATTCCCACTAACCGTACTTCCCAACGCCATGACTTTCCTGATGTGGTCTACAAAACCGAAGAGGCGAAATGGACTGCCATCGCCGGAGAAATTGAGGAACGGCACGAACAAGGGCAACCCATGCTCGTAGGAACCACCAGTGTTGAAAAGTCCGAAGTCCTCTCGAATTTGCTCAGCCAAAAGGAAATTCCCCACAACCTGCTCAATGCCCGCCCTGAGAACGTGGAACGCGAATCGGAGATTATCGCCCAAGCCGGACGCAAAGGGGGCGTTACCATTGCTACTAACATGGCAGGACGCGGGACAGACATCATCCTCGGCGGCAACGCTGACTATATGGCCCGCCTGAAAGTTCGCGAATACTTGATGCCCCAAATTGTCTTGCCGGAAGATGACAGCTTGATGGCCCCTGCCCCGATGCCAACTGGCGGTCGCAACCGTCCCCAAGGTTTCGGCAACGGCAAGAAAAAGCAAAAAAGCTGGAAAGCTTCGACTGACTTGTTTCCTACGCAACTATCGCCCCTCACTGAAACCGCCCTTAAAGACGCAGTAAAATTTGCAGTTGAAACCTACGGACAGCAAAGCCTCTCGGAGTTGGAAGCCGAAGAAAAAATTGCTATCGCCTCGGAAAATGCCCCCACTGACGACCTTGTAATTCAAAAATTCCGGGCCGTTTATAAAGCTATTCGCCAAGAATATGAAGGGTTTACCCACCGCGAACACAACGAAGTGGTGGAATTGGGTGGACTGCACGTCATTGGAACTGAACGCCACGAATCGCGCCGCATTGACAACCAACTGCGAGGACGGGCCGGACGGCAAGGCGACCCTGGTTCAACGCGCTTTTTCCTCAGCTTACAGGATAACCTGTTGCGAATTTTTGGTGGCGATCGCGTGGCGGGTTTGATGGATGCCTTTCGCGTCGAAGAAGATATGCCGATTGAGTCGCGAATGCTGACAGGTTCCCTGGAAGGGGCGCAAAAAAAGGTAGAAACCTTCTATTACGACACCCGCAAGCAGGTATTCGAGTACGACGAGGTGATGAACAACCAACGTCGCGCTATCTACACCGAACGCCGCCGCGTTTTAGAAGGCTTGGATCTTAAAGAACAGGTACTCGGCTACGCTGAAAGGACGATGGATGAAATTGTCGATGCCTACGTCAACCCTGAACTGCCACCGGAGGAATGGGATTTAGCGTCGTTGGTCAGTAAAGCCCAAGAATTCGTCTATTTGATGCAAGATGTTACGGTTGAGGATATCGGTGACTTGACGGTGAATGAAATGAAGGCGTTTTTACATGAAGAAGTCCGCAAAGCCTATGATATTAAAGAACAAGAAGTTGATGGGGTACGGCCTGGCTTGATGCGAGAGGCGGAGCGCTTTTTCATCCTAAATCAGATTGATACCCTCTGGCGGGAACACTTGCAGGCAATGGATGCTTTGCGCGAGTCGATTGGGTTGCGCGGTTATGGTCAAAAAGACCCTCTCATCGAATACAAACAAGAAGGTTACGAAATGTTTTTAGAAATGATGGTGGATATCCGTCGCAATGTGGTCTACAACTTGTTCAAATTCCAACCGCAAGGACAACCGCAAACTGTTTAGCAGCAAAATGATACATCAAAGTCTAATTCAGTTGTCTATCTCAACTCCGTATTTTTCGGCGCGTTAGATAAATGATAAACAGGGAAAATAAAATCATTCCCACGAGATATTTTAGCGCATTAGGTATTAAAGGATTGGGAGAGAAAAACCCCTCAATTATGCCAGCAATCACTAACATAGGAACGATGCCAAATACCAATTGCGCTGCCTGAAATCCATAGTATTTTAAAGCGTCCTGACGGCGATATTTTCCTGGAAATAACAGCGCTCTGGCAATTAATAATCCTGCGCCTCCTGCAAAAAAAATGGCAGGCAATTCCAAAGAACCGTGAGGCAAAACAAATGCCCAGAAAGGGTAAGCCAGGTTATTCTGTCCAACTAAAGCCCCAACTGCACCAATCAGTAAGCCATTAAAAAATAGAACAAAAACTGTTAAAATTCCTGCGGTAATGCCACCCGCAATGACAGTAAAAGAAACTTTTATATTGTTAATCATAATTCCACTAGAAGCTAGGGGTTCTATCCCTAAAATTGACCCCATCCACAATTCGTGGCGATCACGTACTTTGTGAATTAACTCCTCTGGTACAATCAGAGCCATAAAGGCCGGATCTTGCCAAGCATACCACCAGGCAATCATTCCCCCAACCAGAAAAAGACCAGTGGCAACCGCAATATATCCCCATGCTTGCTGTACTGCCTTTGGGAACCGCCAGCGATAAAATTCCCCAATCGCCTTCCATTCTTGATGCCGCGACCCCTGGTAAATCTGACTGTAGCTGCGAGAGGTTAACTGTTGCAGTTCTCTAACCAGAGTATTTCCAACTTCGTGAGTTTTAGCACGGGCTAGATCGGCTGAGATTGAACGATATAAACTAGCCAATTGCCGAATTTCTGAAGCAGAAAGCGATTTTATGCCTTTTTTCTCGGCTTTTTTTAACAAATTATCTAACTGTTTCCAGTTGGGTTCTCGCCGCGCAACCCATCGTTGAATATTCATGAATTTTTCCAGAAATTATTTTAAACCTAGCTTAAGATAGCAGTGACAGCCAAATTTTCTTTTATAGCTATGTCTAGAAGTTCTAATCTCAGTCAACCGTTAGGGCCTCTCAGTGTCGGCAATGTCGTTAGTGCCGGGTTGCGAATCTATCGCGATCGCTTTAAATTATATTACGGTCTAGCTTTACAAGCTTCCTTATGGCTTTTCGTGCCTGTTTATGGCTGGGCTAAATACTCTGCCATTCAAGGACTCATTGCACGTCTTGCTTTTCATGAAGCGATGGAACGCCCTGAAACAGTTCAAGAGGCACGAAGCTATGTCAATCCTCGGATGTGGAGCTTTTTTCTGGCAGGGTTTTTAGTCAATCTTATCTTATTGGTTGCACTTTTAGGAATGGCTATCGTTGCAGGGGTATTCATTGGAATTGCTGTCGTTATTTCTCAGGGAAATACAGCCGCTTCAGTTGCATTAGGAATCATCGCATTTTTGATTTTATTAGTGCTTCTGTTTTGCTATATTTGGCTGTACTCTCGCCTATCAATTGTTGAGCTTCCTATCGCAGTTGAATCTCAAAGTGATGCGACAGTAGCCATTGGGCGAAGTTGGAATTTAACGAAAGGATTTGTAGTTCGACTAGTAATCATCTTTTTTGTCGCTTTTTTAATTACGATACCTCTTTATATTTTGGTGAATTTAATTAGTATTAGTCTCCAAAACGATTCGCCTTCGCCTGCTGCTGTTGTAATAAATTTGGCAATTTCTGTTTTGGGTGGGGCTTTATTTATTCCCTTCTGGCAAGCAATTAAAGCAATTATTTATTATGATTTACGAAGTCGCAAAGAAGGGTTGGGATTAGAGATAAAAGATTCTTTAAATGAAGAATAAGCCATGCAATTTTTTAATCGATTTAATTTACAAACACCAGAAAGCGTTGAGTTAGAGTTTACTCTTGCAGGAATTGGAAATCGTGCCTATGCTCTACTCATTGATTATACTTTTTTATTAGTCATTTTTATTATTTACCTTCTTTTAACTTTTATTTTTTCCCAATTGCTAGCTGAATTTATTAATGTTTTGACAAGCAACGTTGACAATGTAAAAGTTTGGCTAATTGCTGTTGCCTTGTTAATTGGATTTTTTACTGATGTTGGCTATTTTGCTTTTTTTGAAACGCTTTGGCAAGGACAAACACCTGGCAAGCGCTTCGTTAAAATTCGAGTCATTCGAGATGAAGGCCGTCCGGTTAGATTGCAACAAGCGATCTTGCGTTCTTTACTCCGTCCTTTTGATGATATTTTGTTTATTGGTGCTTTTTTGATTGCCTTCAGTAAACGAGAAAAACGTCTAGGAGACTGGTTAGCTGGTACTATCGTGATTCAAGAAGAAAAACCGATTTCTTCAGCTATTATTTTCATTTCCCCAGAAGCACGAGTATTAGCATCTCAACTCAAAATTGAGGCTGATTTATCGCGTTTATCTCCCGAAGACTTTGCCGTTATTCGAGAGTATTTACAACGACGAGATGGTATGCTCACTCAAGCTAAACATGAATTAAGCCGAAAACTCGCTTATCAAGTTAAAAATATTATTGCTTTAGAAGATGTGCCAGAAGGAATCACAGCTAATATTTTTTTAGAAGCTGTTTATCTTGCCTATCAGCAACGATTTTCTGAAAATGAGTAATTTACGAAAATGTTCAAGAGGTTGAAATGTTAAATTTATTAATTGAACCTTTACAATACAGTTTTATGCAGCGATCGCTGATTGAAGCGATTATTGTTGGCGTTATTTGTGCAGTAGTTGGCAGTTATTTAATGGTACAACGTTTGGCCTTGTTGGGAGATGCTATCAGTCACTCTGTTTTACCGGGACTGGCAATTGCTTTTATGCTAGGTATTAATATTTTTATAGGGGCGTTTATTGCTGGTATAATTAGTACCATTTTGATTAATATTATCCGCACGCGATCGCCTATCAAAGAAGATGCCGCAATGGGAATTGTTTTTTCGGCTTTTTTTGCTTTAGGAATCACCTTAATTACGGTCATTCAAAAAGACAATAAAATTGATCTTAATCATTTCTTATTTGGTAACATTTTGGGGGTGACTCTGTCCGATGTCAGAGATACATTTATCATTGGTTTTATCGTATTGGCGATGGTGATTTTATTATACAAAGAATTACTGTTTTATACGTTTGATAAACAAGGCGCACAAGCAGTAGGACTTCCGGTTAATTTGCTCGATTTTGGTTTGATGATTCTGATTGGATTGACCATTGTTGCGAGTTTAAAGGCAGTTGGTGTTATTCTCGTTCTATCACTTCTAATTACGCCAGCAGCAACGGCTTATTTATGGGTCAGTCGCTTGCATTTAATGATGTTTGTTGGCGTAGGAATTGGCATTTTAGCAAGCATTAGCGGTATGTATATGAGCTACTTTTACAATCTGCCTTCGGGGCCTGCCATTGTTTTAGTTGCTTCAGTTTTCTTCGTTTTATCTTTCTTATTTAGTCCTCAACAAGGGCTTTTAACTCATCCCGCCTCTCTCTCCGGCCAACTAGCGATTATGCAAGAATTAAGGCAATTATTTAATAAAGGGAACAGGGAACAGGGAACAGAGAACAGGGAAGAGTGAATCATTTATTACCCATTACCTAAATTCATCATTGGTAATCACTTCAAAATCTGATTCGTTTAGAGACAGGATCATTGTTTCTTCTGGATTAGGCAAGAAATGATCTTCAATTTTGATAATCCAGCGTCCTGAAGGTTCTTGAGATTGGATGCGTCCTAGCATTCCTGCCGCGTAATCGGGATAGATGACGCGCACGATCGCGCCGATTCTGATTATCACTCTAGCTCTTACCATATTTTTGTTAAGAACAAGTTAATAATACGCCTAAAATGAATCAATTAGTTACACTAGAAGTATTAAGGCTAAAACCATGCTTCCATGAACAATCAAGACTGGATTGACCAGCATAACTTCCTTTATCCTCGGTCTGCTTACCGAGGGTCTTTTACGCCAAGCACTCTCGTCTTTAACGCTAATCTACAGGAATTTTCCCTAAAAATTGGCTATATTGCCAGTCTACATACCAGTGGCAAAATTTCGACTGAGGAGGCTTACCTGCAAGCCAAGCAATTGTGGAAGCAGTTAAAACAGAGTAAGAAAGCGGTTTTGGATGTTTTAAAGGCAGAAACTGAAGGCTTTGAAGATTAGACAAGGCTGACTGCGAGTGTGCTGAATAAAATGCTGATTCTAAACCACCACACAAACTACACAAAAAATTGTATAATCAAATATCTGTCCTAATTTAGGAATTCTTGATTCGACTAACTGTTAATTCTGAGTTGATCAATCTACGCATGGAAAACCCGTTTGTAGCGTTCTGTTCGCGCCAAATTGTGAGTGCGATCGCATCATACCTCCTCATTGTTTTCTATTCTAGCTTTTTGTACCCCCTACTATTACAGCAAGATTTTACTTTAAAATAGACTTCCGAGAGAATGAAGCTGTTTTTAAGGTGAAATTGCTGTATTTTGCTTAAATTATTGCAGACTTTACCCTTATTCAATCAATTTTACAGAGTCCAGTATGAAAGCTCAAACAGAACTGCGATTTGACTACGTTAAAATCGGCATTGCCTCTCCCGAACGCATCCGTCAGTGGGGCGAAAGAACGCTTCCCAACGGCATTCAGGTGGGTGAAGTCACCAAACCCGAAACCATCAATTACCGGACGCTAAAACCGGAAATGGATGGACTTTTTTGCGAACGCATCTTCGGTCCGTCGAAAGACTGGGAGTGCTGGTGCGGCAAGTACAAGCGAGTGCGCCATCGTGGAATTGTCTGTGAACGCTGTGGTGTAGAAGTCACCGAATCCCGCGTTCGCCGCCACCGCATGGGGTACATTAAATTAGCCGCTCCTGTCACGCACGTCTGGTATCTCAAAGGCATTCCCAGCTATTTGAGCATCTTACTCGATATGCCGTTGCGAGACGTAGAACAGATTGTCTACTTCAACGCCTACGTCGTTCTCAACCCTGGCAACGCCAGTAATCTGCAAAATAAGCAACTCTTGACCGAAGACCAGTGGATTGAAATCGAAGAACAAATCTACGCCGACGATTCCGAACTGTACGGTATTGAGGTAGGAATTGGCGCAGAAGCCATTCAACGTCTGCTTCAAGAAATTGAGTTAGAAAAAGAAGCTGAAAGACTGCGCGAAGAAATTAAAGATAGTAAAGGCCAAAAGCGAGCGAAATACATTAAACGCTTGCGCGTCATTGATAACTTCATCGCCACTGGGTCGCTACCCGATTGGATGGTGCTATCGTTTATCCCGGTAATTCCGCCAGATTTGCGGCCGATGGTGCAGTTAGATGGCGGCCGCTTTGCTACTTCTGACCTCAATGACTTGTATCGCCGAGTCATCAACCGTAACAATCGCCTATCTCGCCTGCAAGAAATCCTTGCCCCAGAAATCATCGTCCGTAACGAAAAGCGGATGCTACAAGAAGCAGTAGACGCACTCATTGACAATGGACGGCGGGGCCGGACAGTGGTGGGGGCCAACAACCGCCCCCTCAAATCCCTCTCAGACATCATTGAAGGAAAACAGGGACGCTTCCGCCAAAACCTGCTAGGTAAACGGGTAGACTACTCTGGTCGTTCGGTGATTGTTGTCGGGCCGAAGTTAAAGATTTACCAATGCGGTTTGCCGAGGGAAATGGCCATCGAACTGTTTCAACCCTTTGTCATTCACCGCCTGATTCGTCTGGGGTTGGTCAACAATATCAAAGCGGCCAAAAAGCTGATCTTACGCGGCGACCCGCAAGTGTGGAACGTCCTCGAAGAAGTTATTACCGGACACCCCGTCCTTCTTAACCGCGCCCCAACCTTACACCGCTTGGGAATTCAATCGTTTGAACCGATATTGGTAGAAGGACGGGCGATTCAGTTGCACCCCCTAGTCTGTCCAGCGTTTAACGCAGACTTCGACGGCGACCAGATGGCAGTTCACGTTCCGCTTTCGATAGAATCACAGTCAGAAGCAAGACTGCTGATGCTGGCGTGTCACAACGTTCTGTCACCCGCTACCGGCAAACCCATTGTCGCCCCCTCCCAAGATATGGTATTGGGTTGCTACTATTTGACCGCCGACAACCCAAAAGCGCAAAAAGGCGCAGGCCGCTATTTCGCGAGCATTGAGGATGTCCTAAAAACCTACGACCAAGGCCAGTTGGATTTACACGCCTACATTTGGTTGCGTTATCCAGGAGAAGTCGTCTCCGAAAAACCCGACACGGAGATTCTAAAACAAGAAACCTTAGAAGATGGCAGCGTCATGAAATATTACCGCGAACGCAAGCATCGTGAAACTGCCGATGGCGAGTTTCTCTCTCAATTTATTCGCACAACTCCCGGTCGGATTATTTACAATAAAACCATTGCTGAAGCTTTAGAAGTTGCTTAATTAGGACTTACGCACCA
>JBGTNM010000429.1:0-9797 GCA_041743025.1 Microcystaceae cyanobacterium
ATCAATTTACTACAGCTTTTAGAACAAGAATTAGTGCAGTAATAGGAAATCAGCAATCATGGAGATTTCCTGCAAACGAAGATTAAGTTATTGAACCATCCACCAACCAAATGCCGGCCCTACAAACCAAATGGTAAACCAGATGAGTGCTAAAACTCCAATGCCAACCCAAGCACCCTTGGTTGTTACTTTATAGGCTTCTTCAGCTTGTTTTTTGGTAAAGGGAAGCCAAGACAGAATTTTTTCTTCTTGTCCGTATTGTTCCCCTAGTGCTGCTTTACGACGCTTTGATTCACCCATAATCTTAAAGTTGTAGCTACTATTTATATTGATCATAGCTTGTTCGTGGAATCCTCAGCTATTAAATCACTTTTTTTACATAATAGAGAAACCCCAACGAAGTAACTAGATCTTTTTTAAAACCAGAATAGCGATCGCACCGACAATGACAAAACCTAACCCAATTGATTTTTTGCCGAATGATTGAATTTGTCTTGTAGTTCGATAAGGCTCCATCAAATCTTGTTGTGATGGAGCGGACTGAACCTCATGGGGTGAATAATTATTTGAACACCCAGTTAGTAGAATTGCCAAAAATAACAGCCTCAACATCCTAAAACCTCCTTAGCGTGTTGCCATCTTCTAACGCGATCGTCATATCCGTTGTAACCGCCGTTAACGCGTCGGGTAATGGTGCGAAAATCGTTATGGTCTGCCAACTGATTAAGCCCGTGAGAAAACCAAAAATAACCAGCAATTCGAGTGCTGATTAAAGGAGAACTTGCTAAAAAGGGATTACCTTCTAAATCAATCCCTAAAGCTTTACCGACAACTCGATAGTTAGCCGCGCCCGTCAATTGAATCAACCCCCGCCCCTTGTATTTAATCCCATCACCTTTATGAATATTCCCTAAATCTTTACGCCACTCATAATCAGCACCAGACGCAATTTCCGAGGAGTATCTCAGGTTTCCCGACTCGTGTGAGACAGTGGCTAAAAACGCGGCTATGCGTTGAATAGTATTAATCTCAAATTCTTTAAGAGCCTTATTAATGGGTAGAAAATAAAGATCTCGATCTCTAGGTCTCGCATATCTAAAAATCTCGTCAAATGATGAGCGCAAAATTAAAATCGGTTGGTCATTGGCTTGAGAGCGTAATTTGCTCAAAGAAGAGTCACTGATTAAATCAGGGTCACTGAGATAGTAAGTTTCTTTGAAAGTTTTCCAAGCCTTATAAGTTTTCGCCCCATAAATTCCGTCAATCTCCGAAACTGGATACAAATCAAGCCGCGAGAGTAAAGACTGAACTTCTTTTAGACGAAAACTTTCTAAATTAATCAGTCTCGTTGTTGACACTTTTTTTGATTCCTAAATAAGTTACAGCACTGGAGATTAAAGAAGTTGGAATAGCCGCGTACAAAGAAGCTTTAGAAATGGGAATAAAAACAATTCCTAAACCAAAAAAGCAGCCGATCAAGATGAGGATAAGCGTAAAACGTTCATTACTATTCATGAGCTTTCTCAAGTCGCTTGATACGGTGTTCTAAAACCAATAGCCATCGAGAGATCCGAATCGTCCTAAACAGAAGAGTCGAAAACATAAAAAAAACTTCTAGATTTTCTTTAGTCATGACCAAAATATTTAGTTAAAGTATCAAGAGCTATATCAAACAAATAGGCGAGTGTTGCCACTAAAACGTAAATTCCTTCCATAATTAATTATTTTCCTGTAGTTCTAAGAGAATTAAATCCAGCTTTTGTTCATGAGAATCGTTAACCGTTCCGACGTATTGCCAGACTTTTAAATCAATATCCCGAATCCAATAAGGAATTCTAATTTCAATCGCAAAGCTAGAATCTAGTTGTAATTGACGACAAATCGTGATTTGATTGAGGTAAAATTTATGATTCGTTAAATAACTATCGGGTGTCCCACCAACCGTGATCCCTGTTTGAATCTTTTGATAAATTGACCCAGCGTATTTCCAAGTTTCTCTGGCGGATGTTGAACTCGCATAAATGGCAATAATTGGCTCTTCAATAAGAATCGGCACATTAATCGGTGGAATTGGATAAAACTGCTCCAAAGGTTGAAGGGGAACATCAACCGCCGAGAAAGAGCCATTCCAAAGTAAAAGCCAATTATTAGTATTCGAAAATTGATAAGTGACCGCCATTTTAGGATTTAAAAAAAGAGCAAATTTTCTTCAACTATTTCTTCATAAGAATCCATGTCAACTGAGTGAGTTGAGAGAATTTCTAAATAGTCATTAAGTGATAATTTTCCATCTAGAAAACTATCTAAGGCTTCACGGGCGACCAGAAAATGATTTAATAATTCGGTAGCATTTTCACCATTTGTGGGAATCCAAAGATATAAAGCTTCTCTCAACTCACTCTTATTCATGGTTTTAACGACGCATTAAGCGTTCGGGTGTAAAAGTGACAGTGTGGGTAGCATTGCGGTTCGAGAGAATTACATCTTGAACGTCAAATTCTCGATCAGTAGCCGCACCAGCACCAAAAGGAACCACGTAGCTTTCGCCCACGCGTTTTTTATATTCGCGCCCAGTAATTCGGTTACTTGTGCCTAGAACCGTGGTTGAACTGGCTAAACGAAGTGCCAGATGGGCTTTGGCTGGAATAAAGCCGGGCGAAGATTTCACGGTTGCTATAGCATCCACTTGATGGCGATAAATAGCCGCAGTCCCTAAGCCAGAAATCGCCGTATTGACTCGTCCTGACATACCCACTTTAACTTTTGCGTCATCAGCGTAATCTAGTCCAAAAGGACGAATCACAACCAAGACACGAGTTCCCGTGTTTTGAGACGAACCAGCCGGTAATCTTCGTTGATCTGGGTCTTGCTTCCACTCTTTGTATTTTCGAAATTTATTAGTAGCCGCGAAAGAATCCCAGTTAAAATCAGCCGCTTCGAGGGTATTGTAAACGTCCTCAAGATTATTAAAACGTTTTGCCATGATCACAAAATTAATGAAATGCCACCTCAAGACTAAGTCACCAAAAATTGGAATAGAAAGCTGACAACATCTATAGAGGTTGGCACATAAAACAGTCTTTTTTTTTTCTAGACGTTGGAGAGACAAAAAGTCTTGACAAATATGGACAGCCTTATTTTTAGATCTAGGTTTGGTGTAATAGTCTTGGGTTACGAAGGCTGTCCATATTTGTCTATTTTTCATTTAGGAATCGACTAAAGCATCGAAATACCGTAAGGATCGATCAACTAAGACAATGGGTTTAGGTTTACCCCAAACGTTTGCCGTTGCGTACACAAAACGGACGGTTCCCGCGGGTCTACGGCGGGGTTCTTTTCGAGTTTCGCCTAAGATCAATTTATTGCTTGGAATGGTCGGATATTTACTTGATGCGTTTTTGGGGATATGGGAAGTAAAGCATTTATCGTCAAAGGAGTAGGAGCGTAAATCCAATACTTTCTCAATTAAATTTTTAGCTTCTGTTTCCGAGAAAGCGTATAACTTTAATTGATAACCTTTTTCAGCGTCAAAATAAGTATAAAGTTCTTTTCCTTTTTTGAAGGTACGACCATTACCCGGACAAAAAATCGTTTTTATTTTGGTAGCTAAAGTCGTTAATTCAGCTTTAGTAATTGTTGTTGAAGTTTCGCCAATCAACCTAAAAGAAACCTGCATTCTAAGCGGTCTATAGTCAGTGTCAACATCTCCTTCATCTTCTTTGAAATAAAGATGAATTAAGGGTAAAAACTCAACTTTCTGTTGATAATCGTCAATCGGAATACCGTACCAAGGTTCGAGGATAGTTTCAATTCTTTGTAAGTTTAAATAAAAGAATAAAATCCTTAAGATTAAGATTGAAGCCGTGTCGTTATCTTTCGGGGTACAAGCGACTCTTAAAGAACTTCTGGGGACGTTAATGTCAGGCGACCAATCCGTCCCCAAATCCTTAAATTCTTCTCTTAGGATCTTATTAAAAACGTTGACAATAGAAGACTGTAAATGCTCCCATTCGTTAAAATCAGCCGGTAACGTCATAAAAATTAAGTGGGTGGGGGTGAGGGTTGATTGATTGCAGATTTGGGTATATCAGGGGTTTGAGAGTTGGTTTTTCCCATCGTTTCTTTAGTGGTCTTTTCAGTAACTTGTGTTTGTGTTTCGCTTTTTACCGTGTTAATTTGTTCGCCAATTTCTGTAATATTTTCTTGCGCTTCACGGAAGTTTTCGGTGATTTCTTGTAAATCCGAGGCGACTTCTTGTCCTTGTCGCAAGCCTTGAATGACTTGGTCAATGGCTCTATTTCTTTTAGACTTAAAGTTAAAAGTTTCACCAAACCATTCGTAAGAATTCTCTAAAACCGTTCCTGATTTTTTGAGAGCATTCCCCATTTTTCCGGTATATTTGCCAATTAACTCTAATCCTTCAGCGACCGCAAAAAGTGAATCAGTCAGCAATTGATAGGTGTTAATAGCTGCTTGATAGATGCGATTGGCTTTCTTCCAAGTGGTCGTTAACTCTGTATAGTTTTCGGCTCCAACAATTCCTTTTAGGAAACCTTCGATTGTGTTTCCAATGGCTTGGGTAAAGGTTGAAGTCTGGCCATCTGGATCTTTAATTCCGATTAAAGCAAGAACATTTGTAAAAGTAGCGACTAAGGTTTCACCAATATTTTTAGAAAGCATGACGGCGTTGTGAATCGAAGCGGCTAAATTCATGATTGAAAGAGCGCGGTCTACCATCTTTGATTCCCAGAGTTTCTCGAATTTTCCTTTGAGGAATCCAGATAAACCGCCATTTACTTTCGGGCCAAGCCGGTCTAAAACCTCGTTGAGTTGAGCGAGTTGTCCGGCGTTCGCACCCGCGTTGATTACATCTAGCTTGTTACCCAGGTCATCGAATTTTCGATCTTGATCGTTGAGCTTACCGATTACAGGAGCTACGCAGCCAGTTTCACAACCACTGGGTTGGGTGTTGACGCTAGGAGCCGTCGGTGTAGGTGAGGGAGAAAAATTGGTATTTTGTCCCGTTTGGCCATTAAGACCAGGGGGCAGAAATAACGGTGGTAATAAGTTAGTATTCCGCCCAGGTGCTGAGGTTCCAGGAGTAGTATTTGTGCCTGGGCTAGTGCCAGGGTTAGGATTCGTTCCAGGATGGGTTAATGGGTTTGGACTAGGGGATGGCGCAGTATTGCCTAATGGGTCAAAACCAGGGTTAGGATTGGTTCTTGGATCGGTATTCGTGCCAGGGCTGGTTCCAGGAGTAGTGTTTGTGCTTGGACTTGTTCGGGGGGCGTTGTTTGTCAGTGGAGGAGTATTCAAGCCAAAAGTAATCGGGCCTAATCCTGGTGTCCCTCCTGGGGAAATAATTCCAGGAGGGAAGTTATCTTCATCGCTCGGAGGACTTAAGGGGATAATTTCAAGAATTTCTATTCCCGCATAAGTATTGGTTCCAGTGAGCGTGTAACCTGTGTAGGATAAAAATAAAAAATTCTGTCCGTAGTCTATCGAGCCATTGGGTAAAACCGAATAAGGACGGCGATACATATCTTGTGGACGGTTACCACCGATTAAGTCTGGAAGTCCCGGCTCAATGTTTGTTGTTACTCGGCCTACCATGGTTTGCCTAGAGTAAATCTTAGCCAAACCGTGAATTTGATTGATCCATTTAGTTACCCAAGTGACTTGGTAGGTAGAATCCCAGGCTTGCCCTCCTTGAAATAGGGGTGGGGCTTGAATCTGTTGATCTCGTCCTGGATTTTGGGCGTTGTTGATCGCTTGCTGTTCTTGCCCTGGAGGGACAATATTGGGGGATTGCCCAAAGAAATTATTTAAAAATTGTTCACCCAAAAAATTCCCCAATCCTAAACCTAATCCGCCTAATGCCGCGCCTCCTAGTCCTGGAGAATTTGGCGGAGCTAAAGGTGGAGAAGAAGGTGGAGAAGAAGGTGGAGTCAGAAAGTTTGGCCCGACGAATCCTAACATGATGAAAGCTCCTAATGTTACGCGGGGCTATTTTGTTTGAATGCAGCAGGAATTGCTACAGCACCCCAATCCATTGCGGCCATCCAAGGTTTTTTGTTAGTCGGGTTAGACTGCACAATCACTTCATCAACCTCAAAGACTAGAGTGACGACTGAGTAAAGCTTTCCGTCTAAAGCGCGACCCGTTTGAATATTACTTTTACTAAATTGCTTATTGTCTTCGTTTAAGGCAATTTGTTGATTTGAATAGAGAAAATTTAGAGCCAAACAATTATGGTAGGCAAGTTTTTCTAGGGTAATTAATTCCGAGGGTAAATCGCTTGATAAAGTAATAGTGGTCATGAAATTAATCAGGGTTTGAAACTACTCTCCTAATTTAAGTGCTTTAAAGCAAAACTTGAAAGGACGTAAACACTTAAATTTGACTTAAGTGTTCAGGAAATAGATATTTTCTGTACAAATACGGTAGCGTGAAAGCATTGCACCGCCTACTATACAGAAATAAGCATCTAAGGTGAGTGAGTGAATGTTCATGATTTATGGCTAGGTTGAATAAATCGTGAACACTGACTTTTTTAAAACGATGAGAAAATTGGGTCAAGCGAGTGTTTTATCTTCAAAAGATTGGCAAAAATTAGAATTTGTCTGTGATTTGGATCACATGAGAATCATTTGGGCATTATTGAGATATACAGGAGCCAGAATTAATGAGGTTTTACATTTACGGTTTGACGATGTGTATGAGGATTACGAAAAACGGTTTATCTACGACGCTATTACCTATCGCAAAGAAAATCGTAAGGGGAAAGATAAACATCACACCGTCCCCGTATGTAGTTCGTTAAAGCTGCTCTTACGCGGGTATGTACAGCCAACTCAATCTGTGTGGATGTTTCCCTCGCCGTTAGACCCCTCAAAACCGATTAGTTATGAAGCGGTCTTGCGGTATCTCAAACGAAAGGCTACTGTTGCAGGATTGGGGAATTTGCGCGTAACGACTCATTCGGGAAGAAGAAGCTGCATTACTGAACTGGCAAGACAAGGAACCGATATTAAGACGATTCAGGCTGTATCAGGGCATAGCAGCGTCGCCAACTTAGCCCGGTACATTGATACTGACCCCAGCGCACTAAGAATGCCTTAGAGGGGATTTTTTTAAAAGTGCATGGTAGGATGATTTTTGTTGGAGAAGTCAAAAAAGCCAACGCCAGATTTTTCTGTGATTCTTTAAGCAGAATGAAGGAAATTTAAAGAGGAGTCAACTGCTCCTCGTGGTCTTTTTCCCCAAATACTTACTTTTGGTTTTACCGCTCCCATCACGCCATCTTTCAAGCGATAGGGACCGTGTAACTTGCCAGCGCGTTTAATCATTTTTTCCTCAATCCAGTGATTCGGTGTTAGGGTGCAACTTTTCTGCTCTCGTAAACTTTCTTGCACCCTAACAATAAGGGGTATAAGTTCTAGTTCATCAAGGGGAACTTTGATTTTAACAAAGTCAGCGGTGAGGATTTCGACTTGGTTTTTCCAAACCCTTGTAATTTGTGCCTTAATTTGTGTGAAGTCGTGACACCATGTGACCCGATGGCCGGGGGATAATTTATATTGATACATACTTTTCTTTTGCTCGGTACTAGAAGAAGTTTTCCCCTAACAAATTCGTAGTTTGTTAGGGGTCATTATTATTCGTCGTTGGGGATTCCGTTGATATCGATGCCTAAAGCTTTCAGAACGGTCTTTGGCGACATATTCAAGGCTCGACACATATTTGCTAGAACATCAACCCCTGGCGTTTTTTGCTGTGCTACATAAAACTTGACGGTTGAATAATTCAAGCCTACTGCTTGAGCAAAAGATTTTTGAGTGTAACCAGCTTCTTCGATTAGGACTTTCAAGGGTCTTTCTTCTCCCTTCTCTTTTTCATTCATCTTAGCTCAAAAGTCTACTAAAGTAGCTTAATTTTTTAATGAAAAGCTACTATCGTAGACCAATAACGACAGAACATTCCTTCCCCTGGAGTGCTTGTGAGAGGCAATGGCTAGGGGCAGGACTGTTGTAATTCTAAGATGAGTACTGTTAGTCCTTTTGTAAGAAAGGAGAATGTACAGCCTATGGAGCAGTTCTATTTTTAAGATTTTTACTCTGAAATGTCGGGGAGATTCAGTCTCCCCCTTTATGAACTATGAACAGCACAGCAACCATTACTCAAGAAGACTTGTCCATGCAACCTGGCTACTGCATGAATCCGTTTACGCCACTATTTATTAGTGGGAACCCGGCCGACGGCTTACCCAATGACCTTTACTGGTTAGCCAAGGCAGTTGATGAATTCGGTAACAAATGGGATTTTCAGAACAACTTAGAAGAGGTGGCACACGACATCAAAACACGTGTACTAGCTTGGTACGAAATCGGCCTCAAAGCCTGGAAAGTAAAACTTTATAAAGCTTGGGAGAAAAAATATTCTTCCTTTCGAGATTTCTGCGAGCGCTCGCTCGGCCGCACAGCAGGGACTATTAATAATTGGATTCGTTCAGCCCGTGTGGTTTCCCAGTTAATTGCTGCTGGATTTTCCCGATTACCATTATCGGCGGCGGTCGCGATGGAATTATCGAAAGTGGCTGACAGTGCGAAACATCCCACAGACGAGGTAAAAACTTTAGCCGAAGTGTGGCAAGAATTATGCGATCGCTATTGTGACCATGAGATTACCTTAGAAAATGTCAAAAACCAAATGGCCCAAGGTTTCGCCGAACCCCTATGGAAAACCATGAGGCTTTCTCGTGAAGCGTGGGAGGCGATTAGAGCCAAAGCAGCAGAAGCTGGGATGTCTCCGAACCGATTCTTAGAGCAGTTTTTTGGTGGACACCCTGATCCTGAACCCAAAGAAAACCAGACAATACCAGACCCCAACTCGGAGGAGGAGGAAATTACACTCTATCCAGAAGATGAAGATCACCCCGAAGCAAAAGAGGCGATCGCGTTAACGGATGACATCGTCGATTTTTGTCTTGAAAAAAAACTAGCCATCGGAAACCTCTTACTCGAAAGATATTCCGCTACTTGTTTAGGAGCTTTAACCCTCACAGAGGGATATGATTTAAAACGACATTTGGAGACGTTACCCGATGACTGAAAACCCTCATTTCATCTACTTACCTCGGACTGAAAATGAGCCTAGCCATTTCTTGAATCTGGCCACCATTTCTCAAGTTATTGAATACGATGATGGTACCGTTGTTGTACTTTTTGCCGACAATGAAAGGCGGCTTCCTATTTCTTGTGGACGCGCTCAAATGTTGATTTCTGAGATTTTAGATATTTGTTCAATTGGGTCGGTTGAAAGGTATGGACAATCGGGATTATCAATATGAATGAGAACGAGAACAAACAAGAACAAATTCAAACTGAAGAAAGAAAAATAATTAGCAATGGCTACACAGATGCTATATGGCTTGAAGAACAACCCTGCCCTCATTGCGAACATTGCAGCCTCGGCTGGACACTAGATGACTACGAACTCGGCAGGAGAATTGCACGATGCTACACCTGCGGCTACGTCAGTGATGATGATGAAAATTACGACAATGAAGAATGAGTCATGATGCACATGACGAAATTTAACCACCTGATGAGTCTTAAAAGTGGAGGCAAAGACGAAACATCCCTAATGTTAGGTATGTCGTGGTTCCCCTCCACAAGGAACCATAGAGAAAGAGTGCCTTTTACAAAGAATTCGAGCTACGGCTTGTTATCGATTCGTAAGGCTTCTTTCCTCTTTAAATCGACTGCCTTTTAGATAGAAGTAAGTTTTATACCTTC
>JBGTNM010000430.1:0-4561 GCA_041743025.1 Microcystaceae cyanobacterium
CAACTGGGTTGAGCGCTGTTTCAATCGCTTAAAACAATTCCGCCGGGTTGCCACCCGTTATGAGAAAAAGGCTGAAAACTACCTCGCCATGCTGACTCTAGCCTCTATCATGATGTGGTTATAGTTTTAAAACAGTCCCTAATGTCTTCAGAGGTTACTCCACTTCCGGTTGGCAAAGACATCACCTTTTCAGTGAGGGCTTCAGTTTGAGGTAGTAACAGTCCGGCATTGGGGAAGTAGGATTGATACGGCTGCATTTTGTGGCAGCCGGGGTAAAAGTAGCGACGAGATAACACATTCTCAGCGTGTAGAACCTGCACCAGTTCATTGCGACTGATGCCTGCGATCGCGGGGTCAATTTCTAGAATAATGTATTGATAGTTGTTTTTTTCTGACTCGTTGTAGGCTGTCAGCTTCACTCCATCAATTCCCGCAACTTCTCCCTGATATTGTTTGTAATTGCGGTAGTTTTGCTCAATGAAGGTATCAATGCTTTCTAGCCCTGTTATGCCCATAGCGGCTGAAACTTCGTTCATCTTGCCGTTGGTGCCGACGTAAACCACATTGTCGTAGCCGGAGCCAAAACCAAAGTTCTTCATGAGACGAATTTTAGCTGCTAATTCATCGTTATTGGTCACAACTGCGCCACCTTCAAAAGCATTTAAAAACTTTGTGGCATGGAAGCTAAAGACTTCTGCTTCTCCAAAGTTGCCAATCATTTGACCATATGTGAGCAACCCACGGCATGAGACGCATCAAACGCCAGTTTGAGATTAGACTGAGCTGCAAGCTCAGCTAGTTCTTCAATTTGACAAGGTCTTCCCCAAACATGGACGCCCATAATGCCCGAAGTGCGGGGAGTAATTAATCGCTTTACTTGATTAGGGTCAAGCGTGTGGGTATCACGGTCGATATCGCAGAAAACAGGGGTAATCTCTTGCCATTGCAAAGCGTGAGCTGTTGCAATAAACGTGAAAGATGGAATGATGACTTCTCCGGTTAGATCTAAAGCCCGAACTAAAATTTCTAAAGCAATGGTGCCATTACACATGGCAATGCAATGCTTTGCGCCTGTGTATTCAGAAAGCTTTCTTTCAAATTCCTGAACGTAAATGCCATTGTTGGAAAACCACTTACGATCCAAAACGTCATTAATTCGCTCCATTAAGCGGTCGCGATCGCCAACATTGGGTCGTCCAACGTGAAGCTTCTCTTGAAAAGCCGGAGAATTGCCAAAAATTGCTAATTTTCTAACTCGATCGACGGTATACATTATCAAGCCTCATCAGTAGTTAAATAGATGGATGTATTGTTAAGCAGCGAACATACATCCGCATAAAGGAATTTACCAAAGAGATCTTTAAAGAAAAGTAAACTAAACGCCTTTAAAGAATGCTAGGATTGTCAAATCTTTTACTTCTAATCAATCTAGAAGTAGATTTAAAGACTCGTTTGACACCTGCTATTAGAATATGTTGACATCGACTGCCACTCAATGGTTTTTACCATAACTTTACCATAATCTTACCGATAGAGATTTTGGGTTGTGCAATCTGGGTTTCTTAGCTTAAACCTGCAAGCTGAGGCTAACTCAATCACCGCAAGCGGGTTTGTATAATGTATGGATTTTCAAGCCAAACCATTGAAATCAACCGTGAAGAGAAGTGAGCGATCGCCGTTTAGGTGAAATAAAGTGCTTTTTAACCTGAGATTAAACTGCCAATCAAGTTTGTCTGATCCATCGATACATTCAATGGTTCTTGTTTTTGCAAGAATTTGATAAAAACTCTTTAAGAAGTAGATTGAAAAAGTAACTGAAATTATTGCGTAAGTTGTTAACTTAGATGTTATTGACAGGTTAATTTCTGTCAATTAGGTGCTTCTGAACGGTTTAATTGAGTTAATCCATAGTGTATGGATGAAAGCAAGACTGAGTTGTGTACAAAATCGAGTAACAGGTAAGATAGATCTGTCTCACGTTTTTGTTGAATCACTCGCAGACAGTGCCACAAAAGGTACTAGGGACTGTTTTAAAACCTTTTGAGAAGGTTTGCTAGCCTGGGGAAAGTGAGTTTTGCATCTATCCATGATTCTTCCTCCTCAAAGTCGAGGCGACCTGAGCCAAGCTCAATGGCAAAAACTGAAACCACTCCTACCGCCTCAAAGACCGATGGTTGGGCGACCAAGCCAAGATCATCGGACAACGCTCAATGGTCTGTTGTGGGTGTTGCGAACGGGTGCGCCGTGGCGAGATTTACCCGCACGCTACGGTGCCTGGGAAACGGTATCAGGACGCTTTTACCGTTGGCGCAAAAGCGGTTTATGGCAACGGATTTTAGCGCGCCTGCAACAACAAGCGGATGCTGACGGCAGCGTCAACTGGGAGATTCACTTTGTCGATGGCAGTGTCATCCGTGCCCATCAACATGCGGCAGGGGCAAAAAGGGGGAGCTAAATTCAGAGTCGGAAGGAGAGGCGATGAAGCAAGTGCAACAACGAGAAGCCTTGGGACGGTCGCAAGGCGGGTTTAGTACCAAGATCCATTTGCGTTGCGATGGCAATGGCCTGCCCATCACCTTCTTGCTCACCGTTGGGGAACGCCATGAAACCGTTGTTTTCGAGCAACTGATGGAACAAGGAGCCATCAAACGAGTCGCCTCAGGGCAGCCTCGTCTGCGTCCGCGTCGCGTCGGTGCTGACAAAGGTTATAGCAGTGGCAAGATTCGCGCCTATTTGAGACGCCGCGGCATCCGCATCACCATTCCGCGCAAGGACAATGAACGTCATCGCGGAACGTTTGACAAGGCTCTCTACCGCCAGCGCAACCGGGTTGAGCGCTGTTTCAATCGCTTAAAACAATTTCGTCGGATTGCCACCCGCGATGAGAAAAAAGCTGAAAACTACCTCGCCATGCTGACTCTAGCCTCGATCATGATGTGGTTATAGTTTTAAAACACGCCCTAGGTCAGCCAGACGAAATCTGTCAACAGCGTATAGCCCCAACCGTGATTTTTGACAAAATAGTAACGCCGAGAGTCAAACACATATTGAGTAAAGGTAAGCCTCCTGTAAGTTAATTATGCTTGAACCTTGCTCAAAGCTATTGAGCGATGTCGATTTCATGGAGAATGGAACTACCGGATTGTGCCCCGTAAGGATGCTTAGTTACTCAAGTTATTTTTGTAAACATCCTTAGTTGAATTTTGAGAGGTTTACAATCTGAATTGAATCTGAGTTCCAGATCACTTGAATTAGCGGCGAAATCGCTAATGTCAAGCGGCGCGAGTACCAACCATAGGCTATGAATTCGCCGAGGCGATCGGGCGCGGGAAAAAAGTTAGTGCCATAAATACCGGAGTGATTGCTGCCTGTGACAACGGGCGTAGCACTAGCTGGCTCAAAGGGACCAGTCGGATGATCACTCACATACCAGTACAGCGTAGATTCAGTAATTTGGCGTTGATCGACTGTCGGCAACCATTTTGGATTGAGCGAGGTTGCCCAACAAGAAAAGAACAAATGATAGCGTCCCTTGTTGTAGATGATTTGAGGACGCTCCATCTCATAAAATGGCGATTCCTGCGTATTTGGAACAAAGGGCAGTGCCACGGGTGGTTGTAATTCGTAGGGACCAGTGATTTTATCCGCAATCGCCAAGCCAACACAGCCGCGATAAACGCTACTGGCAGCTTTAGCGGCTGCACAAATGTACATATAGTAGCGCCCAGTCTTAACATCCCGAACCACATAAGGGTCACGCCACTGCAAATAGTCGTATTCATGATCACCCATTGTGCGCTTAAATCGAACATACCAAGGGCATTGGGCGGATGGTTTAATGAGTTCTGTAGTCGAGTGTCGTTGCCAGTGGAGCCCATCCGTAGATGTTGCTAACCCAATGCCCTCATTCAAAAATTCTACTCCCGAACCTGCCGCTGAGTAGAACAGGTAATAAGTGCCGTTCTCTTTCAACGCGCAACCTGCCAGCATCCGTCCAGCTTCCCAAGGATTCTGATCTGATGCTGCTAACGCCACTCCCGTATCCCGCCAGTGTTTAAGATCGGTTGAAGTGGCACCATGAATTTCTCCTTCAATCCACCAGGTATCCGCATGCCGCGACCCCTGGAGGTAAAAAAGACGATAAAGTCCCTCATCATTCAACAGCCACGGGTCCCAACTAGGATTGCTCTACCACAGGCGAAATAGAGCTTTTTTGGCTCTGGCGCTTCCTTTTGGAAATCGGCTTGCCAGTTCTAATGTGCTTTGATACAGATTACTGTTAAATTTCATGGTGCATTCATTGAGAGGGTGTAAGGTAAGACTTTTTGGTAGAAGGGTGTTCTCAGGGAGTTGATTTCACGCTATAAATGGTGTCCGAAATTGCCTGTATAGGATGCATTTATCTGCACGGATTCAACCTTAAGCTTTCAATGACTTTAATTAGCACTAGCTCTCCAAAAAAACTAAAACCAAGTGCTAAATTATTCATAAGCTAACTCAGATCTTGCACCATTCTTGGTAAGCCCAATTAGGCAATGATTTGAGAACAATTTCAAACCCA
>JBGTNM010000431.1:0-2894 GCA_041743025.1 Microcystaceae cyanobacterium
GATTAAAAAAACATTTTTTGAAGTTATGAATCAAAAACTAAGACAAGCCCAACCGCCTTTAGAATTTATTCCCCCAATGTTTAATCCTTTAGTTTTAAAAGGATGTCAAATAATTCTTCCATTTTGGTTACAGACACAAACTGAAGTAGCCGATATTGATTTCAAAGGCGTTGAGACGTTAGTTGAGTGTTATCAGCAGTTTCAAGAAAAAAAAATCCGCTTTTTGATGGCGTTTCGTCATCCGAGTATTAATGATCCCTATACGATGGCTTATTTAATATGGCGCATTATTCCTCAAGTTGCTAAACAAGAAAAAATAGCTTTAAAAAAGCCAATTCATGCCCATTTTATGTACGATCGCGGTATTCCAATTTGGGCAGGGGAAAAGGTAGGATGGCTATATTCTCATATAGGGGCAACTTCGATTCAACGGGGTAAAATGGATTTAATGGGGTTAAGATCAGCCCGTCATTTATTTACCGATGGTGAATTTCCGATGGCAGCTTCCCCCGAAGGAGCAACTAATGGTCATAATGAAATAATTAGCCCTCTAGAACCGGGTATCCCTCAACTCAGTTTCTGGTGTGTCGAAGATTTACGCAAAGCAAAACGAGCCGAGTCTGTTGTCATCGTTCCTGTTGGCATACAGTATCATTATGTCACACCACCTTGGAATGCGATCGCAGATTTACTCACTCAACTAGAAACCGAAAGCGGGTTAACCTTACCCAGTCAAACGAGTTTGACTGAAAAAGCTTTGTATCAACGACTTTGCAAGCTCTCAGACCATCTTTTACTCAAAATAGAGCAGTTTTATCGAGACTTTTATCATAAAATTATTCCCCAAGTAGATATCCAAAATATGAATGATCCTAATCTTGTATTAGGAATTCGTTTACAAAATCTACTCAATACAGCTTTGAGTGTATCTGAAGAATACTTTAACTTAGAACCCACAGGAAACGTAATCGATCGCTGTCGTCGCATTGAGCAAGCAGGATGGGATTATATTTATCGACAGGAACTAAAATCGACTCATCCATTATCGATTGTTGAACGAGGGTTAGCAAATCGAATTGCTGAAGAAGCGGATTTAATGATGTGGCACATGAGAATTGTCGAAAGTTTTGTAGCAGTAACGGGGTATTATGTCAAGGAAAAACTTACCGCCGAACGCTTTGCCGAAACTACTTTATTATTGTGGGATTTAATCGCTCGAATTAAAGGAGAAAGTTCCTTTTTCCGCCCTCAATTGGGTAAACAAACGGTACAAATTACGATCGCTGAACCAATTTCAGTAAGCGATCGTGCTTCAGAATATCATAAAAATCGTCGTCAAGCTGTGGCGAATTTAACTCAGGATTTACAGACGGCTTTGGATGGTTTAATTATACGAGATTAAAAAATTGCAAATGTAAAATGTTCTGATGTCAATGTTAGTATTTTTTTCGGGTTGGGTATTCTAACTATATATATAGTTTTAAGAGAAGTAAGCATATGATTTATTCTCAACCTAGTACCTCAATTTGTACTACCATTTCCAAATTTTCAAAAATAGGCTCAGTGAACTTAATGCCTAATGCCCAAATTCTTGTATTAGTCACTTTAGATGGAGTTATTCAATATATTGATACTAGTACTGGAAAAATCAAAACAGATTTTGATTCTATACTTATTTACAGCAGACTACATCGAAGTTATTTTGAAATTCCCAATAAGGATGAAGAACCAGATTTTTGTAAAATAGCGATTAGTTCCGATTGTCAATTGTTAGTAACAACTAGATTGAGAGGATTGATTCAATACTATCAATTAGTCAATGAAAATGGAAATTTTAAATATATTTTTTTAGAACAGTCTAATTATGAAAAAGAGATAGATTCAATTGCAATCAAAAGCATTAATAGTACAATAAAATTAGCTATTGGTCTTAAAGAAGAGTTGCTCTTGAAAAGTTGCTCAGTTACGCAATTTCCTGAATTTTGTAATTCTATTGATGTAAATTTATATCCTGATTATATAGGTAATCAGGCTGCTCCAATATTTTCTGAAATAGTAAAACTATTATTTCATCCAAATAATGATCAAATAATTGCTAGTCTAAAATTAGAATCTCTAGGATCTGAATCTACTGATAGTCATTTTATTGTATGGAGCGAAAGTCAAAATAAAATTTTAAAATCTAGAGATATTTTTCCTTACCAAAACAATTTTGATGTTAGTCCCTGCGGTCAATTTTTAGCGACTGGCGGAGATAATGGAGAAGTTAGCCACTATGATTTGCCTAATTTAAAACTTAATCAAACTTTTCAAGGACATAAAGATACTATTAATATAGTTAAATATCATCCAATAGAAGCAATCTTCGCTAGTGGCGATGATTCAGGTAAAATCATATTATGGGATTTGAATGGATATCAATTACAAAGCTTTAATGCTCCTGGCTCTATACAGTCTATTTTATTTACGCCTAATGGTCAAAAAATGATTAGTATATCAACGAGTAAAAATCTCAGTGACAAGGATTTGATGACTACAATAACTATTAGAACTTGAAAACTGCATTAACATCAAAATAAAACTAATCCTAAATTTAACATATGTCTCAATCTACACCTGAACGAGTTGTACATAAAGGGCGTATTTTCCCCGAAATTCAATGGACAGAAGAAGAAAAAACTAGACAAAAAGCCAGACAAGAAGCTTTTTATCAGCGTTGTTGGGCAATTTTTGAACGGTTAAAACCTGAATTGCTGGATAAATACTATGGTTGGTATATTGCGATCGAGCCAGATAGCGGCGATTATTTTATTGACTCCATCAAAAAAATAGCCAGTCAAAAAGCACGTAACAAATATCCTAACTCCATTCATCATATTTTTGGGATTAATGAA
>JBGTNM010000432.1:0-1576 GCA_041743025.1 Microcystaceae cyanobacterium
TGGCAGTGTCTTAATTTATTCATCTCTTTAAACACTGCCTTTTTTTGGCTTCTCAAATCCTGTTGATTTTTGCTTTAAATTTCTATTTCCTCAAAAGCGATCTCGCTTTTGACCATTACCAACTATTTTTGAGCGCACCCTACCAGGATCGCTCAAGCTTATCTCGATTTTTGGTTTAACTGCTTTAGCAATCATTTCCACACTTACCTAAACAAAAACACCACAACCCATCTTTTGTTTTCCCCCAAGTCCTTTTTCCTGAAGGATGATGGAATCGGCTTCGCTTAAGTTGCTAGCTTCAATGCCAAAACCTACTAAGGTTTGTTTTACTTTGATAGTTTTACGCTTAGAAGTGCCATCTTTTTTGGCTATTAATTTAATATCTGTTTTAATATTTAATTCTTCTACCTGTCTTCTAGCAGCTTTCAAAAACATATTTGGTTCTTCATACCCTCTGATAACCACAATATGCGATCGCAACCTCGGTTTTGGTTGCAGGAAATTCATTTCAGGAATTCCCAACCTGATCTTGTGTTTGCCTATAGTTAAAGATTTACCACTAAAGGAATAGACAAAGGGTATTTTCTCTGATGGTAGACGAATTAATAGTTTGGAACGCTCGGTTAAGTTTAATTCATTTCGTTTGTTGCGATCGAGCTTGCCAGAAATCGTCTTAATGCTTGTATCTGACCAATCATGTAACGAAGCCTGTAAATTAGATAGAGCGGAGTATAGTTGATATCCGCGATCGATAGGTAAACTTTGTCCCATTACGGGAAAAGCCAATTACTATGTATGGATTTTGAATGAGATCGATATGTTCATGCTGTTCTTGTTCCTCTGCATTTATATTAGCGATCGCCATGATTCAGTTTCCTCTAGCGATATTGATTTAATTAATAGTAATGTACTTATAAATAATACTTTATCGTTAAAACTTCTATACTTTTAGTCGAAAACATCTCTTATCGAACCGCATAAAAACTTAATAAGAAGAACGTGAGTTATGCGATCTACAGTTTGCGTAATATCGCAGGAGAATAAATAGTATTCTAAATATGATTCTGGTTTTTCAAGTATTACTAGCTGGATTGCTTGAATGAACTCTTCTCCATAAAATTTCATAAAAGCTTCTGTAAAATGCTGTTGGTGATATTGGAATTTGGAGCGCGAATATTTAGTAATAAATCCTCGATTGATCAATAATGACTTATATTCCTCTCTCAACCAAGTCATTCCTCTGAATTCAACGTAATTATGGCTTAACCAATCAATTTCTTGGCTCAATGAGAGTGCCTTTTTAATAAATTCTGCTGAGTAAGTATTTCGCTCTGCTACATTCAAATCTACTTGACTGACAGCATAGTAATGAATTTGCTTGTTTTCTAGTAAAACCTCGCTATCACATAAAGGTATTTGATGTTTCAGACAAATTAGCATTCCTGGTATCTGATGTTGCCGATGCCAGAAGGCTTCACCATATTTTTGCTCGTCTTCTAGATGACATTTGGGGCAAAATTTTAGAACCTTATTACGTTCTTTATCGGATATTTTAGCTGCTTGAGATATCGATGTA
>JBGTNM010000433.1:0-2881 GCA_041743025.1 Microcystaceae cyanobacterium
CTGCTGGCAGACTGGGAGAACACCGTGCCCAAGTTTGTGAAGGTGATGCCCCGCGACTACAAGCGGGTGCTGCAACACATTCAAAAGGCTCTGGCCGATGGGCTGACCGGCGACGATGCCCTGACGGCAGCGTTTGAAGAAAACGCCCGCGATGTAGCGCGGATTGGAGGAAGTTAACCCTGTTGAGGCGGGGTCATCCCGCCCTAACCACCCCTCCTTTTCTTATCTAAATTGAAACACTCGCGGCGGTATAAATTGTAAATGCTCACAACCCAGCGGCGCGTAGGAGGAAAGTTGTATTTCTGAACTATTGACAGGTGAAGGAAGGGTGGGGCGCTATGGCGATTTGCTGAAACTTGGGCGGAGAGGTGATAACTTGACCCCCCATCATGTCCCATCCAATGGATATATGCTGGTTAAGGTATCAGGTTATACGCGAAATCTTGGTCTTGCTATCATGATGGAGCATCCTGTCCCCGGTGCAGGCGGTCGCCATAGGCAAACCCTATCTTATGGTCAATCTCCAGACCTGAGTCTTCAGCCCAGACAAGCACTAGCCAGGGAAATTCAGGATCTGCGATCACTTTACCAGCGTCAAAGTATTTACACTAAAGAGATAAGGCGAAGTCTACGACTATTAATGCATCTAAATCAAGCAATCTGGGTTGGTGTTTTCGAAAAATCGGAGCGTACTGTATGAGTCAGAGTTTGCTAAGCCACAATCCTCTCATCGAAGTACTGAAAGGGCATCGATTGTTGCGATCATCCGATGAGGTGATCCAGTTTGAGCAAGCCCTAGAAACCCTTGCTCAAACACCTAACCCTGCGGATTTGCCTAGTTTGCATTTGGTTCTAGACGATGCTTGTGAACACCCAGAAGTGATGTTCAGCTTGATACATTTTCTAGAGTCTTTTGATATTCAGGAGCAGGTGCAAGCATTTATTCAGGTAATGCCTGACTTGGCGAAACAGGCTCCAGAATGGACGGCAATTATGCGTTCTCGGATCATGAATGATGAGTCTGCGCGATCAGTCTTTGAAGAAAGATTGCAGGTGGCGAATTAGCAAGACGTTGCCATCCTTAAATGCCCTCAATCGAGATTCAGACGTTGTAGTGTGGTCAGCATCTTTACCAAAAGCTCAAACGCAAATTGTCTCCTCATAATTGTAGGGTGGGCACTGCCCACCACTACCACAAATTTGATGACACCTAAACCCGGATGAAAAAGCCTCAAACCGTTAAAGCCCTTGAAGAACTTGGCAGAGTCAGACTCTCCAAGAGCTTTTTCATGCGGGAATTTCTGTATTCTGAGATTTCCCAAATCGAAGGCATACTCAATATCCCTGACGATCCCAATTTAGCGATTGAGGCTGGGCGGAATCTTTGTGAGAAAGTTTTGGAGCCTATTCAAGATTCTCTAGGGCGTATTGCTATTCGCTCAGCCTATCGATCCTGTGCTGTCAATGCGAAGGGAGCAGAAAACAAAAATCAATACAACTGCTCAAGCAACGAAGCTAGCTATGGAAACCATATTTGGGATGTGAGAGATGGTGAATATATGGGGGCTACAGCTTGCATAGTTGTCCTGTCCTTCATTCCCTTCTACGAAAGAACTCAAGATTGGACAGCTCTAGCATGGTGGATTCACGATCATATTCCTGCTTATGCAAGTATGGTCTTCTTTCCCAAATATGCCGCCTTCAATATCTCTTGGCATGAAAATCCTGATTATCGCAAATTTATTTCCAGCCATTTTGCCAATCCTCACACTGGTAAGAAAGGATATTTAACCAAGCAAGGCGTGGATGATTTTGAGGGCGATCACAGCAAATTCTATAAACCTTTCTTGATGGATCTAAAACCCAAATAGAGCGTAGGTTGGGTGGAACGAAGTGAAACCCAACGCCAAATCTCCACAATGTTGGGTTTCGCTAACGCTGCACCCAACCTACAGCAATCCAGATTTTCACCAGCAGCAAACCAATCACCTTCAGGACAACCACCATGGGAAAACCGACTGGCTTTATGGAATACCTGCGGGAAGTGGCGCAAGAAGTCGCCTCCGCTGATCGCATTCGCAATGGGGGCGAGCTGAGGTCACATCTCCTCAAGTGAAAAAGTTCAAGCAGCAGGAACTTTATTTCCTGCAAGTCAATGATCCCCTACATCGCGCCCAAATTATGCCGCACTGTCTGAGTAGTTATAGACAGGAACCTGAACAAAATGATCAGGTTTTGATTTCTCTAGGATTGTCTGCTGCAAACGTTCTACCGTCGATGGAGAAAAAAAATGTTCCCCAGTTTCTTCATTGACGCGAGCAGGTACATTTTCGATCAAGATAACTTGACCGTTTAGATTCAGAGTATAGGTGACATTCTTTTCAACTAAGATTTCTTGCCATTCAGTTGTCATTGTTAATCAATCTCCTTTGCGTAAAATTACTGTTCCATTTTTCGGCTTCAGGCTCATATAGGGTAATAATTTTAATGATTGGGCGGGAGGGGTAACTGCACTGAATATGAACAGGACGCTGGGCTTGGGTGAATCCCAAAATCAAACAGCTTGGCCCGTATTTATCATCTAGATAGTCTTCGATAATATGACCACTCGCGATCGCCTCCCTCACCTCCCTCACCAAAATCCGACGCACAATAGACTGATCAACCGCATGCTTAGAAAACTCGAATTGGTCTTCAGCAAACTTTTGACGTATGCTCTCGATACTTACAGCCATAGCAGCTATTCTAGCGTCTTGGATGAGGCAGAGCTTTAGCAGAGTCTAGTCCCGTATGGGTGGAATGTAGTGTAACCCAACGCCAAATCTCCGCAATGTTGGGTTTCGCTGACGCTCCACCCAACCTACAGCAATCCAGATTTTCA
>JBGTNM010000434.1:0-2486 GCA_041743025.1 Microcystaceae cyanobacterium
CAAATTCGACAACCACTCAAACAACCCCCTCGTCCCTCGAAACGCTATGATACAAGACGAGTGGATCAAGGAATAGCGATCGAAGCGAGTCTTAAGCTAGGAATGAATCTGATCCTATCCATCGCGGCAAGCACAGCCTTAATTAAGCTTTGGCCTTATCAGGAGATTCAACAAGCTAAATTAGCCGAAGTTCATCGTGCTGTACAAGAAACCGAAATCCGAGTCGATAAATTGCGAGATCAGTTAAATCGAAACTTCGATCCTGAACAAACCAAAAAACTGATGCAGGAACAAAGTTACCGAGTCGATCCGAATCAACGCCGTATTTTTTGGATGTCTCAAGAACAATAGTACTCTGTCCAACTTAAAAAGTTAAACAAAGTTTCAGTGTTTCTACTGACCTAATTCAGATAAGGTGAGGTAACCGAGAATGCAATTGAAAACGAATTTTGGGGGTCAAGCTTGGCGACAGTTTTACAAAAATAAAATGGCAACGCTCGGATTAATTTTATTACTTATCGTGATCTTGGGAGTTCTCATTGGCCCACTAATCAATCAAACTCCCATTGATCAAATTAATTTTAGCCAATCGAGTTTACCGCCAAACTGGCAACATCCATTTGGGACAAATGACCTCGGACAAGATCAACTCGCTAGAGTCTTATACGGCGGTCGTATATCTTTAACGGTTGGTTTGACAGCCATGGTGGTAGCAATTGTTGTAGGTACCTTAATCGGGGCAATGGCGGGATTTTATGGCGGGATAGTAGATAATTTATTAATGCGATGCACTGATTTATTTTTATCACTGCCACAACTACCATTATTACTGCTGATCGTTTATCTGTTTCGAGATTCAATGAAAGCGATCGCAGGACCTGAAAAAGGCATTTTTATTTTAGTCGTTTTTCTCATTGGTGGATTAAATTGGATGTCGGTTGCTCGTTTGGTACGGGCAAACATTTTAAAATTGCGAGAAATGGAGTTTATCACCGCAGCAACGTCTTTAGGTGCAACTTCTAGTCGTTTGATTTGGGTGCATTTGCTCCCGAATGTCATGGGAATTATTATCGTAGCGGCAACCATTGCGGTGGGAAATGGAATTATTACCGAATCTACCCTTAGTTTTTTAGGATTAGGATTTCCGCCCGATGTTCCAACTTGGGGACAAATGCTTTATAAAGCCAAAGATTATTTAACAACCGCCCCTCACATGGCTTTATTCCCAGGTTTAGCTATTTTTGTGACTGTTTTAAGTATTAATTATATAGGCGAGGGATTGCGAGATGTCTTTGATCCAAAAGCCTAAAACAGGATTTCGATAATGTTATCGCCAGTTTTGCTCAAATTATGATATTCTCTTGAGTCAAATCATTACGAGCAAAATAATTCAATGACTGCTAATTTAGTAAAAGTTCCTTTTGTTGATCTCACGAAGCAGCATCAACCTCTTCTAACAGACATAGAGCAAGCGATCAAAACAGTACTCCAACGGGGAGATTTTGTTCTGGGGCAAGCTTTAGCAGAATTTGAAAGTGATTTTGCTCGTGCTTGTGGGGTGCAATATGGTGTTGGGGTGGCTTCAGGAACAGCAGCGATCGCGATAGGTCTACAAGCCCTAGGAATTGGGTCTGGAGACGAAGTTTTAGTCCCCGCTAATACCTTTGTTGCGACATTAATGGGAGTTATCCAATCTGGCGCAAAACCCGTTTTAGTCGATTGTCATTTAGAAACGGCACTTATTGACTTAGAATTAGCAGTGAAAGCTATTACACCCCGAACAAAAGCAATTATTCCAGTTCATCTGTACGGACAGATGGTTTGTCCTAGGCAACTCCTCGATTTTGCTCAAGGCTATCACCTACAAATTTTTGAAGATGCCGCACAAGCGCATTTAGCCACCAACCAAGGATACACAGCAGGTTCTGTAGGTATTGCGGCTGCCTTTAGCTTTTATCCGAGTAAAAATTTAGGGGCATTTGGCAATGGAGGAATGTTGATCACTAATAATTCAAGTATTGCCGAAAAAGCCAAGACCTTACGCAATTATGGCGCACCGAGTAAATATTTTCATACAGAAATTGGCACGAATAGTCGGCTAGATACAATACAAGCAGCGATTCTCCAAGTTAAATTACCTCATCTTCATCAATGGAATCAATTGAGAAATAACATCGCTCAGACTTATGAACAGCTTCTTTTGCCGCTACATAAACGCGGAATTCGACTGCTGGAGAACAAAAGTAATACGGGCCATGTTTATCATCTGTATGTAATTCGGATTGAACCAACTTGCTCTCTACAACGAAAAGAAATACAAGAAGTCCTAACCACAAAAGGAATTCAAACAGGAATTCATTACCCCATTCCTTGCCATTTACAACCCGCTTACCAAAGTCTGGGATATCAAAAAGGAGATTTTCCGAAGGCCGAAATTTTGTGTGAACAAATCCTCTCATTACCGATGTATCCTGGCTTAAGCTCTG
>JBGTNM010000435.1:0-40670 GCA_041743025.1 Microcystaceae cyanobacterium
AGAAAATCAAATGGTTCTCCGAGATCACGACAGTGAAGCAGCCGACGTGCAACCCCTGGAAGATACTCCAAACCAACAGCCGTATGATGAGACTCTTCCTCAAAAATTGCTCGCCGCTCATCTTGTGCCATTTCCCACCACTGGACAGATTTTTTAATCGGAATCAGCACCGCACAAACGGCTTCCGAGCGATTTAGCACAGGTTGCACTGCCTGAAGAACATTGACTTCATCACGCATGGCATAGCGAATATTACTGGTAAAACTTTGTAGAACCCACGAACTATCCAATGGCAATTCCGCGACAGCATCATTCACCACATTCACTTTTTCAACAAGCTCTAAACTAGGCCCAAAAACACCCCGCACATCTACCACACGCCATGTGCCTTGCTTGCCACCAATAAACGAATATCTGTTGTTCATATTGTTCGACTACATAGCCTTTAAAATTTCTGTTTAGCGGCTGAACTCACTCGCCGAAGCGTAACTTCAAGTCCTATGAACTCATAAGGCGTACAAACAAATGGTAGCTTATATCCAAGCTAAAAGCTAATTTGCGTTACGGTTCCCTGACGCACCCTACAAGATTGGTGATCGTACTACTTTAATTGTTCTAACGAGTATCGAGATTAGAATTATCTATTGGTTCTTTACACAAAAATTACAGCAAAGAACGCAAGCTTGGTTAAAAAAATAAAGGGTTAAAAAGTCCTCGCAACGCAAACAACCCGAAAACCGATACTGTCGTTATTGAAGTCGTGTTTCGCTCCAACAAGAAGGTTGCGACACGCAGAACGGCAGAGATTGGGAACATTAAACCAGCTACCGCCCCGCAGAGGAGAATAATTATCATTTCCACTAATTATCCAAGCGCTGCCATCCGTCGGCGCACCATTGTAATTACCATGCCAGGTATCCGCGCACCATTCCCACACATTTCCGTGCATATCGTAGAGTCCGAAAATATTTGGTGAAAAACTCCCTACATCTTTTGTTTGTCCCCAATATAGCCCTCTTACCCCATTACCATAAACATACTTGCCGTCATAGTTCGCCAACTCAGTAATAATGGTTTCACCAAAATGAAATGGTGTAGTCGTACCAGCACGACAGGCGTATTCCCATTCTGCCTCACTGGGTAATCTAAAAATTAATCCTGTTTTTTGGCTTAATTTCTCGCAAAACTCCACACAATTATGCCAGGAGACGCGCTCTACAGGTCGATTTGCCCCTCGGAAATATGATGGGTTATTCCCCATCACTGCCTGCCATTGCGCCTGTGTAACGGCATATTTGCCCAGGTAGAAAGGAGAAATCGTCACCCAATGTTGCGGACTTTCATTACTGCTTCTTCCTTCTTCATCATCAGGCGAACCCATCAGGAATTTGCCACCAGGGATGGATACCATGTCTAAACCGACACTATTTCCTAAGTCAACGGTGAAATACTCTGCTTCGCCTTGCTTGCTTTTGGTTTTAACCGTGTTATGTCCGAATGAGGTTGATAAAATCTTATCAATCGTCACGATATAAAAGGAAAAACGCTTTAATTGAATGGAATTAGGCAGTGAGAGGGGTTGAACGGGTTGAGGTGGATTGGCAGCTTGAATGACTGTAGGATTAGGAATGGGTGCAGATGGAGGTGCTATATCTGCTAAAACTTCCTCGACGCTCTGATATCGCCTTTTTACTGCACTTTCAATTAATTTATCTAAAATACTGCCTAATTTGTCGCTAACCGGATTATCAACCAAAAAATCTCGCCATACCCAATCCCCTTCTTCAACGCTGTACAAATTAAAAGGTGACTTATTCGTCAGCAAGTGCAGGCAAGTCACCCCTAAACTGTACAAATCGCTAGTAAATTTCGGTTTGCCTTTCGCTTGTTCGGGTGCAGTATATTCAGCAGAACCGATAATGGTTCCTATCACTGATAATCCCAGATTTTCCGTGATTTTCGACGCGCCAAAGTCTACCAACACCAATTTATGATCATTTGCGCGACGGATGATGTTTTCCGGTTTGATATCTCGATGAATGATGTTATTTCGGTGGACGAATTGCAACACCGAGAGGATATCTGTCAGAACTTGCCAGATTGCTTGTTCGTTGAAAACGCCATCTTCTGCTAACGCTTGTGCTAGGTTTTGACCAGGGATGTATTGTTGTATCAGGTATTGACGGTTATCATGAGTAAAATGCGCTAGCAATTCAGGGATTTGGTCATGTTTACCGAGATTTTCTAAATAAGTTGCTTCTTTCTCGAATAATTCGGCGGCTTTTTGCACGCTGTTAGTTCCCTGCTCTTGGGGAAGGAATTGCTTAATGACGCACAGAGGACGAGAGGGTTTAAATTCATCGACTGCCCGAAAAGTCCGTCCAAATCCGCCTCGTCCTATAATACAAATGGCGCGATAGCGTTGCGCTAACAGCAAACCCGCACCGCAAAACTGACAAAATAGGCGGCTGTCTGGATTAGGTTTCAGGCAATTCGGGTTGAGACATTGACTCATGAGGCGTAAGGTTGAGCAGTGGGATTCTTTATTATTATATCCGGTCAAAATCTGAGCTTTTAGGTTATTATGACAATATATATTAAAAGCTTTATAACGTAATATTTATGCCAACTCTACTATAGGCGTAGGATGGGTTAGACGGTAGTAAGCCTTCAAACTTAACCAGAAATTATCAATCCGTCGTAACCCATCTTTCAATTATTTGTAACATTACGAACATTTTACCTCAAGCAACTCAAAGAGCCGAATTTCTGTTAGAAAAATGGAGAGAAATACATGAGCAATCTGAATTTGACTGAAGAAGTTTTTAAAACTGAAATTGTCCAAGCTAGAGAAGCAGCAAAATTAGCAGATAGTCAAGAACCGCGTGCTAAATCTGCTTATTATGATCGCCATTCTCAGCAAATTGTAATTAAACTCAAAAATGGAGCAGGTTTTTTATTGCCTCCCGCCTTAGTGCAAGGTTTAGCAGGTGCGTCAGAAAATGCGCTTGCAGAAGTAGAAATCACTCCATCTGGCGAAGGCTTACATTGGGAAGAATTGGATGTTGATCTGAGTATTCATGCTTTAATGCAAGGAATTTTTGGTAGTAAAATATGGATGTCACAATTAGAAAGTCATCGTTAAAACTGTCATGATTGCTTCTCCAGAATTTTCCCCCATGACTCCCGATGAATATCTCAATTGGGAAGAACAGCAACCTCTCAAATACGAATACATCAATGGTGAAGTTTATGCCATGACAGGGGGAACAATTCCCCATAATGAAATTGCCGTAAACCTGACAACTGTATTAAAAAATCACTTGCGCGGAAAAGGGTGTAAAGTGTTAATGGCAGATTCTAAGCTAGGCATTTCTGAAAAAGGCCCTTTTCATTATCCTGATATTATGGTGAGTTGCGATCCAAGAGATAAACAAGCACGTCGTCTAATTTATCATCCTTGTTTAATTGTAGAAGTGCTTTCCCCCAGTACAGAAGCTTTTGATCGAGGCGATAAATTTAAGCACTATCGCTGTCTAGATACCCTACAAGAATACGTTCTAGTTAGTGCCGATAAAATGAGCATAGAATGCTATCGTCTCAATGAAAGAGATAAATGGGAACTCACGCCTTACCTCGCCGATAAAATGCTTTTAAACGAACAGAATTTAGAAGTTCATTTAACCAGTGTCGATATCCATTTTCCACTGACGTTAATTTATGAAGATGTTGCCTTATAATATCGCAATTCTTAATAAAAATGATAACTGCTAACTTTTGATCTATAATTGCTATTCAGGTAAAGCACTGATGACTGAGCTAGCAATCTTAAATAACTTGTAAAATTACCCATTACTCAATAATTATGTCTTTTGTTGGCTTACATATACACAGCGACTACAGTCTTTTAGATGGTGCTTCTCAACTGTCTGCATTAGTTGATCGCGCAGTAGAATTAGGCATGAATGCGATCGCCTTAACCGATCATGGAGTCATGTATGGGGCGATTGAACTGATTAAAGTTTGCCGAAATAAAGGTATTAAGCCGATTATTGGCAATGAAATGTATGTCATTAACGGCGATATTGAAGTCAACAAACGCCATCGCCGTTTCCATCAAGTTGTCTTAGCTAAAAATACCCAAGGCTATAAAAACTTAGTCAAACTAACAACTATTTCTAGTCTTAAAGGCATTCAAGGAAAAGGCATTTTTGCACGTCCTTGCATTAATAAAGAACTCTTAACCCAATATCATGAAGGATTGATTGTTACCAGTGCTTGTTTAGGGGGAGAAGTTCCCCAATCTATTTTAGCAGGCGACTTACCACGAGCGAGAGAAGTAGCTAAATGGTATCAAAAATTGTTCGGTGATGATTACTATTTAGAAATTCAAGATCACGGTTCAGTAGAAGACCGTGTAGTTAATATGGAAATTGTCAAAATCGCTCGCGAACTAGGTATTAAAATTGTTGCAACTAATGATTCCCATTTTATTTCTTGTTATGATGTTGAAGCACACGATGCTTTGCTTTGCATTCAAACAGCTAAGTTAATTAGTGAAGACAAACGCCTGCGCTACAGTGGAACTGAATATTTAAAATCAGCCGAAGAAATGCGCTTGTTATTCTGCGACCATTTACCAGAAGATGTGATTGAAGAAGCAGTAAATAATACAGTAGAAGTTGCCGAAAAAGTTGAACCCTACAAAATTTTAGGAGAACCTCGCATTCCTAATTACCCTGTTCCATCAGGACATACTGCCGATAGCTACGTCGAAGAAATTACCTGGAAAGGATTACTAGAACGTTTAAAATTGCGCTCAATTTCTGAAATCGATCTAATTTACAAAGAACGCTTAGAATACGAATTAAAAATGATTCAAAAAATGGGTTTTTCGACTTATTTTTTGGTCGTTTGGGATTATATTAAATATGCTAGAGATCGAAGAATTCCTGTTGGGCCAGGACGCGGTTCGGCGGCTGGATCGTTAGTTGCTTATTGTCTAAAAATTACTAATATTGACCCTGTGCATCATGGATTGTTATTTGAGCGTTTTCTCAATCCTGAACGGAAATCCATGCCAGATATTGATACCGATTTTTGTATTGATCGCCGCGATGAAATGATTAAATATGTCACCGAGAAATACGGGGAATCTAACGTCGCACAAATCATTACTTTTAATCGAATGACTTCTAAAGCAGTGTTAAAAGATGTCGCAAGGGTGTTAGATATTCCCTATGCAGAGTCGGATAAAATGGCGAAACTCATTCCGGTTTCTAGAGGCAAACCGACGAAATTAAAGGTAATGATTTCTAATGCAACGCCTTCGCCAGAATTTAAAGAAAGATATGATAACGACCCGCAAGTTCGCCATTGGCTTGATATGGCAATTCGCATTGAAGGAACGAACAAAACCTTCGGCGTTCATGCCGCAGGCGTGGTTATTTCTTCAGAACCTTTAGATGACATTGTTCCCCTTCAGAAAAACAATGATGGTGCAGTCATTACGCAGTATTTTATGGAAGACTTAGAGTCTTTAGGACTCTTGAAAATGGATTTTCTCGGCTTAAAAAATTTAACAACCTTGCAAAGATCGGTAGAGTTGATCAAACAAAATAGAGGTGTTGAATTAGACTTAGAGCAATTGCCATTAGATGAAAGAAAAGCTCAACAAATTTTAGGAAAAGGCTCTCTTAAAAAACTGCCTATCGATATTCAAAAAACCCATAAATTATTAGAAGATGGGGATTTAGAAGGCATATTTCAGTTAGAATCCTCTGGGATGCGCCAAATTGTTCGAGATTTGAAACCCTCTGGCATTGAAGATATTTCTTCTATTTTAGCTCTCTACCGACCGGGGCCGCTTGATGCCGGACTTATTCCCAAGTTTATAGATCGAAAGCATGGACGAGAACCGATCAAATACGAACATATTCTATTAGAACCTATCCTCAAAGAAACCTATGCCGTCTTAGTTTATCAAGAGCAAATTATGAAAATGGCTCAAGATTTGGCCGGCTATTCTTTAGGTGAAGCGGATTTACTGCGCCGTGCGATGGGTAAGAAAAAAATATCAGAAATGACCAAGCACCAAGAAAATTTTATTGACGGTGCGACGAAAAATGGTGTTTCTCGTCATATTGCTGAACAATTATTCGCTCAAATGATGAAATTTGCTGAATACTGTCTCAGCTATGATACTGAAATCCTAACCGTTGAGTACGGCTCGATGTCCATTGGTAAAATTGTCGAAGAAAATATAGATTGTACCGTTTATACGGTTGATTCTAACGGTTGTGTTTACACACAAGCGATCGCTCAATGGCACAATCGCGGCGAACAAGAAATATTTGAATATTGTTTAGAAGACGGTTCTGTGATTCGAGCAACTAAAGACCACAAGTTCATGACGACTAAAGGACAAATGCTACCGATTGATGAGATTTTTGCCAAAGGATTGGATTTAAAACAAATCCAACTCAGCCGTCCGTCATCCTCGAAAATACCTGAGCAGCAATTTTACGGTACTGAGCCAATTTTCCGGTAGACTGATTAGAGAGCAGTCGGTCGGTTCGAGGCGATTTAACATGGTTACAACAGGCAATAACCTCGTAGTACCCCAAACATTAGCAAATTTTGACCTAGCGTCCTATCTCCAACAGAAAAAACAATTGGTAGAGGAGTCTTTAGAGCACTCTCTCCCGATTATCCAGCCAGAAAAAATCTACCAAGCCATGCGCTACTCCTTGCTAGCAGGTGGCAAGCGACTGCGGCCGATTCTTTGTTTAACGACGTGCGAACTCACAGGCGGCACACTCGAAATGGCGATGCCGACTGCCTGTGCCTTAGAAATGATCCATACCATGTCTCTTATTCACGACGACTTGCCAGCGATGGATAATGATGACTATCGGCGCGGCAAATTAACGAATCACAAAGTTTTTGGCGAAGATATCGCTATTTTGGCAGGAGACGGCTTACTAGCTTATGCTTTTGAATACGTTGCTACCCAAACCCGCAACGTTCCCCCGCAACAGATTATTGAAGTCATTACCCGTCTGGGGCGCACTGTTGGCGCGGCAGGTTTAGTTGGGGGGCAGGTTCTTGACCTCGAATCAGAAGGCAGAAGCGATGTGACGGTAGAAACCTTATCTTTCATCCACACGCACAAAACGGGTGCATTACTCGAAACTTCGGTAGTTTCTGGGGCAATTTTAGCGGTAGCCCCCGAAGAAGATATTCACAGGCTGTCTCGCTACGCACAGAATATTGGTCTGGCGTTCCAAATCGTCGATGATATTTTAGATATCACCGCAACACACGAAGAACTCGGAAAAACCGTCGGCAAAGATGTTCAGGCGCAAAAAGCAACTTATCCGAGCCTTTGGGGGCTAGAAGAATCGAAAAAACAAGCCCATCAGTTGATTGAAGCCGCGATCGCAGAATTAACCCCTTACGGAGAAAAGGCAGACTCCTTAAGGGCGATTGCCAATTTTATCGTCACCCGCAAGCACTAAACTTTTTCTAGCCAACAATTATGCAGGATTTTGAGACGATTCTTCAAAATAGAATACTTTTAGCGGCAATTTTGGCTTGTTTAGCCGCCCAGGGATTAAAAGTCATTGGCGAACTGATTCGTAATGGAAAGGTTAATTTCCGCTACCTCGTCACCACAGGCGGAATGCCCAGCGCTCACTCTGCCTTAGTCGGTGCGCTAGCCACGGGAGTAGGGCTGACGGCAGGATGGTCAAGTCCTGAATTTGCGATCGCTTGTCTGTTTGCCGTGATTGTCATGTACGATGCAGCCGGAGTCCGTCAGGCTGCTGGCAAGCAGGCGCAGATTCTCAATCAAATCCTCGATGAATTCTTTCACGACCCCAATCACCACCTCAATGAAGAACGTCTCAAAGAGTTACTCGGACACACCCCCTTTCAAGTCTTGGTAGGATTGGCTTTAGGGATTGGGATTTCGGTGCTGACACTGCCAACCTTTAACCCTTAATCCCCATTAATTTTATTTTCTGTTGCTTGTTGCCTCTTGCAAGAATGCCTCATCAGTGATTGATATCACGGTTAGCAGCATTGCTTTATCGATATAACAGAAATATCGAGGCCAATTAGTATAAATCATGGCAAATCAGGAAAATGACTCGCGCATAGACGTGTAAGATTGCGTTTCTATAGACGACTTCGTTAAATTTCTTAAATTGCCCGTCAACGAATGTTGATATTTAGGGGTCTGATTTTCAGGTTATCGATCTAAGTTTCCTAAACTTTGCTAACGTATGTGTAAGCCAACTACATACTATTTTTTAGCAAGAACAAGCGTACTAGCGTTTTTGCTTGGATCACAAACTATTTGTGAGTTGAAATTTAACTGCACTTTTCCAAAGAAATTCATTACAATAACTGGAGATTAGATGACGCTGAGGAAAACGAACTAACTTGAGAAATGATCGCATTTTGCTGCATCTTTCCCATCCTTCAGATTGGGTCGTTACTAGCTCAAGTTAAGTTAGGGTGTCTTTAGACAGTTTTTTCAGCGATGTCATCGATTGCTCAATTCGCTACCATTAGCCTGACTGTGGTTACAGTAAGGCAATCTCATGTTAGCGGTTAGCGATATCTTTGAGACTCTGCCCAAGAAACCATTGCTACGGCTGTCCATGTTGCGAAACTTAATCTGTCTATCCCAAACTTTTTCCAGCACTATGCAATTTAAGCAAAAACCTTGCCCGATTTTTTGTCATCAAGGCTACAATCGGATAGGTCTTCAATTTGTTTGACCCGAACGAACATTTCACGGTTAAAAATCACATTCTATCTTCTCAAATTTAGTTTGCATTGAAGGAGCAAGAGGAAAACGGCATGACGCAGGCTAATGAACTACTGACCCTGGCTGAGCCTCAGATGGAAGAATTGTTCATCATCGATGATGAAATTGATGGCGTATTAGAAGAGGAGCTTGACGAAACTATTATTGTTGAAACCGAAGGGAAAAAAACCCGCAAGCTCAGCGCCTCTCGCCGCCGCGATCAAAACAAAAAAAAGCCTTACACAGAAGACTCAATTCGGGTTTACCTGCAAGAAATTGGTCGCATCCGGTTACTGAGGGCAGAAGAAGAAATTGAACTGGCCCGAAAAATCGCCGATTTACTCGAATTAGAACGGATTCGAGAACAATTGCGGAAACGTCTCGGTCGATTTCCCAGCGATCGCGAATGGGCAGAGGTTGTCCAAATGGAATACCCTGTCTTTCAGCGCCGCCTCTATTTAGGACGCAAGGCCAAAGATAAAATGGTACATTCCAACCTGCGTCTGGTGGTTTCGATTGCCAAAAAATACATGAATCGAGGACTTTCCTTCCACGACTTGATTCAAGAAGGGTCTCTGGGGTTGATTCGTGCCGCCGAAAAATTCGATCACGAAAAAGGATACAAGTTTTCTACTTATGCAACTTGGTGGATTCGCCAAGCCATTACCCGCGCCATTGCCGATCAGTCTCGCACGATTCGCCTGCCAGTTCACCTCTACGAAACCATCTCTCGCATCAAGAAGACGACCAAAATTCTTTCTCAAGAAATGCATCGCAAACCGACAGAAGAAGAAATAGCGACTCGCATGGAAATGACGATAGAAAAATTGCGTTTTATTGCTAAGTCGGCACAACTACCGATTTCCTTAGAAACCCCCATTGGGAAAGAAGAAGACTCCCGTTTAGGCGACTTTATCGAGGCAGATGGCGAAACTCCCGAAGATGAAGTCGCTAAAAATTTGCTACGCGAAGATCTTGAAAACGTCCTCGATACCCTCAGTCCGCGAGAAAGAGACGTACTGAGGCTGCGTTACGGACTCGATGACGGTCGCATGAAAACCCTAGAAGAAATTGGGCAGATTTTCAACGTTACCCGCGAACGCATCCGTCAAATCGAAGCGAAGGCACTACGCAAATTGCGCCACCCGAATCGTAACAGTATTCTTAAAGAATACATTCGATAAACTGACTATTATTGAGTGTTTCGTTAGGCACAGTCGCCGTTGCGTTGGAATTGAGTTCCGATGAATGCGGCGACTTCGTTTTTTTTCGTTCTTATTAAAAAGGAATATCGTCCAAATTTTGGTCAATAGGTTCAGTTTCTAGGGTAGAAGAAGCCACTGTTGCTACTTTAGCCTCGTTTCTTATTGTCGGTAGCTCGGCATCTATGGTGCTGTCCACCTCTTTTTGCGAAGATTCTATTGCCTGAGAAGAAGCCGAAGAAAGTTGATAGCTTCCATCTAAGCGATAGATGCGAGAAGCGACTAATTCTGCCCGTTTTTCCTTAAATCCTTCCGGTCGGTCGAAAGTGTTCATTGACAGGCGGCCTTCAATAATTAGGCGATCGCCTTCGCTGTAAGTTTCCTGAATTTCCGAGGCTAAATTACCCCATCCCACCACCTTGAGCGTCGTAGGAGCGTCTTCCGAGCGCAATCCCTCAAATTCTACCAACATTTGCGCGATGGGGGTTTGATTGTCTTGGGTATAGCGCAACTCAGGATTGCGAACTACCTTCGCCATCAAAATACAGCTATTCATCCTCAAATCTCCTTAATTAACAATCACTAACCAATTATCTTGAGAGAACTGTTGCCTGTTACCTGTTCCCTTTCTACATACTAGCGACCTCGCCCTGTTCTTGGTCAATAAATGCTTGTACTCTTTGGCGGTAGTCTTTAAGCGCACGCTCGACCCAGTCGCGGTCATCACTGTTGGCGAAAATGTGAACCAGAGGCTCCCCTGCATCGGGCAAAATCAACACCCAATTGTCATTTTGCGGGTTAATAACTTTAACACCATCTTTGAGGTCAAGCTGTTCTGGCGAATGGGTATCTACTAAATAGCGCATTAAAGCCCCTTTGACCTTCCAAGGACAGCGAACAGTATAAGTCTTGTGATGGACTTTGGGCAATTCGGCCCGCACTTGTACCAGTGATCGCTCTTGAATGGTCAGCATTTCTAACAGCTTGGCCATGCTAAACATGGCATCAAAACCAGGATGCAACTGCGGAAAAATAAAGCCCATCTCACCGCTACCGCCTAACGCCACGTTGGGATTTTCTTGGGTGGCTTCCATTAATGCTGTCGGATTGGCTTTAGTCCGGATCACCCGGCCATCGTGACGGCGGGCAATTTGTTCGACAGCACTAGATGCCTGAACAGGAACGACAATGGTGCTTCTGGGATTGGCCGTAAAAATCGTGTTGGCCATCAAAGCCGTCAACAGTTCCCCGCGAATGGCAATTCCCGACTCATCAACGAGGACAAATTGTTCGCCGTTAGCAGAGACTTGTACCCCTAAATTCGCTTTGACCGCTTCCACCACCTGGCCGAGTTGGTGCAGGAGGGCTTCGCGTTCTTCAGTCGAAACCGCCGTTTGGCGCAAGCTGGCGTTAAGCACTACCGCATCACAGCCAAATTTAGTGAGTAGTTCCGGCAAAATTGCCCCAGAAACCCCGTAAACGTAGTCAATGACAATTTTTGAACCACTGTTGCGAATAGCTTCCACATTTAATTGGGTTTCAAAGATCTTGCGGTAAGTTTCAATGACTTGAGCGGGATAGGACATATCACCGATTTCAGAAATGCCCACGCGCCGCAAATCTTCTTTAAAATAAGCCCCTTCTATTTTCTTTTCAATAGATTTCGGGATATTAATGCCCTTAGCATCAAAAAATTCAATCAAAATATGATCCGGGCGATCGGGATCGGCCCGCAGGTGAACGCCGCCAGCAACGCCCAAATTGGGAGTGATGGTACGGGTAATCGGAATCGCCGTCGCTTCTAAGTTTTGGATGTTAATACCGACTGACATCAAGCCTGCAATCAGGGAACGGCTGACCATACGGGAGACACTGCGCTGGTCGCGAGACACCACTACCTGTAAGCCAGGTTTAAGGGTTGAGCCGTAGGCGGCTCCCAACTTCACCGCGAACTCTGGGGTAATGTCAATATTAGCCAGTCCCGTCACCCCTCGCTGGCCGAACAAGTTGCGGCGAGCCGTATTGCCCCAGATCAGATTGATGTTCAAAATCGCGCCCGATTCGATGCGCTTGCTCGGCCAGACCCGCACGTTGGAACTGATTTGCGCTTCTTCGCCGATGGTGGATAGCGGCCCGACGACTGCTCCTTCTAGTACCTGGCAACGGCGATCAGCCCTCGTCCCTCTGGCAATGACACAAGCCGCTAAATAGGCTTCATCACCGACCATTGCTCCATTCCAAATAATAGGCCGCTTCAGGTCTGCTCCTGCTCCTACCGTGACATTATCGCCAATGACAGTTCCCGCTTCGAGGATGGCTCCCGCTCCGATGCGGCAGTTGTCCCCGATCACGACAGGCGGTTCAATTTTAGCGGTGGGGTCGATGTAAGTATTTTGTCCTACCCACAAGCCAGGAGATTTTTCGGGGTAAGCAAAGTCGAGTTTAACTTTGCCCAAGAGCGCGTCATATTGAGCTTCTCGATAGGCATCGAGATGACCGACATCGCACCAGTACCCCTCAGCAATGAAACCATAGATGGGTTCGTCTTTTTCTAGGAGTAGGGGGAAAAGGTCTTTAGAAAAGTCACTTTCTTCATTGGCCCGAAGGTACTCTAGCACTTCCGGTTCGAGAATGTAAGTTCCGGTATTAACCGTGTCAGAGAAAATTTCACTGGCCGATGGCTTTTCTAAAAAACGGCGGATGCGCTGCTCTTTATCGGTAATGACAACGCCGAATTCAATCGGATTGGGAACGCGAGTGAGAATAATGGTGGCGTGAGAGCGCTTGCTGTGATGGAAAGCGATCGCCGCTTGCAAGTCAAAATCGGTAATGCTGTCGCCACTAATGACCAAAAAGGTATCGCGCAGAAGTTCTTCAATATTTTTAACACAGCCTGCGGTTCCCAACGGTTGTTCGTCTTCTACCGAATAGGTCATTTCTACCCCAAAGTCACTGCCATCTTGAAAGTAATCGCGCATGACATCGGGAAGGTAGTGAAGCGTGGCAATCACTTCGGTGATTTGATGCCGTTTCAACAGGTTGATAATATGTTCTGCAATGGGTCGATTCAAGATGGGAACCATCGGTTTAGGCAGGTCGCAGGTCAATGGTCGCAATCGCGTTCCAGACCCCCCAGCCATCAACACTGCTCGCATAAATCCTCCTAGCCTGTACTCAATGGTCGGGAAAGCTTGCCGATTAAACTTTCGTCGCTACTCTCCATCTTAGTGGTTATCGCCCTCAAGGTGGATTGAGACAGGCCAATCTTAAGCGATCGCTTTAATCGCTACATAAATACACAAAAGTGTTACTAAACAATTTGAGGGTAGCTAAGCGTGATCGCTTGCGAGAAAAGACTCATTGCCCGATTAATCCCTCCCAAGACGGTTTAGGATTGTTTTGAGGAGCCTTACACTAAAGCAGGAATCGACAGGAGGCTGCTTTGTGATTGTTAACCCTACCCAGACTGGATGGGACATTATATATCATCGCGCTCATGCGTTACTGGCTGCTCAAATTGCCGGACAATGGCGACTAAAAGAGGCTCCACCTCGACTTTACGAGACGATCGCAGCCATTTCTCACCACGATGATTTAGAACGCGAGTGGGAAGAAAACATTCTGACGGAAGCCGGCGCACCAATGGACTTTACCCTCAACCCCGATTGCGACTACGATCGCTTGTATCAGCATATCGAACGTGCCTTGTATCGGGGACGTTGGGTGGCTTTAATGACCTCAATGCACCTGTTTCGCCTTAATTCCGGCACAAAAGGACAATCTGAGGCGGCAGACCGATTTTTAGACGAACAATTGTCTTTGCAACAGCAATGGCAGAAAGAATTGGGCATTTCTAAAGACGAGGTAGCTAGTTCTTATGCTTTTTTGCAATGGTGCGATCGCCTCTCTCTCATTCTTTGTCAGCAAGAACTTCCTGACGATGAACGTGCTTTAGAAATTAGTCTAGCGCACGATGGGCAACGCTACGATATTAAACAGTTTAGCAATAAATTAGTGACGGTGATGCCTTGGTGCTTTGAAGACGAGCGCTTTACGGTAAATGTTGAGGCATCTTCGCTTTCACAAGTCAAATTTGATGATAATGCTAGTTTGGTTGAAGCGTTAAAACAAGCTCCTCGTAAGTTATTAGAGTGGACATTTGTTAAAGATTCTTAAATATAGCCATTCAAGTTTATATGAACCACAAAGGCACAAAGACGCAAAGTTTTCCTGAGAAAATTGCCAATCTTTTATCAGACAACTCAGAAGCAGAAAGCTTTTTTGAGGAATTGATGCCTGTTTTAGGAGAGTTTTTGCAGTGCGATCGCTGTTTTCTCTATCTACGTAACCCGCAATTTTCCATTGGTAGAGTACCTTTTTGTTGGGTGCGTTCTCCAGAGATTCCTAACATCTACGATGAAACCTGGAAACTCGAACCAGAGGCTTTATTAACTGAAGATCCCATGTTTGCGGCAGCAGCGCAAGCGAAACCTTCTATCTTTGTCGAAGATGTAGAAACCGCCTCACCAGAAGTTTTGAATCGAGACTTTGAACGAGAAAATTTTGGGCATCGCGGTTTAATTCACGCTCATTTGTGCCAAGATGGGCAGCTTTGGGGCATTTTACAATGTTGTATTTTTGCTCAGGCAAGAACTTGGACGCAACGGGAACGAAAAGCGATTGAGGAAGTGGTAGACACGATTACTCCTATTGCCGTTACCTATGTTTTTGGGCTAATTGCAAACTGCAACTGTGAACGGTAAAAACAAACATCAAACTCCATAAAAAAGTTAACTTGTCCTAAGATAAGCGGCACATTAGTAGCTTGTGTCCAGGCAAACACCAGTTGTACAGGCTCAAACTGCCTCAAAACGGCTTGAGCAAGCACAACACGCGCTTCGTACTGAGCTAAATTCCCTGTCAAACTCAGTGCTGTTGTTTGCCGTTCCCATTCGCATCCAAGCTCGACCCCTATTAAATAGGGTAGTACATTGACACTTGCCCCAGTATCCAACAGACCGGATACTGTGACAGAAGCTTGTTGATGAAATAAGGTAAAGGGTAAGTATGGGCAAAAACTAGCTTCGCCTAATGCAGTATCACTAGAAATAAAGGGAAATTGTTCAGCGTTACGCATGGTCTTGAGTCTTGGCAGCTTGCAACACATTTAACATCGTATCTGCTGCTTCAACTGCATCATAGGGCGACCACACTGGATAAGATTGGTCAAGTTTAATTAGCTCCGTTTCCTGTTGGGCTAGTTCCGAGATTAAAATCTGCATGATAGAGAACTTGTCTGAACGACTCAGTTCTCTCAATATCGAGATTAATTCTGGTGAAACCATCTAAAAAACTCTACCAAGCTAGGTTTACCCTTCTATTCTAATTGCCTCAGTCCACGATCATGAAGTGTTAGGCGGTGGTTATCTAACATAGTCACTCGTGATTCCTAAATACATCGGCAGGCCTTTTTCTTACGGCATCAGTAATATGAGTAGATAACTTTTCTACGGATTTACTACTTATAGTCCCAAGTCCAAAGAATTTAATAATGTGACGGAGTTGTTCAGAACTATATTGCTTAAAGTAGCTTATTAGTTCATCATCGTTTTTATCTTTCGCAATCTCATAAATGCGGCAACATTCACAGCAGTAGTAGTTTTTCCTACCCCTCCTTTCAAATTGATAAAGCTGATAGTCTTAGTCATCTCTTAACTCCCTCCACAGATTACTGTATAATATCCAATACTAGAGTGTTATCTAGACATCTGCTCTATTGTTGTCATAATTTGTGATTTTTTGCTTTCCTCGCAGAGAATTTCCCAAAATCCTTGTAGTTGAAGTTAAAAATATTATCTATAGCGTTTTTCAAACCAGTGAGGTACATCTTGATTATATTTTCTGTTCCCTAACACGAGGAACTCTGTACCTAACCAGTATGAGAACCGCTATATAATAATCAAGTAACTAATAAGTTCGACCGATGCCTGACGAAGAAATCAAACAGCTTATTGCTTCTAATGCTAAAGCGATCGCGGCACTCACCAATTTAGCGAATGAGATTTTGCCAAGAGTTGATGAAATGCAGCGTCAAGTTAATCAGATGCAGCGTCAATTGATCGACATGGGAAGGCGGACTGACAATAACTCGGCTGATATTCGAGAACTTGCCATCGAAAATCAACGGATTTTAAAATACCTAGAAACCATTGTTAACCGCCAAGGCTAATCGCTTTTCCATTAACTATTAACTAAAAAGTTTCCTCGTCAGTAATTTTAATTGCTGCAATGCTTGGAGAGAACTGCGAATTAACCGCCACGCGCCGAACGGCTGTTTAATCATTTGATAAGTTAAGATTAAAGGGTTAAGCTGGCCATCTTTGGTAAATGCGCCTGTTAAATCGGGTAAATCCTGCTGACAGTCATCGCTGACAACCCGCAACATCGCTACCGGAATGTCGAAGCGCCTGCCAAAGTCTAAAACCGCCATACCCTCCATATCAACCACTTCTGCTTGATAGCGTTTGCCTAAGTGTTGTTTTTCTAAGGCAGCGGAGATGACGCGATCGCTCGTTACTCCCTTAACTGAGGATAGTCTAGACTGAAACTGGCGGTTGATTGCCTCGCTCAAATGAGCGTCGCATTCTAACTCATTGCAAGCATCTAGGCAGCCTAAATACATAACCCCATCCCCCACACGAAAATGGGGAGATAAACTGCCACACAACCCCATTAACAGCAGCTTGGTAGGAGGCTTATTAATAAACTCTGGAGTTTGTTGCCACTGATCTAAAAATTGTGTTACAGGTTGAATGCCGACTGGAATCGCGACAATTGCGGGACGACTTGCTAACGAGTACAGTCCGCGACAGACGGCACGATATTCAGCCCCTTGAGGTACTAAAATGGTGTCAGTAAGACTGGTGAGTGGTTTAATTTCTTGGATCTGGTCAGTTTTACCCCTCATGTGTTATTCTTGAGAAAGATTCCTATTTATAGAGAATTTACTGATACAGTGATATTATTATCCCCTGTCCCTGTCATCTAAGACGGCTGATAGAGTAACGCTAAGAAACTGACACAATGATGGCTAATTCTTCCCTAATTCTTCAGCTAAATCGCCTTACCAAGCAATTTTCTAACCATTACGTTCCCGCCGTCAACTGCGTCAGTTTTACCTTAGAGCAAGGAGACATCCTAGGGTTGCTGGGGCCGTCTGGCTGTGGGAAAACAACGCTGCTGCGGATGATTGCTGGTTTCGAGCAGCCTTCGGCAGGAACGATAAAATTAGCCGGGTGTGTCATTGCGGGAGAAGGTGGTTGGCTACCCCCCGAACAGCGCAATACAGGTATGGTATTTCAAGATTATGCCCTATTCCCTCACCTGACGATTGCTCAAAACATCGCTTTTGGCTTGCAGCACCAACCAGAACGCCTCAACAAGCCGCAAATTCAACAGCGAATTGCCCAAGTGCTATTGTTGGTGGGACTGGCAGGATTGGAAAAACGCTACCCCCACGAACTCTCAGGCGGACAGCAGCAGCGAGTTGCCCTCGCTCGCGCCTTAGCTCCTCAACCCGCCTTAATCTTGCTCGATGAACCTTTGAGTAATCTAGACGTACAAGTTCGTCAGCGACTGCGCCACGAAATCCGCCATATTCTCAAGGAAACAGGCACATCTGCCATTTTTGTCACTCATGATCAAGAAGAAGCCCTCGCCATTTCTGACAAAATTGCTGTGATGCGTCTCGGTAAAATCGAACAGCTAGGAACGCCAGAAGACATCTACACGCGCCCCGCCTCTCGCTTCGTGGCTGAATTTGTCACCCAGGCTAATTTTATTCCAGCGCGGCGGCAAGGTAATTTTTGGACGACCGAAATTGGTCAGTGGGAAATTCCGACTCCGACCCCTAGCTGCCACCAAGGAGAATTAATGCTGCGGCAAGAAGATATTTTTATCGCTGCCGATGAATCTAGTCCGATTATTATACGCGATCGCCAGTTTTTAGGACGCGAATATCGTTACTGCCTAGAAACTCCTTCTGGCAACCAATTCCATGCCCGAACGACCATCAGCACCCAACTACCCATCGGGGCGCGAGTCCAGGTAGCTGTTCCCGCCAATGCCCCTCAAATTTTCCCTGATGCACCGTTAAGTGTAAAATAAAAAAATTTAGCTCTTTAGAGAAATTTTTAGGAGCAAAATATGACTAATGAAGAAATTAATCAGTTAATTGCTTCCAATGCTAAAGCGATTGAAGCTTTATCGGCTGCTTTAGCGGCTGAGAGGGAGGAGAGACAAAAAGCTTATCGAGAGTGGGAGAAAGATCGCAATCAATTATATCAATACTTAAGTCGAATCGCTGCTGCTCAGTCAAGTTTTTATGAAGTGCAATCAGACTATTATCATCAGTTGGCTCAGTTGTCTGAGCGTCAGACAAGCAATGAGGAGAGACAAGTGCAGATGCAAGAGCAAATTGTTGAAATTATTAATCAAATAACTCCTAAAAACGAGTGACATAAGTTGTAGAACATTTAAATTACTGGTTGAGATCAGGCAAAAGGCACTCTTGCAAGAGGCAAAGACTAATATGTAATTTAGATGCACGACAGCTTACTACCAATAAATAGCTCTCTCGACAGAGCAAAAAAAATTTAAGGTGAGTTACTGTATAAAATTATTCACTGAGAACCAACGCTGGTGCGAGTACTTTGTCAATCAGATGAATTACGCCATTATCAACCAAAATGTCGGCGTTAATAACGTTAGCGTCGTTGAGTCGAATTTGTCCGTTTGAGGCATCAACAGCAATAATTGAGCCTTCCATCGTCATTACTTCTTCAATTTCTAAAAGATCTTCTGCTCTCACGTCTCCAAAACCAATATGATAGGCGATAATTCGCTTAAGCTTAGAGGTATCTTTCTGCAAGGCATCGAACATTTCCGTCGGAAGTGTGGCAAAAGCTTCATTAGTAGGGGCAAAAACCGTAAAAATTCCAGTACTTTTTAGTGTTTCCTCTAATTGTGTCACTTCAATTGCCTGTAGCAAGGTTGTCAAATTTTCCGCGCTAGCAATATTTTCCACAATATTAGCCATGAGTTTTAGGAGATTAAGTTGTCATTTCTCATATTTTAAACTTAGTCCCCCTTTTGCCAACCTCTCTCTTGAGAGAGACACTTGATAGCAGGGTATCAATCTGTCCTACGCCGATAAACTTTGACTGTAAAATTGTCTAATTCCCAGGTTCCTGTTAACGACTGAGTATCTTGTAAGTCAAATCGATTTTCTAATACTTGCTGAACCTGCTTTTTTTGTTCTTCTGTACTCGGTTTTCCCCAAACAGGACGCGCACTATCTAACCAGAGAATTCGTTGATATTTTTCGGATTTTTCTACCAAAGTAGGGGTTAAAGTCGGTGCTAGGGTATCTGATTTCTGCACCAATAAGCTAAGGGGAGAAGATGGAGGTAAATAATAAGCAAGACGCAAAACATGACCCCAAGCAGGAGAATTCATAACAATTAAAGTAGGTGTTTGAGGTTGTTGATTGACCATTTCAGCCAGTTGGTGAAACATCCAACGAGGGCGGAGCGTCAAATCAGCTACACTAATACTTAAATAAAGAATTAGCACTACAAAAATAGCAGGTGTTTGCCATTTTTTTGCAGAACGCTCTAGCCAAATAACCACTAGAAATAAACATCCCGGTAGCACAAAAATAACAGAACGTCCCCAGCCAAAACCCAAGGTGAACTTACCAGTAAAGATATCTAGTAATAGCATTAAAATTAAGGGGAAAATTCCCAAAGTTAATCCTATTGCTAATAATTGGCGTTGTTGACTACGCCAAAGACTGATGCTACATCCTACCAAAATGAGAGTCGCAATTATTCCTGCAATTGTGGCTGCTAAAGGCGGTAAAATACTAACCCAATCTCCAATAAATAACTGAATGCCTAAGACTTGAATAAATTCTTGGAGGTGTTGAAACAAAGCAGCGATCGCACCTTCTGAAGCCGTAAAACGATCTAAATCAGCATTGCGTAATTGCTGTCTTGTTCCCCATAGTAACCAAGGAGTTGTAATCGCAATACTAACGATAAAGTAAATCGCATATTGCCACCATCGCCGCCTATCTAAAAGCAATACCAAAATCGCTAAAACTACGATCCAGCAAGCAAAATAATAAAAGGTTAAAAATCCTGCGGTTATCGCGCTCATTAATATAACTATCCAGCCTATTTTTCTTTTTGGATTTTCATTTTCACGCGCTTGTAAAGGCATCAATTTTAAAAGTGACCACGTACTGAGTAATGTCCAAAAAACGAGTGAACTGTACATTCGCACGTTTAAAGAATGAAAGAGAAAATAGGGATTTATCCCCAAAAGTGCAGCAAATAATAATCCTCCCCGATAGCTTAACAAACGCCGCCCTATGCCATAAGCACATCCCATCGCCCCAATGCTAAATAGGACAACTAAACTTCGCATTGCTATTTCTGAATTACCAAACCATCTCAGCCAAAAATGTTGCTCTAGAAAAAATAAAGGCGGGTGTGGTTCGGCAACTAATCCTTTTAAAAGTTGTTCGAGGGTTTGAAAACTATCTTTTAATCCATTTTCTATCGGAAGTTTTAGCAAAGCTGTATAGTTAGCTAAAATGACAGGTAGATCTTCAGGACTTTTATAATTTACTTTCTGTCCTGTTGATAGTAACAAAGATAAAACTTCATCATACCAAAACTCTCGACTGCCCAAATTAATGATTCTAATAAAAACAGCGATCGCAATGACGGCTAACAAAATTGATTCAACCGAAAGCACTTTGATATTTAACGGCTTTTTCATATTTTATAAGAATCAAATAAATTAGATTAAATACATTCTTGCTCACAAGCGAGCGGGACGCTCGCACTCATACTCACAAATCATTGAGAATTACTATGTCTCTAACTCTAACAATCCTGGCGGTGGATTAATTTCTAATCTTCCCTTTTCAAGGTCTACAACAGGAACAATCTCTTTGACAAAGGGAATTAAAACTGTCTGGGAAGTCTGTTTCTTTTTAGAGGGTTGAGTAGAGAGAGTATCCTTTGCTATCTCATCTGTAGGTGGCTGATATAATTTAACTTCCAGTAAATCATTTCCTGTCCATAAAATATTGGTAACAATGCCGATTACTTTGCCTGTCTGTTGATGATGAACTTCTAGATTGATTAAATCCGCAATGTGATATTCGTCTTCGGCAAGTTGGGGACGTTCATGGTGAGAGACAAATAATTTATATCCCCGTAATGCCTCAGCGAGAGCGCGATTATCAACATCTTTCAGCCGAATGACATACTGGTTTTTACCAGGAATATGCCGCCCACTGAGTAACTCAACTGTTTCTGACGAGAGCTTATCAGGAGATTGCAGCAACCGCTTGCCTGGTTGTTCAAATCGTTCAGGAAAATCAGTGCTTGAAGACACTTTTAAATCCCCTCGCAATCCATGTGGAGCCAGAATAATGCCAATTTCTAACCAATCCTCGATTTGACCTAAATCTTCCATAACTTATTTTTTTAGAAAAACCGCTAATCTGTATTTAATTTTATCTTAAAAAAGATACAATTGAACAGAGCGATAGTTTACGGGTCAACCACATCGGCGTTGCCCTATTGATAACTAATAACTGATATAAGATGCAGATTTGGCAAGCTGATTTTTATAAGCACTCACCACCGGAGCGAAAGGAAAATCCTCTGTGGTCACTGATTATTTGTGATGAAGCTGGTAAAATTATTCAAGAAGTAACCTGCCCTCAATCAGCAGCTAATCCTGATTGGCTAGTTTCTCAAATTCAGCCGCTTATCGAGCCAAGTTCTCCCGTTGTAATCGCTGTTTTTCGTCCTCAATCAATAGGTCTTTTCACAGCAGCAGCCGAAAAATTAGGGATTCGCGTTGAGGCAACCCGACACACCCCTGCCTTAAAAAAACTCCTTCAAGCAAAATATGGCTCGCTCGCTTATAATCCGATTAGAGTAGAACAATCTGCTCCTCAAAGCTTACCTGAGAATTTATGGGGGGAAAAATGGCAATTTGCTACCTTTCCAGCCAGTGAAATCGTTGAGTTTTTCCGCGATCGCCCCATTCCTATTTTAGATATTCCTAGCAATTTATCTCCTAACAATTTAGGCATTGCTTCAACGGTTAAGCTACCTGGCGTGATTATTTATGGAGATAAAAAATCCATGTATTTAGCTCGATGGCTAGCTGATATTAAGCCTTATTCATTAAATTATATACCTACCGAAATTGAGCGATCGGGTGGATTAGTTTTAGAAGCTGGATTAGCAGATCGCTGGATTTTAGCCACCTTTGAAGATAGTATAGTTGCTCAAGCTGCAACTCATTACGAACAGCGCAAACAAGCAAGTAAAGGATTGCATTTTTTAATCGTACAGCCTGATGATTCAGGAATGACTTATAGTGGAGTATGGTTACTCCAACAAGATGAATTGTCCTCTTAATCCCATCAATCATAGTCCTCATTCAATCATTCAAATCATAGTCCGCATTTCCTAATATTATGTCTACCCTCAATTTTTCTTACCCTACTAGTCGCAAAAGCAATCAAATAGATATCTATCATGGCATAGAAGTACGCGATCCTTATCGCTGGTTAGAGGAACCCAACTCAGAAGAAACGAAAGCTTGGATAGAACAACAAAATAACCTTACCTTTGATTATTTGTCACAACTTTCTGTGAAAGACAAAATTAAAGAACGTTTAACCAAATTGTGGGATTATGAAAAATATGGCATTCCCTTTAAAGAAGGCGATCGCTATTTCTATTTTAAAAATGATGGGCTACAAAATCAAAGCGTCCTCTATACTTTAAAAAACCTGGACGATACGCCTAAAACTTTGCTCGATCCTAATACCTTTTCCGAAGATGGAACGGTTGCACTTGCGGGATTATCGGTGAGTGAAGATGGAAGATATTTAGCTTATGGACTTTCGAGTTCTGGTTCAGATTGGGTTGAGTGGAAAGTTAAAGAAATTGAACTAGAACAAGACTTGTCAGATCATCTAAAGTGGGTTAAATTTTCAGGAGTTTCTTGGACTCATGACCATCAGGGGTTTTTCTACAGCCGCTATAACGAACCCACTGAGAAAACCCAGTTTGAAGATGTTAATTATTATCAAAAACTCTACTATCACCGATTGGGAACGCCTCAATCAGAGGATGTCTTAATTTACCATCGTCCCGATGTTAAAGAATGGGGATTTAGTGGAAGCGTTACCGAAGATGGACGTTATTTAATTATCAGTGTTTGGCGAGGAACTGACTCTAAAAATTTAGTTTTTTATCAAAACTTACAGCATCCTAATTCAGAAGTCATTGAACTGATTAATGAATGGGAAGCGGACTATAGTTTTATTGATCATGATGGGTCTACTTTTTGGTTTAAAACAGATTTGAACGCACCAAAAGGAAGAGTTATTGCCGTCGATATTAATCGCCCCGAAAAAGAAAATTGGCAAGAAATTATTCCGCAAGCAGAAGAAACCCTCGAAGGCGTTGGGGTACTCAATAATCAATTGGTTTGTGATTACCTAAAAGATGCTCATTCCTCCATTAAAATATTTAATTTAAGTGGTTCGTTTGTACGAGAAGTCGAATTGCCCGGAATTGGTTCGGCGGGAGGATTCGGCGGTAAGCGATACGACACTGAAACATTTTACGTTTTTACGAGTTTTACAACGCCTTCAACAATTTATCGCTACGATATGGCAACGGGGGAAAGCACCTTATTTCGTCAGCCAAAAGTTGATTTTAACAGTGATGAATTTGAAACTAAACAGATTTTTTATTCTAGTAAAGATGGGACAGAAATCCCGATGTTTATTATTCATAAAAAAGGTTTAAAGCTTGATGGTAACAATCCGACTTATCTTTATGGTTATGGTGGTTTTAATATATCTCTAACGCCTAATTTTTCAGTGAGTAATATTGTCTGGATGGAAATGGGAGGAGTGTATGCTGTCCCCAACCTACGAGGGGGGGGAGAATACGGAGAACAATGGCATCAGGCAGGCATGAAATTAAAAAAACAAAATGTTTTTGATGACTTTATTGCGGCTGCCGAATGGTTAATTGATAATGGCTATACTTCAGCACAAAAATTAGCGATCGGAGGAGGCAGTAACGGAGGTTTGCTAGTCGGTGCTTGCATGGCTCAGCGTCCCGATTTATTTGCGGCTGCCTTGCCTTCAGTTGGCGTAATGGATATGTTACGTTTTTCTAAATTTACTATCGGTTGGGCATGGTGTTCTGAGTATGGAAGTCCCGAAGATGAGGAAGAATTTAAAGGATTATATAATTATTCTCCCCTACATAATTTACAACCAGAAACGGCTTATCCTGCCACTTTAATTACCACTGCCGATCACGATGATCGCGTGGTTCCTGCTCATAGTTTTAAATTTGCTGCCGCCTTACAAGCCGCGCATTCAGGAGATAATCCTGTTTTAATTCGTATTGAAACAAAAGCTGGTCATGGTGCAGGAAAACCTACGACAAAAATGATAGAAGAAATTGCCGATAAATGGGCATTTTTGGTAGAAGTATTGAAAATCAGTGATAAAGGGTAAAAATGCTAGGGAATAATCCTATAAAGCTGCGACGAATCATCCTCAACGGCTTTAAATCGATTAAAACGATGGATCTTGAGTTGCGTCCTTTAAATATCTTGATTGGCGCAAACGGAGCAGGCAAAAGCAATCTTGTTTCGTTTTTCAAGATGCTGAATGAAATAATGGCCGGACGACTTCAACAATATGTCGGCACATCTGGACGCGCTCAATCCCTCTTGCATTTTGGCTCTAAAGTCACACCGCAAATAGAGACGCGACTAGAGTTTGAGGTTGAAACCGGAATAAATATCTACACCATTCGCTTATTTCATGCCGCAGGGGATTCACTCATTTTTGCCGAGGAAACCTTGAGTTTCTGGCAAACGGATCATTCTTCTCCAAAGACTGACTCGTTGGGTGCAGGACATCAGGAGACAAAAATCAGCGAAGCAGCAGACGGAGGTATGCCAACAGCTAAAGCACTCAGATTCTTGCTCAATCGCTGCCGTGTCTATCACTTTCACGATACATCTTCTACGGCGGAGGTTCGTCAATCTTGTTATGTGGGTGACAATCGCTGGCTAATGCCTAATGCCGGAAATTTAGCGGCATTACTGCTGAGATTCCGCGATGAGAACGGTGGTTCAGCTTATCATCGCATCGTGAGAACAATCCGTCTGATTGCACCATTTTTCGATGACTTTGCCCTTGAGCCAGATAGATATAGTCGTGTTATTTTAGACTGGCGGGAAAAAGGGTCAGATCAGGTGTTCGGGCCGCACCAATTTTCGGACGGTACTTTGCGAGCAATATGCCTTACCACATTGCTTTTGCAACCAGAAGATGAACTGCCGAAACTTATTATTGTTGATGAACCGGAATTGGGTCTTCATCCCTATGCTCTTAATGTTCTGGCTGGCTTGTTTAACAAGGCTTCGCACCATACACAAATTCTCATCAGCACTCAATCTAGTTCTTTCTTGGATAACTTTAATCCTGAAGATATCATTGCGGTAGATCGAGAGGGTAAAGAGTCGCAATTTGAGCGACAAGATTCTACAAAATTGGAAGATTGGCTCGAAGAATATAGTCTGGGAGAAATCTGGGAGAAAAATATCATCGGTGGAGGCCCGCATTAATGGTACGCCTCTATCTATTTGCTGAAGGACAAACCGAACAGACTTTCGCTGACAACTTAGTAAAACAGCATTTGAGTCAATATAAAGTGTTTATGGATAAAATAATACTCATCGCTCATGCTAAAAAAAAGGGTAAGGTGCATCGTGGCGGTGGGCGCAAGTACGAGCCGATGAGAAACGATATTCGGCGTTTTCTCAAGCAAGAGAAAAGTTCTAATGTGTTCTTTACTACTATGATTGATTTGTATGCCCTTCATCCTGACTTTCCAGGATTGGCTGAGTCCGAAAGTCTGCGGCTAGTAAACGTATTATTGCCCAGTTTCCTGATTATAACAAGAACGTTCTTGGAATACTATTTGCTGGAAAAATAGGATTACAAGTAATTCGGAGCAAGTGTCCTCATTTCAATACATGGCTGTCACGACTTGAATCATTGAGTGAAAGATGCCTGTAAATGTTTTTAAAGATACTTAAAACATGATATTACCCTTTTTGACCCTCGCTCAAGCTTCTCCTCCACCGCCCATAGAAATTGTACAACCGCAGGAGGTTCGTCCTTTACCCGGAAGGCTTGATCGCGTTCCTGTTTTTAACAGTAACAGTCCTGAATTAATTCTCAATCCAGGAATATTATTATCAACTTTTCCAGCCATCGGCAAAACTTATCCCTATGCTCATCTTAATTATGCTTTTGAGGGACGATTTGATCTCTTTGCCCATCATGTCGCGAAAGCATCCACTCCTGACGATTTACGCACCCTCTATTTAGGCATTATTTTGTACAATCCGGGGACAAAACCTGTCACCGTTAAAATTTTGCAGGCAGCCACTTATTTAAGTCAACCAGACGCACCCTTTATTCAATTGCCTTCACAAGTCGAAGATGCAGAGGGACAGACTTATGCAGGGCCAGGAAGCCGCGTAATGGGAGACATCGCTAGAGGCGTTCGACAGGGGATTTTCCCGTCAGAATTAGTAATTGAACCTGGAAATAGTCAAATCCTGCTCAATTTACCAATTCCAGTCCGAGATCTCGACCCCCCCATTAACGGTAGGTCTTCTTATTTTCGCCTAGAAAGTGATGGACAAGTGTATGCCGCCAGTTTAGCCATGTTTGCGCCAACAGACGAGACGGGAGAGGAGCGATCGCCTACCCTAGAAGAATGGGAAACCTTGCTACAAACGGCAGATTTAGCCACGCCACGCGATCGCGCTCCCTCACCCCTAGGCGCGAATGCTATCATCTACGGCAGAGTAGCAGGCGTATCTGAAGGTTCAGTTTGGCAAGCGAGATTAGCCACCGAGGAAACATACCCCTATCTCCATCTTCCTCCGCCAGGACAAGCCATTTCTTATGGGTTGAGTACCTTAGAGACAGGAACCTTGGGAACCCATCAGATTCAAAGTGCTGCCATGCTGGTGCGTTATCCTGACACCGCCTACAAAGCACACGGCAACTACGGAGTACAGTACAGCCTCACCCTACCGTTGTACAATCCTACTAACGAGACGCAAACGGTGACAGTTTCTTTGCAAACCCCCATCAAACAAGACCAAATTGACGGAGGATTGCGCTTTTTCGATCCGCCTGCTAATGCCGTTTTTTTTCGGGGAACCGTAAGAGTGCGTTTTGTCGATGAAACCGGAACCTGGCAGACGCGCTACTTTCATCTCGTTCAGCGTCGCGGTGAGCAGGGACAACCTTTAGTGACACAGGAAATTCCGGGCAAGCAATGGCGACTGATTAAACTAGATTTTCTCTATCCGCCCGATGCCACGCCGCCGCAAGTGTTAACGATTAAAAATGATAAGATATTTTAATATTCTCTCAGTCGCTCATGTTTCCGATTATTTACTCAGACGACTTTCTCAAACACGATACCGGGCACTTCCATCCTGAACGCCCTCAACGACTCACTGCCATTGTTGGAGCCTTACAAAGCGTTACTTGGACTGATCAATTAGACTGGCAACTTCCTACCCCCATCAAGCAACGAGATGTCTTGCCTTACCTGCAAAAACTCCACACCGCTAGCTACATCCAGCGAGTACGGCAGCTAGCACAGACAGGCGGGGGAAGGCTGGATATGGATACCCCCGTTTCTCCTCGCAGTTATGATATTGCCCTGTTAGCTGTCAGTGCTTGGCTAGACGGGATTGATCGTGTTTTGACGAATGATAGTCCAGCGTTCATTTTAGCTCGTCCGCCCGGACACCATGCCCTCAGCAACACGGGGATGGGTTTTTGCCTGTTTGCTAATGCTGCGATCGCTGCTCACTATGCCTTAGAAAAGCCCGGTATTAACCGCGTGGCGATTCTCGATTGGGACGTGCATCATGGCAACGGAACAGAGGCGATTGTCGAAAGCCATCCCGATATTGCCTATTGTTCTCTCCACCAATTTCCCTGTTATCCTGGAACAGGACAAGCCAGTGATCGCGGGCAACATGGCAACGTCCTCAATATTCCTATGAAGGTAGGCAGTACCCTCACCCAATATCAAAGCGCCTTTGAAGAACAAGTTATTCCCTTTTTAAAAGCTTTTAATCCCGATTTTCTGATTGTCAGTGCCGGTTACGATGCCAATGATGCCGATCCTCTCGCAGGTATCTCTCTGTTGCCGTCCGATTATGGCATTTTTACTGAATATCTTCTTGGCATTACCCGCCGCCTTCTTTTTGGACTCGAAGGTGGGTACGATCTAGAGTCTCTCGCTCAATCTGTCGTGGCTACGATTGAGAAATGTCTTGATATCGGATAATAGGTGTTAGCTTCTAATCTACAATCTATTTCTGCGTTACTCTGTTAAGAATTTCAATAAGGGTAGCTTGTCGCTCGTCCATTTCGTCAAGGCGGCGATAATAATCGGCTTGAACTTCCCAAAAACTGGCTTGAGCAGCCCCAACCATCGCCATTGCATCAGACATTTTAGCCATTGATTCATACAACCGACGCTCCATACGCTGTCTCTCAATTCTTTCTTGTGCTATGGCATCGGCTAAAGCTTGGATGGACTTGGCGTTAGAAGCGATCAACTTTTTCAATTCTTCGTCGTCACTCATGCCCAAAATCTCCTTTGATAGCTTCTAACCAGTAAAATACTATTTTTATACTAACCAATTATTTGCAAGGTTAACAAATTACTTTAAAAGTTAGTAAAGTCGGATCGCTGCATCCGGTAATGTTTCCCCCTAAAGCTAGCACTTGTTTTAAGTAAGCGATCGCTTCTTCTGTAATCACTTCTCCTGGCATCAACACCGGAATTCCTGGTGGATAGGGACAGATTAACTCCGCACTAATACGCCCAATTGCCTTTACTTTATCAACTATTTCTGTCGCGGCAAAAAATGCCTCACGGGGAGAGACGGGGACAAGGGGACAAGGAGATAAGGGGACAAGAGGAATATTGTTTTTGACTTTTGACTGATTAGAAAGGATTTGAAAGGCGTTAACAAGCTCTTCGATATCATGGGAAGTATTGCCGATAGAAATGATAAACGTCAGGTGACGTAACAGAGGAAGTTCTGCGGTTACGCTAAATTGCTGGTGCAAGATTTCATCGACTTCAAAACCACTCAATCCTAATTGACTGACATTGACGGTTAGTCGCGTTGTATCTAGCGAGTGAAAACCTGGCTGGGGTTTATCATAAGTTAAAACTGACAGTTGCGCGATTTGACTAAGTTGTTGTCTCGCACTTTCGGCTAAATTTAAAGTTTCTGTTAATAAAGCCTCTCCGTACAGAGCCATTTGTTGCCTCGCTGCATCGAGTGAAGCGAGTAGGATATAGCTGGGGCTAGTGGATTGAACCAATTGTAAAGCACTAGTTATGCGTTGGAGATCGATGTAATCGCCTTGCAGGTGCAGCATAGAAGCTTGTGTCATTGCCCCTAACACTTTATGCGTCGATTGAATGACTAGATCGGCTCCCGATGCTAAGGCACTGGGTGGTAAATTGGGATGAAAGGTAAAATGGGCCCCGTGTGCTTCGTCTATCAATAAAGGAATGCCGTAGCAGTGGGTAATTTGGGCGATTGCTGCCACATCTGCCCCGATACCGTGATAAGTCGGGGAAACGATAAAAACCGCTTGGGCATCAGGATGTTGTTTTAAGGTAATTTCTACTGATCGTGTGGGAATACTGTAAGTAAGATCCCATTCGGGGTCATATTCAGGGTTGATGAAGACAGGTATTGCGCCTGAGAGAATCAATCCTGCGATCGCAGATTGATGGACGTTCCGAGGTAAGATGATTTTTTCTCCCGCACGACAGGTAGCCAAAATAGCAGCAATGACTCCACAGGTTGAGCCATTGATTAAAAACCAGGTAAATTGGGCACCAAATGCTTCTGCTGCAAGTTTTTGGGCAATTTTAATAACCCCTGTCGGGGTGAATAAGTTATCTAACGCTGGCAACTCTGGCAAATCTGCTTGGAAAACAGCTTGTCCGAACCATTCTTTCAATGGTTGAGCCATTCCCTGTCCTCGCTTGTGTCCGGGGGCATAAAAAGCGGACTCTTGTCGATTGGCTAGCGTGCGTAACACCTCAATGAGAGGGGATTGCGACTGGTCGAGAGACATTTTTTGAAAAACTCATTACGCTAATTTTTTAATTGCATTTGAACGACAACTGTCATGAATATGAATGCTCCAAAATCAAAAATTCTCATTGTGGATGACGATTCGTCTGTCCGCCACCTTATCTCACGATTTTTTAGCTATAACAACTATTACATTGAAGCAGCCTCCGATGCTAGAACTGCCCGACAACTTTTTCAAAAGCTCAGCCCGGATTTGGTGATTCTGGATGTCAATTTACCCGATGAAAGTGGGTTCAATCTGTGTAAAGAAATTCGACAGACGGGGACGCTGGTGTTGATGCTCACTTGCATGACAGATACTAATTATATTCTGGAAGGGTTTGAACAAGGAGCAGATGATTATCTAACTAAACCCTTTAATTTGGAAATTCTGAAAGCGAAAATCGCTGCTCTGCTTAAGCGGCGACAACTTGCTTATCACTCAGTCGGTGTTTCGGAAAGCCGCATGACTTTTAATGCGCTAGTGATTGATATTGAACGCTGTGAAGTGACGTTGAGCGATCGCGTGATTCCCTTGACTGCTCTAGAATTTGAAATACTGCATTTTCTCGCCACCCATCCTAATCGTGTGTGGGAAAGAAGCGATTTACTGTCAGCCGTTTGGGGAGACAATAGCGAAATTGGAGCAGAACGTAAAGTAGACGTTCATATCGGTCAAATTCGTAAAAAAATTGACGATTTAGAGGGAAAATTTATTAAAACGATTCGTGGTAGGGGTTATATGTTTGAAATGTCTGGTTAAACTAAGAATATGTGTTGTCTGAAGGCGGAGAGTCAGAAGAATCAGTAGCTTGCCTGTCAGTCGTTTCTTCGGGTAAAACGGCGGAAACTAACACCTTATCGACCCGGTTGCCGTCCATATCGACCACTTCAAAGCGCAACCCTTCCCACTCAAAATGCTCTCCCGACTGAGGAATGTGTCCTAAAAAATTGACGATTAAACCGCCGAGGGTGTGATAGTAGCCTGTTTCTTCACCTGGTAGGGATTCTTTGTCGAGCAAATCTTTAATTTCATCGGTTGAAAGCAAGCCATCTAACAGCCAAGAACCATCTTCGCGTTGAATGACCATCGGTTCTTGTAACTCTTCTGGCGAGGGAATGCCGCCAACGATCGCATCCATAAAATCATTGAGCGTGACTAATCCTTCAATCGAGCCATATTCATCGGTAATCAAAGCTAGATGGATGCCTGTCTCTTTGAATTGCTCTAACACCCGCAAAGCAGAGGTATTTTCAGGAATGTAGAGCGGTGGCTGAAGCATTGATTCTAAATGAATCTCTTGTCCCCGCAGGCGAGCGCCCAGAAACGTATTCCCCGCTAAAATACCAATACAAATATCCAAACTTTCTCGACAGACTGGAAAACGCGAGTAACCACTATCGAGGATTTGATGCTGGAGGTCTTCTAGGGATTCCTCTCGGTCGAGCCAAGTGATTTCAAAACGCGGGGTCATCAAAGCTTTGATCGGGCGATCGCTCAAGCGCAACACTCGTTCGACCATGTCCTGCTCCGACTCCTCGAAAGTTCCCACATCAGTCGCTTGTTGGATGAGGGCTTTAATTTCGTCTTCTGTCAAAAACAGGTTGTCTGCTGCTCGGATGCCTAAGAGTCGAAGCAACCCTTCTGTTGAGGTGCCGAGTAAATGAACCAAAGGAGCCGTCACCACTGACAGCAGTCGCATCGGTCGAGCGATCGAGCAAGCAATCTGTTCAGGATGGGTCAGGGCAATGCGTTTGGGAACTAATTCCCCAATAACCAGGGAAAAATAGGTAATAAGCGTCACGACAACGACGACGCTGAGTCCGCTACTGTAAGGGCGAAGAAAGGAAATGCTCTCAAAAACAGGCTTGAGGCGTTGCGCCAGGGTAGCCCCTCCAATCGCACCACTGAGGATGCCAATTAACGTAATGCCGATTTGCACTGTTGCCAGGAAATCGTTGGGTGCGTTGGCCAGTTTGAGCGCACTGCGAGCTTGCCGATTTCCGCGAACGGCCATTCTTTCTAAACGCACTTTACGAGAGGAAACGACAGCAATTTCTGACCCAGAAAAAATGCCGTTGGCAACGATGAGCAAGACAAGAAAAAAAATTTCCAAAGTAATGGCTGACATTTTGGCTCCTGGGTAGGTAGCATTGACTCGCTTTGTAGCCTCTCGACCTACTACCATGCCTGAGAGATAGGATGGTTATTTCTATAGGTTAGGATATCATTTACGGATAAAATGTACAGATGGGAAATTTGATAGTCTCCTTGGCAGGGACTACTGCACACGGGGTCTCTATTTGCCTGATTCAATCCCCCGTTCTAATTCAACAAAAGGAATCAACCACACCACATCGTAAGGTTGCAGCATCACGGTTAATTGCTGATCTTTCGCCATCCAGCCTCGCCGACCGACGAGATCGTACCAGTGCTTAGCCTCAATTTCTAAAGGAGACAGATCGATCGCAATTTGGCCTTCTTGGTTGGTGACATTGGTGAGCGTCAGGATGTGTTCTTTGCCATCGACAGACGTTCGCAGGAGGGCAAAAATAGCCGGGGAAAGCGGCAAAACCTGCTGAGAGCCATTGGGATGAAAAGCGGCTTGCCGGACGCGAATTTCTAGGAGTTTTCGCAGTTGTTTGACCAGATAGGAGAGTTTGGTATTGCGATTGCGTAAGTCACTGCTGAGTTCTTCTGCATGAAGAATTTTACGGTTGATGTCTCGTTTGGATTTCGTTCGCATGACCGATTCGACATCATTGAGCGTTCCAACCAACCCGTGAAAGTAAATCCCCGGAATGCCTCGCAGTACCAGTGCCAGACTACGGGAGGCAACATATCGCTTGACTCGCAAGTCCATCGGTTCGTCGCTGCTGTCGAGATTGATGGCACTAAACCAAGTGGAATTAATCTCGTAAGGTTCGTCTTTGCCGCCTTCTCCGGTTTTATAAGAGACAAACGCCCCATGTTCTCTGGCTTTTTGAATAATAAAGTCAATTTCTGAGGTAGACAGAATATTTTTGACCCCCATTAAGCCAATCCCGTCGTGAGTGTCGAGTATGTTGAGAAACGTCGTGGTCACCGAAGGATAGTCTAAGCCGTCTGCCCACTTCGACAGTGCGGTGCTATCTTCGGTGTAAAACGTGTAAAGAACGAGCGGCGGCAGCGCAAAATTGTAAACGATCTGCGCTTCATCGCTACCATTGCCAAAATAAGAAATATTTTGCTCGTGAGGGATGTTGGTTTCTGTGACTAAAGTCACCGTTGGCGCAACCACGTCTAAAATATCGCGTGAGAGTTTAATCACTTGATGCGTTTGTTCTAAATTTGCTCCTGTCGTTCCTGGTTCGTCCCAAAGGTAAGTCACAGCATCCAAACGCACCAGACTCGCCCCTCGTCGAATATACAACAGTAGCGTATCAATCACGTAGAGCAGGACTTGGGGATTGCGGTAATTGAGATCGATTTGATCGGGAGAAAACGTTGTCCAAACCCAGATAGAAGCGTCAATGGCTTGATATTCTGTGAGAATGTCGGAAGTACGAGGGCGCACGATTATGCGGCGCTGTTCGAGCGTGAGTTCGTCGGGAGAGCGATAGACAGTGGCAAAATCTTTGTAGTCAGGATGTCCGTTTAATAATTCTTGAAAAACTTGGCTTTTGGCAGAAATATGATTGAAAACCCCATCAAACATTAATTTATAAGCATTGCCAATGTCGGCGATATCCTGCCACGATCCCAAATTAGGATCGACCATACGGTAATCAGTAATCGAAAATCCTCGATCTGAAGAATAGGGGAAAAAAGGCAGGATGTGGATAGTACTAAAAATTTCATGCAATTCTACATAATCTTGCAGAAATTTTTCCAAAGTTGCCAGAGGAGAAAGGGTTTCACTACATAATAAATCGCCATAGGTAATCAAAACCATGTCTTTTTGTGTAAAATAATCGCTTTCTCTAAACACTTCTTCGGCTGCGATCATTTCGGAGGGTTTGTGAGCATAATGGACTTTGAGAATTCTTTCGAGTTCGCCAATACAGGCTTTTGCTTGTGCCTCTCCATAGAGAAAAGCCAGACGATTCAGCAATTTCTGCCGTACCGTTTCAGGAATTTCTAATAGAGGTTGTGTATAATCGGGTTGATTGTTGTAGGCAATTTTCTGCTGAGTCGAGGGTATGGTCTGAGGAATTTCCTGAATCATGGTTTTACTTATTTTGGGAGTAACCTATAATTCCTGTTTTTGCTTGATGCGTTCTAATCTTTGTTGACGCAAGCTTGCCTCTAATTGAGAAATAACTTCCTCTAACTGTAATCCTACTTCCTCAAAATCTAGACGTGCGCGACGTAAATTATTAATCAGTCTGGCATCAACTGAGGAATTGGGCGTAGTAGATTGATTGTTCACTTTAATCTCCATCATAATTTTGAAAACTTCTGTACATTGGAAATTAGTACTGTAGCTGCCTTTAGTCGATGACTGAAAGATATCACTGAATGAGCTTACCCTCTCTAGCTCTGAAATCTTCAATTGCCTCAATGAGGGCTGGTTCAGAAAACGTACTAATGAGGAAAGCTTGAAACGGCTGCTCTTGACTGAGATATTTTAGGTAAGAGGAGGTCAAATAGGGTTTAAATTGAGCGTTGTTGGCAAGATAAATCTCAAAAAAAGCAAGTGCCATCGGCTGAGTATAGCTTTTGAGCAAACTAGGCTCAGGCAGCGTCAAATCGGGGATAGCTTTTAGCGCTTGCGACAGATTAGCATCTAGGTTAGAAAAATCGACGTGTGCTTGCCCTTCTGCTAAGGCTAAATATTTATCGGGCGTTGTCAGCCACACAAATGATCGCAGTTGTTCAAACACCGCAGGCGTTGCCGGATCGTAGTTTCCACTGAGAAACAGCACAGGTATTTGAATCTTACTAATACCTTTTTGCCCGAAAATGCTGCTATTAACTGGATTTGCCCCAATAACCGCTTTGACTCTGGGATCGCGGAAATCGGAGGGTATTTGGGGGGGTAAACTTAAAGCACGACATTGCAGCAGCAAGGAAGTATTGAGTCCACTAAAGGGGCGATTACAAGCGATTTGCAGGTAGTCAAAATCAAATTCAGCCCCCGCCACTGCCAAAGCACCAAAGCCGCCAAAGGAATGCCCTGCCACCCCGACATTTTCCAGGTCTAGTCTTCCGTTATATTGCGTTTGATTGCGCCGTTCGAGTTCGTCAATGACGGCACTAATATCTTTGGGACGGTTAATAAACTCATTCAACTCAAAAACTTCTCTCGAAAGACCTGCCAATAAATCTTGGGCTTGTTGAAGATCGCTACCTGGGTGTTGTGGTAGGGCTACTACATAACCGTAGGAAGCCAAATATTGAGCAGTACTCTCAAAATCCTCCGGTCTAGAGGCTAAACCATGAGAAAGCACGACAACAGGCGTTTTACCTGCTCGCCACTGTTTAGGCGTGTAAAGAATGACGTAAAAGTCGCGGGCGCGGAGCGTGCCTTCGGCATCGCGGTTACTATGAGTTAATGTAAAGGTTTCCTTTTGGAAAGCAAACTGTCCAGGTTGGCGAATGTCAGGCAGTTGAGAAAAATTGACTTGCGGTTCTTGGGCGGCTTCTTTAGCGGATAGCTGTTCCATTACCTCAGTGAAAGCAAAGGTAGCTCTGACTACGAGATCGACTGCTTGCGCTAGCTCCACAAGAAGTTCCCCTTGTAATTGGATATCGGTGGGAAATTGTTGCAACATCCTGAGCAGTGTCAGTCCTTCAGGCTCGAAAGCGGCTTTGACAATCGCACCGCGCAAGGCATACTTGCCATTACTGCCGCCTGGAATGGTGACCATCCTACCAATCCGATTGAGAATGTCTTCCCCAATTTCGGTTTTGAAAAAGCGAGACAAGAGCACTGGGCTGACATCAACCCGTTTGGTTAATGCTTCGCGAAATTTAGCTTGTTGTTCTGGGGTTGCCCTGCTTAAAAAGAAAGCGAGATTGTTATCAATGGTGCCGTCTTGGGCAAAGGTTTCTAGAGAAGACACTCTAACCGACAAGATGAAGGGGCCGTAAGTGAGGCGAATTCTTTCGGCGGCATTAACCGGAACAGTTATCTGCAAGGCGCAAAGAAGACCGAGAGCGAGCGGGGGAAGCCAACTGAACATTTTTCGGTTGGGACGTTTGCTCTCGGAAGACAAGGCTTGTGCAGAAATGGAATTAGCAATCATTAGACGGGTTGTAAAAGTTAGGTAATAAAGAGAATTTTTCACGATTACAAACGAGAAATCATTATTCGCCTTAGTAAAATATACACCACTTGGATAGAAGCCCGTTTTCTTAAAGAAAACGGGCTTCTAGACGGGCTTCTAGAAGCTCAGCCCTGATCGGTTGCCTCTAATGGGTGAGGGCAATCTCACGCTACTTGGTGAATCATGACTTTGCCCCAATACGAGACAGTAAGAGTATCACCAATTTGCTTTGTTGTTTTCCCTAACCAAAACTGATAGAGGAACTCTTTCAATGACTGCTACTCAATCTTGGTCTGTCTCTGCTGATTTTCTCGCTACCCTACTCGTTGAAGACACCTTCTACCCCTGGAATCCTGCTGATCCTGCCAGCGAAGTGTTCTTTTGCCAGATGGAACAAGACTTATCTTTACTTGATGGGGAACAATTAGACCACATCAAAGAGCAAGCAAATCAGTTATTTGAGCAAATGCAGACTGTTTTCCGCGATTATGACCATTAGCCGTTTTTTATAGCTTTTGCCTATAGCTTTTGGAAAAAAACATCATAAATTCAAATAAATTTTAGCTAAGAAAGTTACACCAACCCAGTTGGGGGGTAAAAATTAGAAATTTTGACAACGAGCTTGCGCTACTTGTAGCCCTCATGATAGGGTATTAGTGCAGAGTCGCAGGCTTGGTGTAAACAAAATTTTCTTGGGATGGGATTTTGAATTTAAACTGAATTAGGAAGCGTAAAGGCGACTAATAAATTTTTAAGATGTTTTTCAAAAAAATAAGCTTGTTTTTCAGAACTTAAAAATTTCCAAGAGGCATGAATTCCAACCGAGTCTTCACAAAAATCTGTTTCTGTTGAAAATTTACGCGCGATTTCTAAGTCTGGAACCTTGTCAGAGTCTTGATAGACAAAATATGAAAAGTAGACATCTTCAGCAATATCTGTTTCATCGGGATAGGCTTGGCAAATTTCTAGTATAACCTGTTTATGACGAATAGACAACCCACCATTACCAAACCCTGTAGGACATAAATCGATAAGTTGTTTATTTAAATTTCTCCTAATTTCAAAAAATAGTTTTTGAGAGGATTGTAAAGTTTCTGAATCATCGTTCAAGTAAAAAGTTTCGATAAATTCTCCTTTAAACCAAGGTGATCCTAAATAAGGATACTCAAAAAAACTAAGATCTAGATATTCCGTCAATAAAGTATCATATTGAAACATTAAAAGTTTTTCTGCTGGAATTGCTTGCCAAAAAAGAGGGTTTTTTAGTAATTTTGAATAATCGCCTTTGCTCAAAGTCTCTACGTCTGGTAAAATTTCAACTTTCGTATATTGAATATTTTTAACAATATTCTCAACAAAATTTAAATTCTGAAGAGAACAAAAAATTTGCAAGCCAACTTCATTGGGCGTAAACAATAAAGTATTTTTAATAGAAAATTCTAATAAAGGATTACATCGAGTTTCGACAATAACCGCAGCATAAGAACTGTCTTGTGGAAGACTTCTCGGCTGCCAGTCTTTAAGATATTTCTCGAAAGCATATTGACAATGCCATTCAAAGTACTGAGTGCGATAATCTTCTAGTCCTTCAGCTAGTTGTTTCGTTTGCTGATAGGTTAGATGAATCTGTTGTTGATCTTCAGACATATTTGAGAATTCCTTATGACAGTTTCTTACCAATCATCTTCTAGGGGTACGGCTTCTTTTTCCGGTTCAATTGCGACTTCCGGTTCTTGCCAAGACTCAGTTAAAGGTTGGACAACTTTCGCGATCGCGTCTTTAACAAACACTTTAATAAATTCATCTTTACGACTGAGTTGAAATTGTCGCTGAACTACTTCAGTCATGCCGCCATCTCCCCAATCTTGATCGTGACGAAAATACTCGATAAAGCTTTTACCGGCAATGCGCGTTAAATAAGCAGCACTCACCCCTTGAATCGCTTTACCGACTAGATAAGTGGCGATATTTAACTGTAAGGCTCTGGCTAACAATTCGACTGCTCCTTTAACCACTCCCAAACTCACTAGAGTTTTCCCTAAAGAGAACGCCAATTCTTTACCGCGATCGCTATTGATTTCACAGCCATAAACGCGCCCGATTTCAATGACCATTTGGGCGTTAATTGCCGCCGTTGCCAACATATCTACCACGGGTAAAGGCATAACAGCAATGACACCTGCCCCAATCCATTGATAGCGATCAATAATCTTATTTGCCTGTCGGTTGCGCTGGCGATCAATGAGTTTTCTGGCTTCTTCTCCCAAACGTTGAGATTGCAACAAAATATTATCCGCAATTAAATCTTCTCCTTCCGCTCTGAGAACTGCTGCCAAGCGCCGAATGAGAGGAAGAATTTCTGAGTCCGGCTTGACTAAATCGCCCGTTTCTAACTGAATCGGTTGAGGATTAGCCGCAATAGCAATCACATCAGAAGGCGCAATAAACCCGCGTACTCTGTCTTTTAATTGGTGGAGAATTGTCTCTTTTTCCGTTTCTGTGTAGAGGTCAATTTTATTAAAAATCAGCAGCGATCGCTTGCCAATCGCCGCTAATGCTTGCAGAGGTTCGTATTCAGATTGGCGCAGATCGTTATCGACAACTAATAATAATAAATCCGCTTGGGTAGCTAACTGTCGGGCGAGTTGTTCGCGCTCGGTTCCGGCGATTCCGGCTTCGAGGATGCCGGGGGTATCGGTGATGAGAATGGCTCGCGGCAGCCCTTTGAGTTTGAGGCGGTAAGTTTCCCCCACCTGTGTCGTTCCCATCGTTGCCTCGACGTTGCCCACCATTTCCCCAATCAAAGCATTAACGAGGGAGGTTTTTCCCGCCGAACCCGTGCCAAAAACCACAACTTGTAACTCTCCTTTAGCTAAACTCGCTTCAATTTCACGCGAACGAGTCATTAAAGCTGTCTTAGCCACTTTGTCTTGAATTTGTTGGACTTGACGGCGAATCGCTTTCAGGTTTTCTTCAGCAGCTTCGGTTTTTTGTTCGGGGAGTTTGATTTGGCGGCGTGAAGGGCGGCGTTGGCGAGATTGGCGGTTCGAGGAGAGGTTGAAATAGTAGACGAAAGCGTAGATAAGGAGCCCTAAGAGGGCAACAATTAAAAGAACGAGTAAGTTAGCGAGTAAGGGAGCAGTGAAGGAAACTTGGATGTAGAGGCGATAAATTGAGTTAATCAGCCAGATAATCAGGCCAAAAACGATACAGAGTCCGGTAACGAGGAGAATTAGACGGGGAAGTGGCATGAAGAATAAACCGCTCAAGACACTTACCTTACGATCCTAGGGCAAAAATCGCGTTTGTGGGCGATCGCTGTTAGATATTCTTTTTACTCAAAGTTCATCATACACATATCTTCCATGAGTTTAAAATTATTCTTTTGATAAAAATCATAAGGGAACAACGCTATTTCCCAAACTACAACCTAAAATATTTTTTTTCTCAACTGCAATCAATCCCCAAAAATTTGGTGAGTTGAAATAACATAACAATTTTTCAAAAGCCTTTTCTTCAGTCCATTTATCATTCCAAGGTTCAGCATTATAGACTTCCATTAGTAAAAGCGCACATTTTTCGAGTAAATGTGTTGATTCAATTCTTTCAATTTTCATTTTGATACTTCCAAATATTTCTTTGTTATTCAATATTAACTTGAGACGGCATAACTTTTGATTATTTGGGCTAAAGCAAGGAATTTAGACAATTTCTCGCCGCCAATTAAATGGGTAGGGCGCATTCAAGTGGCTGAAGAACCGCTTTTTTCGACTTACAACACCGAAAAATACGTCCTCATTGGCACAGACTATCCACTAGATCCTAACACACCAGCCAAGGGACAAATTCTCACCACGCAAAAAGTCAAAAGTGCCTTTGAACTGCCTTGGAATGGAGAAATTACGTCAGGTAAACGTCTTTTACGGGGACGTTCTTGGTCGGGGGAAGGTAAGATTACCAAAGTTGAGGTAAGTTGGGATGGAGGTAAAACCTGGAAAACTGCTCGCTTGCGAGAACCCAATATGTCTTTTATCAAACTCATCCCAGCATCTCCA
>JBGTNM010000436.1:0-5023 GCA_041743025.1 Microcystaceae cyanobacterium
AGCCAACTTACCAATCGCTTTTATCACCAAGGTTTCATGCACTGTATACACACCTCTTTTGACTGCTGTAGCTACGTTTAACCCTGCTGCTGCCCACTCAGACAACACAAACTCTCCTTCAAGTAATGAACCCGTTTTACTTGTCAAGGGAGTGATGATGATGTCTTGAGATAGATGTGGCGCACTCACGACAACAGCAGGTCTTACCTTTGAACTCGATAAGTCTGAAAAGGGATACCGTACCAAAATAGTGTCATTTTGGGAGTAGCTGAGCATAAACATCATCTTCCACGTTATCCCAAACTGCATTCAGAGATACTTGGCTCGCTTGTAGCCAAAACTCAGTTTCATCGTCAGGCAACAACGTCACCAGCACCCTTACCCCTTCTGGCAGTTCAGTTGACTCCAAAAGTTCAATTTTGCCTTGTCGAACCGTAGCCCATAGCGTTTTTAACATATCTATTTCGCGCATAGTCATGTTTTGATTTTATGCCTTAATCGCCAATCCTGCGATCGTCTTGAACAATTATAGGACTTACGCATTGACAAAAATAACGATACTTGTTTCTTAATTCATTAGTTTACCACTCTATCAATGCGTAAGTCCTAATCTCGATAACTCAAACTATAAATTATTTATTTTTCAAAATGCTTCCACTTAAACGGGTCTTTTTGAGTCATCAGAAAAGGAGTTTTACGAACAAATATATTGAGTAAGTCTCCATTCTACAGGATGGGGTTCGGAGTTTGCAACAAAACCAGATTTATTTGATGTCTCCTTTATTTGCTATTTCTTGACCAAGTTCCACTAGCTGTTGAAAAATATAAGGCAGTTTTTCTGAGTTTAAATCTCCAAGAAAATCAGCCGAAGTATTAATATCTAGTTCAAGACCAACATAAAAACTATCTGGTTCAATTGGAAGAGGAATAAGTTGAGTTGGATTAGAATTAATAAGAAGATTACTAACCTTCCACTGACTTACATTCCATTTAGATATACGATTAATCACAAGCTCATTTGCTCCCAAGTATAATAATTTTCTAGGTCTATTAATTTGATAAAAAAAGTCGCAAGAATCGTTATCAATAGTAATAGACGGTAAATAATTTGAAAGTAATTCATAACCATCTATTAAATTGTTAACAGGTTTTATTAAAGCCACTGCAAAAGCTAAACATTTTACTGATAAATTTGATAAATTCTTTAACCAGGAAAGCATAAATTGTAGAAAACAATTCACTGAATTATTGAATGTTCCTACTATAGGAGGATTTAAACTATAAGGATTTGGAATGGGAAATAGTTCCCAATTTATTCGAGTTGGGTCAATTGTTAGAACTAATTGACTATTGATTTGTTCAGTTTTAAATACACCTCCCTCTTGATGAATACCTGTTTCACATTCAAATACTTTTTTGTGTGGTAAATTTCCTGTGAGTTCTTTCCACCAATTTTGTTCTATTATTTGAGCAGGTGAATTTGAAAAAGCTGTTAATCTAAAATATGTAACTTGCCAATCAGTATAATTATAATTTTCTTTTATCTGTAAATCAAACATTTGATTATCTATTTGAAGTGATGAGTTGGTGGGTGTGGAATATAAACCTATTGACGTGAGTATTTCGGCTACACGCTCATCTCGTTTTGGATGAGATAAAATAATTTTTTCAAGTCCTAGATCGGTATCAATTATAAAACTCGGAATTTTTATATCAAAAGAAGAAGAAAATATTGATTCCATCAGTCCATTTGAGTCAACTGAGAAATATTTCATAACAATAGCATCTTCATCTGGGATACAATCCCAGCAATATATAACGAAATGTACTCTACCGGTATTTCTTAAAAAATCTTGAGTAATTTCAATAATTTTTTTTTGACTAATTGATTCTGGACTAATTTCAATTTTTAAATAAAAGGCACCAATTTGATTATCTGGTAATTGATTTCGATGTTGTTTTAAAAAGCTCATTAGCTTTTTATCTGTGTCGAAAACTTCTTTTCTTGCTTTTACTTCAACATTTAAACTTTTTATTTGTGATTTAAAATTAGAAACTTTAATGTCAAAATCTTTCCCCCTGATTTGAGATGGAATGATAAACTCTATCGAATCTGATTCTTTTAAAAATGAATACGCTGCATAGCATTCAAAATAAGTAGATTCAAAATTGTTATTGTTTTTACCTCTATCAAGAAAAAAATTAAAGCCTAAACAGTCTTTAAGACACCAAAGCATATCTGCTAAATGAATAATTTTAGTATCAGATTTTTGAGTAAAAAAATCTTGTTTTTTCCCAAGGCTTGTACATTCTTTAGCCCAAAATTCATAACCAAAAGTATTAATAATAATTGTTTGAGCAAGACAAAAATCAAAATGGTTATCAATACCTATTTTTTGAAGATCAGAAACTACTTCTCTAAGACACTCAGGTGTTAAATTTTCTAAACCTGGGGAACGTTGTTTCATAAGATGGATTATAAGTCGTTTAGCTTATAGTAACGCAAGTTTCTAGTTAACCTGAGTTCGGGATAAGAAAAGGGAGAAGTGATAAACTGAAAAGCAGCAAACCATTCAGCAACGCCAACGCCAGTTATTCCGCCTGCAACGTTGTTTTCGAGGCAATTCGCGTTTTTTTGCGGTCGGCTTCTGAGAGTTCCTCGCCTGCCTGCAAGCGCGTAGCATTGGTTTGTAAGACAGTAGCCGCGCTTTGATCGCCGAGTTGCAGAGCCGTTTTAGCCGCCGTTTGTAAGAGAGTTGCCGCTCCAGCGCGATCGCCTTGTTTTAATTTGGACTCAGCCAGTTGAGTCTGTCGGTACTTAGCGAGGGTCAAAATCGATTTTTGCACGCTATCATTCATTTGAGGTTGATAGGTTGACTGCACTTCAACCGTCAGAGGAATTTTTTCTGAAAGCAACCCCGTTTGCCCTAATCCTGGATCGTCGTAGCGCACTTGAGCGGTTCCTATTGTCTGTTCTCCTGGCGGGAATTGACTCAAATAAAGATTGATCAGAATTACCCGCGCTGGTTCTCTCATCAAGTCTCCCAGCCGTACTGCAACCCTTTCCCCTTCAGGCGCGATCGCCAGTTCTACCGTTTCTGGTTCGACTTGAGCAATGGGTTTTAACTCTGCTAAGCGTACTTGCGGGGCAAAATTTAATAGTAGGGTAGTATTCGTCAATCCCACCGCTTGAGCGCGAACAAACAAGCGCTCGAACTCGCTAAGTGCTTGTTCGGGATGTTCGATGTAACAGAGGGTTCCTCCTGCAGAATCAGCAATCTGTTCGAGAACGTCTTGATTCCAGTGATTGCCAAAGCCTAGCGTGTTGAGAGTCATCGCGTAATCGGAGGCAACTTGTGCTAATTTCAAGCAGCGCTCGTTGTCGCCGTGTTCGTTTTCCCCATCGGTAAGCAAGAAAATAGGCGAAACTCGGTCTTGCTTGCCCAAGGCAGCTTCTTTAATGCCCAATTTCATGCCTTCATCAATACAAGTACCACCGGCAGGTTCAAGCAGGGCAATTTGCTTTTTCACCTCATCGATATCTTCAATTGCTTGGTTGGGAATAATGATTTTGGCTCGGTGATCGAAGGCGATGACGCAAAGGCGATCGCCCGGACGCAACCTATCGACTAAGCAAGCGGCGGCTTCTTTAACGGTTTGCATCGGTTTGCCACTCATCGAACCACTGTGATCGAGAATCAAACATAAATTGAGGGGAAGGGCGCGATCGCTCTCATCACCGATGGCATTTAAAGCAACAGACAGTTGCCGTTGGCTGCTGGTTTGCTGGGCATCAATGTGGCGATCGCTGATGGCTTGCTGGAGATTAACTTTCATGGCGAAACCGTCGGGAAATTCAGGTTATTAAACTATTATACGTTAAAAACTCCTCCTTAAAAAAGGAGAAGTCACAATATAACGCGAGGACATACATCAGAAAATTTCAGTTAATTTAATTCAGCATATCTACACCGTTGAAAAGCGCGTTCAATTTCTTCAATTGACCCATTTTCTTCTAATTCAGGATCTTCTAAATAAGTTATTTGTCCTCGTAATTCTAATGTCTCCCTTATATTAATAGAGTTCGTTTGTGATGAACAAGCGTTTTTATTTATCTGAGAAAATCCGTCGCCTAACGCTTGGTACAATCGCTCCCAATCTTGGCGAAGTTTTAAGTTTAATGGTGCTAGTCCCTTAGTTAGTTTCTGGAAATTTTTTGAGCGTTTCAACTGCCGCGTACTGTTGACATTAAAAAAGAGAAAAACGGTTTCTTTAAGACTCTGCAATGAAATTGGCTGGTGAGTTTTTGGGCTTTTTTGACAAGCGAGGGCATAATAAACAATGTGATAGAGAATATTGCTATCTACCTGAAAAAATTCAGATAGATATTCAATTTCAGCAATAATGGCTTCATTAAGGAGATATTTCATCGGCGCAATTGCCCCTACCCGTTCGTTTCTAGTATCTATTTAACAGTACTTTAAAGGCGATCGCATCCAATACTTGATTCATCCAATCGGGTGAACTTAGGATAGGTTAACTTCCCTTACCCCTCTGGATCGATTCCCAAATCCCGCAACTGTCGTGCAAGGCGTTCGGCACGCTGTTGAGCTTGTTCGGCTTGTTGTTGCGCTCGTTCGACTTGTTGTTGCGCTCGTTCGGCTTGTTGAGCCAGTTCAATTGAGGTTAAAAAACGTTTTCCGTCAGGATGGTAAATTTCTAAGCCTAAGTCTGTTAATTCAAACCGAATCCCCAAGCGAGGGCTATTCCAACCATTAATACTCAAAATTGCGGTTAATACTTCGTTTTGGCGCACCCATCCCTTGAGTGTTTGAGTTTCTGGATTAAACAGGTAATATTCTTCTACACCGTAAGATTGATAAAACTCAAGTTTGCGAGTCATTTCAGCTTCGGTGTTACCGGGGGAGAGAATTTCAAAAACAACCTGTGGCGCGTTATTGTTTTCTTGCCACTGTTTGTAAGAACCTCGCCTTCCGTTAGGTCGTCCCATGGCTACCATAAC
>JBGTNM010000437.1:0-2792 GCA_041743025.1 Microcystaceae cyanobacterium
GCTGCCCCTTCCGAACAACTTTATCCAGAAGAAATTCCTTGGGTTTTTAATCTCCAACAATTTCAAATGATTCGTGTGCCAAATCTTGAAGAAGATGAGGAAGGTTTGAAAAAAATTGTTCAAGCTCTTAAGGCTGTTGCCTAATCAGAGCCAAGTTTTCACAACATGATACCCAACGAAGTTTTCCTGTCTCACTCAAGCCAAGATCAAGAATTTGTATCCAAGTTGGTCGATGAATTACGTCGTCATGGCATCCCAGTTTGGTATAGCAAAACGAACATTTTAGGCGCACAGCAATGGCATGACGAGATTGGCAGTGCTTTGAGAAGATGTGACTGGTTTCTTGTAGCTCTTTCTTCAAGAGCGGTAGAGTCAATGTGGGTCAAGCGAGAGTTGATATTTGCCTTTCAGCAAAAACGCTTTGAGAACAAGATTGTTCCCATTCTTCATGAGTCTTGTGATTTTGAGCGACTCTCTTGGGTTCTACCAAGCTTTCAAATTATCAGTTTCCGAGAGGCTTTTGAAGATGGTTGTCGTGATTTGCTGCGTTTATGGGGTATAGGCTATAAAGTGAATGATTAGCTAATAGCCATGAATCTTGATTTTCGTAACGTCAACACCCTTTGGACATCAATCATAGCAGAAACGCTGCACCGTTTGGGACTAAAAACCGCCGTTATCTGTCCTGGATCTCGCTCTGCACCCCTTACTATCGCTTTTGCGCGACATCACGCCATTGAAGCCATTCCGATTTTAGACGAACGTTCTGCGGCTTTTTTCGCGTTAGGAATCGCCAAGCGAACAGCTACCCCTGTCGCGCTTATCTGTACGTCTGGAACTGCTGGGGCGAACTTTTTTCCGGCGGTTATCGAAGCTAGAGAAAGCCGTACACCTTTACTCATTTTAACGGCTGATCGCCCGCCAGAGTTGCGCCACTGTCACGCCGGACAAGCGATAGACCAAGTTAAATTATATGGCAACTATCCCAATTGGCAAGCCGAGTTAGCCTTGCCTGCGGCACAAATGGAAATGTTGCGCTACTTGCGGCAAACGATCGTCTATGCTTGGGAGCGATCGCATTTTCCCACCCCTGGTATTGTCCACCTCAACTGTCCGTTTCGCGAACCCTTAGCCCCCATTTCGCAAGATACTCCCTTATTGCCCACTATTAAAGAATTTGACACTTTTTTTAACGGAATTCTTGATAAATCGCCTATTACCTATTACCTATTACCTATTACCTCACTATGGCAACCTGGCACTCGCGGCATTATCGTCGCTGGAGTGGCACAAGTGGCAGATCCAGAAGCTTACTGTCAGGCGATCGCTACTCTTTCTCAATTTCTAGGTTATCCTGTTTTGGCTGAAGCCCTCTCTCCGGTGAGAAATTTTGCCGATCTCAATCCCCATTTAATCTGTACTTACGATTTAATTGTAAGAAATCAAAGGCTAGCTGAAGATTTAGTTCCTGATGTGATAATTCAGCTAGGAGAATTGCCTACTAGTAAAGAACTGCGATCGTGGTTAGAGAAAATTCAACCTCATCATTTTATTATCGATCCTAGCCTAGAAAATTTTGATTCTTTACATAATAAAACGACTCATTTAAGAATGACTGTCAATCATTTAGTTGAATTATTGAATTTAAAAGATAAGCCTTCAGAACTTATTTTTCAACCGTCAGTTTTTTTCAAGAGTTGGCAGGAAGCTGACAAACAGGCGAGACAGAGTCTTAATCTAGTCATGAAATCTATTGACTTTTTTTTAGAAGGAAAAATTGCTTGGCTACTGCCTCAAATATTACCGGAAGACACATCAATCTTTATAGCAAATAGTATGCCTGTGCGAGATGCAGAATTTTTTTGGATGTCCAATTCAAAGCGAATTATTCCTTATTTTAATCGAGGTGCAAACGGCATTGATGGAACACTATCTACTGCTTTAGGAATGGCTCACAATTGTCAAAAAAATATTCTTATAACCGGAGATTTAGCTTTTTTGCACGATACAAACGGACTGTTAATTAACAATCAATTTCGAGGACATTTAACAATTGTGTTAATTAATAATAATGGAGGCGGAATTTTTGAAATGTTGCCCATCGCTTCTTTTAATCCTCCCTTTGAAGATTTTTTCGCAACTCCTCAACATATTAATTTTACTAAACTATGCGCTACCTATAACATTGAACACATTCTAATTGGCGATTGGCAACAGCTAAAATATTTATTAAATCCACCTCCTCAAAGCGGCATCCGCGTGTTAGAAATCCAAACAGATAGAAAAATTGACGCAAGTTGGTTAAAAAGTAATCTGCCTCAACTGGCACGAAACCTACTAGAGTAATAAAAGATTAAACCAGTTAGATTTAATTTACTGACTATATGTGTTCTAAGAGATTGTTTATCAAGTATATTATCATATACGATTCATTAGAAGAAAATTAAAAGTTGCTAAGGATTAATTTACAAAATAAACAATTAACAATGACCAACGAAAATTATGAGGTAGAAACGAGTATTTTTCAGGAAGAATTGAGCGAAGCTAGTAAAAGCAATTCTAGTGCTGGCATTTCTCTCGATTGTAATACTCTTGCGACTTACCCTCTCTTACCTGAGTTCGACGTAAGAAGATAAGGTGAAAATAAGTCCCCTCATAGAGTTACAGCTTTTTGTCAATCGCTAAATCATTATCAATAAACTTTGATAATTGAGAATCAGTGACGGTTTGAGTTGAGACACTGTAAATTTTTGTCAAATAAAATAAATTAATATTAATAATTTTAAAGTAAA
>JBGTNM010000438.1:0-5357 GCA_041743025.1 Microcystaceae cyanobacterium
TCTTGCTCTGGACTTGGGTAAAATCGGTAACTAAAGGCTTTTTCCATGTCTCACATTATAGCATATCTTTTTGTGAATGTGCTAGACTAGAAATATAAAGCCGTCCTAAAAGGACGGGGTTTCTACCCAAATTTTCGATGACCATCAGAAGTTGACCTGCTCCAAGTGGTCTTGTCTTTTTCCTAAGAAATTTCGCTATGAAAGTTCAGTCTATCCAATTAAAGTATTTCAAGAGATTGCGGGATTCTACATTCGACTTCACTGATCCAGAAACCGGATTAGCGAAAGATCTCATCGTTTTAATAGGAATGAATGGTGCTGGAAAAACGAGTCTCTTACAGGCTATTGCTGCAACACTAGGGGTAGCTACCGGACGGTTGCAGAAGCTCTCTGACTTGGAGTGGGCAGGATTTAATTATGAGCTTTTAGGAAGAAACTGGGGGAAATTTCCCCCAGAAGTCACTCTACAAGTACAATTTTCGTCTCCAGAAATTCAAGCAGTTCACGAATTCCAGCAGAAATTGCGAGATATGGGACGTGACCTGTATCCTCCTGCTGACAAGCATATTGTGACTCTCAAGTGGCGAGATGAGAGGGTTCAGGCGGATACTGCGGCTGAATTGTTTCAATTTAAAGGACGAGAATATGCTAAACAACTGCTTCGCTCTGAGGGATTCCGGGCTTTTGAGCGAGTTGGTACAACTCTTTGGTATACCGAGCAAAGAACTTCAACTAGCCTGACTCCTGAAAACCAAGATCTCAAAATTGAGATCACGGATGATATTCTGCGAGATCAGTTGTCCACACGTTGGCAGTTTCATCAAAATGTGGCAACGGGTAGAATTCAGCAACTGCGTCATGGGCAGAAAGATCTGTATGCTGAACTTGAAAAAACTTACAAGGCTGTTTTTCCAGAACGTAGTTTTGAGGGTTCTGTCCCACGAGAAGATATCGATGCTATCCTCAGCAAACCTTGGTTTTATCTTTATGATGGCAGAAATCAATATGAGATTTCTGAGATGTCTGGGGGCGAACGCGCTATTTTTCCGATGTTGGTGGACTTTGCTAATTGGAATATTCATAATTCGGTCATCTTGATTGATGAAATTGAGTTGCACTTACATCCACCCATGCAACAGGCATTATTGAGAGCTTTGCCTAAGTTAGGCAAAAATAATCAATTTATCATTACAACTCACTCTGATTATATAGAGCAGCTAGTACCTGAAGCATACGTTGTTCGGTTAGAGGTGTGATTGTGAGTGTTGTTAGCGGTGGAAGAACAATTTTTTGTGAAGGAAAGCAAACCAGCTTAGACTATGAGTTACTTAGCCGAGTAGTCGAGGGCATATCAGGTGATAAATGTACAATTATTCCTGCGGGCAGCAAATTTACATTCTCAATTTTTGCTCAAGGCTACTTCTTCCCTAATGAAGTAGTGAACCAACGATATATCGTCTTTCGAGATAGGGATTTCGATGCTAAACCAACGTCTAGTATTCAATTACTTCAACTAGGAAACAGATTAGGTAATCGATCTGTTGCCTTAACTTATCGCTCTTGTGTTGAAAACTATCTTTTAAACACTGATTTAATTCATACCTATTGGACAGCAAAGCACACAGAGAAAATCGAAAATCCTACGTCTAAGTGGACACATGAAAACTCACCAGGTATAGAAATTATTGCAGCATGGATTGAGACTAGTGCAAGAAATCTACAGTTCTACCAAGCTGTACGCTGGGCATTGGGTGATTTGTTGTGTATGAGTGCAGCACGAGAACAACTTAAAACTACTTGGACAGGTGGTAGTGGCAAATTGCCAGAATCATTGGACTTGCAAAACTGCCAAAATCAAGCTTTAGAATTAGTTAGGCAATTTAGACAGGCAGTTGAATCAGTTACAGCAGAAAATTTTGAAGCAAGTCTTAATTCATATCAACAGCATTTTGATCAGGAAGATTTTTGGACACAAAAACATTACCTGATTTGGTTTCATGGGAAAGACCTTCAAAAGGAAATGCAGAAGCAACAACCCAACTACATTTCTCTGTCTTCGTTTTTTAATTGGGCAATTACTCAGCTTGACATTTCTCAGCATCCCGATCTTATGGATCTAAGAGCAAGAATACAGCAGCTATAGTTTAATATCTATTGACTTGAAGTATTCTAATCTTTAAACCGTTATTAACCCCCAAGACGGGTTCTTTTAATCAATAAAAATTTCCTCTTGCGATTGGTTTATTTCAGGTTCCCATTCAATATTCGGCATCGCTTCAAAAGCTTGACGGACAGATTCTTCCCACAGCGTCCGAATTTTGGCTAAATAGGGGTCGCCTAAGCGTAATTCTAATTTATGACGAATGACCAAACTATCAACTTCATACATCGCTAAATGAATAGGTGGCCCCACAGAAATATTTGATTTCATCGTGGAATCTATTGAAAGAAGTGCGCATTTTGCCATTGCGCTTAAAGAAAGATCCGATTTAATCGTTCGGTCTAAAATAGGCTTGCCATACTTCGTTTCGCCAATTTGTAAAAAAGGCGTTTCTTTAGTCGCTTGAATGAAGTTACCTTGCGTGTAAACCAGATAGAGTTGATGGTCTTCTCCTTGAATTTGCCCTCCCAACAAAAAGCTACAGTGATAGTCAATTTTATCGCGTTCTAACCAAGTGCGATCGCGTTCTTGAATCAACCGACTTTTTTCACCAATATAATAGGCAATATCGTAGAGACTCGACAAGGTATGCAAGTTCGTGGCTTCGTGGTGTTTAATGTCTCGTTTGAGTTGGGCAATGACTCCTTGAGCGATAGAAAGATTGCCAGACGTGCAGATAAGAATGACCCGTTCTCCAGGAACCGAAAAATCAAACATTTTACGATAGGCGGAAATATAGTCAACCCCGGCATTGGTTCGAGAGTCAGCCCCCATCACAATACCGAAGCGATTGAGAATGCCCAGACAATAGGTCATAACAGTTAAGCTGTAGAATATTTAATATTACTCGTGGGGATTAGGCAAAAGGCACTCTTGCAAAAGGCAAAAGTCAAGAGGAAAAACTTATATTATTATATTTTTTAAAAAGAGGTTTTTTCATGACAGATAAGACACCGGATTCGACCCTCACACCGTCTGATGTTCGTTCGCCCAAAGAAGTCACGCCCTTGCGCTGCTTGATTGGTTCGACCATTTCGGGGTCACTGGCAGTAGCTATGTATTCTCTGACCTATTCTATCGCTCACACCTTCGCCACCAAACCCCTTACCTCAACCAAACCTATCGTGTTGAGAATTGGGTCATTAGTTCGGACGTTAGTCGTCGGCATGGCATCCCTCGGCACGTTTATTTTCGCTTTCGTGGCATTTGGCTTAATTTTGTTAGCGATTCAACTAACGTTGCGAAAAATTAAATCAACTTAATTTTTCTGCTTGGCTTGATAAGTCACTTCCTGCACTTGTCCTGGTTCTCCCAGTTGTTTCGCTTGTTGGCGGTTAAAAGCCACAAAAACGCCACCCGCATTGCCAGCGCGAACGGTCAAGCGTTCGTTAGCCATCCAAGTTCGTTGCGTTCCTTGAGGCAGTAACCCTTCAAAGGCGGTTTTGCCATCTACTACGACCTTGATCCAGCACTCGTCTTTGAGTTGAATATTCACCTCAACAGGCTTTTGTAAAGCAGGTTTGGTGGCACTAGGTTGCGTGGGTTTAGGAGAAGGCGAAGTCAGGACGCTTGGCGAAATCGGCGGGTTGGGTGGCACTTCGTACCCCATTTCTAAGGCTGAGTTTCGCAAGGTATTAGAAATAGCTCGCACCGACAGCACGATAATCGCAATGTAGAGAAAATAAAGGTGCAGAGGACGCAGTTGAACTGTCGGCAACCCTAGTTTTAAACGAGTCCCTGAGCGAGATTTGCTGGCAACTCTTGTCGGAAAACTCTCGGCGATCGCTCTACCATCGAGTCCTAATAAATTGGCAAATTGCCGGATTTGTCCACGAATATAGATAGGTTCTGGCAAATCCTCTAAATTTCCTTGCTCAATCGCCTTTAAAAGTCGAGGAGAAATCCGAATATTCACGGCGATCGCTTCTAAGGATAACTGCTGTCGCGTTCGTGCCTGATAAAGTAGCGTGCCAATTTCGGCGAGTTTTTCGCGTTGAATTTGCACAGGGTCGATGGTGGGCTTTTTTTGCCAGCGCAGTTGGCTTAAAAGGCGTTTAAGTACCGTGAGGCTGTAGTGCTGTTGTTGAGGAGGGCGATCAAGAGGGGCATCTTGGGAATTCGCGCTCAGCCGTTTTTTAGGCAACCATCGGCTTATTCGCGCCTTCCAAAGGGCGGATTGAGGGTCATTGGTCAGTGGAACCTGGGAGTTGTCCGAGGATCGAGGATCAGACGGTTCTTGGCTTTGGGGAACGGCTGGCTTTTTCCTAAACATGATGGCTAACATCAGCTTCCCAATAGTGCAGTAACAGGACGATCGCGCTTTTGCAGAAAACCCCTTTCTGCATCGCTGAGAAAGCGAAATTTGCCGCTAGGCAAGCTGGGATGGTTGGGAGGATGCAGTTGAACTGAACCAATGGCAGTCCGGTGAAGTTGGAGGACGCTAAAGCCAAGCTGTTGAACAATGCGACGAATTTGACGGTTTCTTCCTTCGCTCAGAATCACTTGTAGGCGAGTGTGCTGGTAGCTACGTTGAATGACGGTCACTTGAGCCGGTAAAGTCTTTTTGCCCATTAGCATAACACCTTCTCGCCACTGTTGTAAGTCCGATTCGGTGGGATGTCCTGCCACTAAAACTTCATAGGTTTTCGGCAGGTGGTAGCGGGGATGGGTCAATTGTAACGTGAGTTCTCCATCATTGGTCAGCAACAACGCGCCTGATGAGTTAAAATCGAGCCTGCCGACGGGGTGAATTCCCGTTCCTTCCCGCCAGTCTGCCGGCAGGCAATCGAGAACGGTGGGGCGATTTTGCGGGTCGTAGCAAGTGGAAACGACTCCAACAGGCTTGTTTAGCAGTAAATAGAGTAATTGAGGGCGTTGCCTATTTTGAATCACTCGTCCGTCTACTTCTAGGCGATCGCAACTGGGATCGGCTTTGTCTCCCAATTGAGCAATTTGACCGTTCAAGCGGACACGACCCGCCAAAATCAGTTCCTCGGCGCGGCGGCGAGAGGCTATTCCCCATTGGGCTATGATTTTCTGTACCCGTTGTGACATCTAGCGTTTTTGGGTGTTGGCGATCGCTCCCGCCAAACTATTTAGGGGAAAGGGGGAAAGGGAGAAAACAAGCGGTTGCACTCTAAATTAATAACCATACTTAGATGCTATGGAAGCTGAGCGCGAAACTCTAGGAACAGGG
>JBGTNM010000439.1:0-17118 GCA_041743025.1 Microcystaceae cyanobacterium
TCTTGCTCTGGACTTGGGTAAAATCGGTAACTAAAGGCTTTTTCCATGTCTCACATTATAGCATATCTTTTTGTGAATGTGCTAGACTAGAAATATAAAGCCGTCCTAAAAGGACGGGGTTTCTACCCAAATTTTCGATGAAAAACTTAACCATTGACCTATATTTTGACTGGCGTTCCAGTCAGCATCGCAGTGATAGCCATCAAATCCTCTGAACCAATTACCATTTCTTTGGCCAATAACACCGTTACGATGATCTGACTTAGAAGTATAAAGTGCTGGTACGGACTCAACCGGAATTCCTGCTCTAATTGCCTTATAACGAATGAACTGTTCTAGTTGATAAAATGACCAACTATCACGGTTATTTCCGGCATCAGACTTGACTGTTTTAGACTGTTTTGAGGTCTGTCTGATACCAGATAAGTCCTCAAATCTCAATCCCCTGTCATAGTCTTTAGCAAACTGAACCAACTGCTTAGAAATACAGTGGTTAATATGGGTCATAATTCGTCTTTCTTTTTGCTCTAACCGTTTAACTACATTACGCTTATTGGCTTTTTGTAGTGCGTTTGTCTAAAATCTCTGGATGACTAGATTGATGGATAGCTAAAGGAATACGCTTTTTAACTCCTCTTAATATGCACTGGTTTAACCGATACAAAGGCAACTTTAAAGTGAGAGTTAAGTACCTGGACATAAATTTTGTTGGTTGTGTTAAGAAATCTAAAGTTTCTCAATCCTCTTTTCCACCAGTTGCTTTAACTTTGACCAAGTACTTAACTGTGACATAAATCTATTTTAACACAATCTTGCATTGTTGTGGAAGATATATACGAAGGGATAAATCCCTTCGAGTCGCATTTCATCCGAGCATTAAAACGACTCGGCTTTCATGCTCCCGTGTTATTTTTAGTAAGATTAATCTATTTCAATAAAAATAGCTCTAAACTAGAAGTGAAGTAAAGGTAAAAAGTGGAGTAAAGCAATGTCCATTCCTGACAATACCATTTTGAGCGAGCTTCAAAAACTTGATGGTGGAGATCCAGTAGAAAGTGCCGAGTATCGGCAACACGCCCAAGAAATGCTTGCCGATTCAGAGGTTAGCCTGAACACGAAAACAGCGATCGCAGACATCCTCGGTGAAGCCAATCAACAGCTAACACTAAAAACCGTTCGCACTGACGAGAGTTATTGAGACTTAGCAATCTACAAATTAGAGGTACGACAGCTTATCTTATCTTGCTAGTGGCGTTGAGTGGTTGCAGTCCTTCGCTGTTTATAACGCCACAAATTCCCAGTGGTGGCTTAAACAGTCAATTTCCTGACGAACATCCTGCCTACAGTAGTGACGGGCGCTATCTTGCCTTTGCCTCCGATCGCAATGGGCATAGAGACATCTATTTGTTTGACCTCCAGCAACGCAGTCTGGTTTCCTTGCCCAACCTCAACCGTCGAGATTCCAGTCAAGATCAGCCTGCTTTGAGTGCAGACGGGCGTTATATTGCCTACGTTTCCACCGAACGGGGTAGAACCGATATCATGGTTTACGATCGCCAAACCCAACGTGCCGAACTGCTGAGTGCTAATCTGCGGGGTTCGGTGAGGTATCCAACGATTAGTGGTGACGGGCGAAAAGTGGCTTTTCAAACCACTCAACTAGGGCAGTGGAATATTGCAATTGTTGAACGCGGTGGCAATTCCAACCCTTAGAAAGTTGGGGAAATCATTTGTATATTTACAAATTACTCATAACTTCGATAATTTTTTGACAGAAAAAGTGATGATTATTTAAATACCACTCTCGCGCATTCTCACCTAATTGCTTTTTATGATGGTAATCCATATCAATAACTTCTTCAATTTTCTGCTCTAATTCCTGAGAATTAACATAAAACTTCGTCCCTAACTGTTGTGGTTCTGAGTGAGAATAATTAGTCAGAATACCTCTATCCGGTGCAATTAATTCATTCATAGGAGGTGCATTAGTTGTCAAGACTAACGCTTGAGTACTCATCGCTTCTACAATATAATGTCCAAAGCCTTCTGATTGCGAAGGACACAAATGAATTCCATGTACATTTTGATATTGACAAAGTGTAGGATCATCTAAAAATTCCGTAAGATATTCTATATTGGTTGCAGGAAAATGAAAAGGGAGTTTTTTTTGTCTGAGGTAAAGCTTCGGCCATTCGGGATGTCGCAACCAAATTTCTATAAGGGTTTTAGTGCCTTTTTGATAAGGATTGCTACCTGCTAGATGAAAAAAACTACTATAATTTTTAGAGATATCTTTATCCCAACGTTCGAGACTCGTAAAGCTAATAAATTCAGTTTTGCAGCCTAATTTATTGAATATATTTTGTGCTTCTCTTGTCTTACAAAGAACCCAGTCTAACTGAGATAAATAAGCGAGAGAACTTTCGCGAAACCATTCTTGATTGGGAATGAGACAGTTGAGGCGAGCAGAGGGAAACCAATCAGGAACAATTTCCTGTATAAAAAGATTTATATCGTAAGGCGGTTTGTTGCTAAAAAAATGACTGCTGAAACTTTCACTATACGTTTTTAGACGATGAAGTTTATGTCCAACTGTTTTTTTGCCGACCTCAAATATAGATACTTTAAAACCAGCATTACTTAATATTTTACTAAGAATGTGTGCATCTCTAGTTAACCCACTTTGATTGTCAATGGTAATAATATTAATTCGTTTCATAGTTTATTTACAAGTCTTTTAAGTTCTTCTAATGTTTGTTTTACCATTTTCTCTTCAGAAAACTCTTGAACTCTTAGTTTTGCTTTATGGCTCATTTCCTGCATAGCTTCAGGGTGATTAAGTGCCCCAAAAATCGCTTCTAAAAGTGCTTGTTTATCTCCTGACGAAAAGAGAACGCCATGCACTTTATTGTCAATAACCTCTGGAATTCCACTCGCATCGGAGGCAATAATCGGTAAATTGTGAGCCATTGCTTCACTCAAGGCTAAAGATTGCCCTCCTTCAAAATGAGTCGGAAAAACGAATAAATCGGCAGCTAGCAAATAACGCTCAATATCGGTACGATATCCTAATAAATAAACATCGTCTCGAATATTATATTTTGTAATATGTTTAACTAAATAATCTCGTAAATCTCCTTCACCTATCCAAACAAACTTAACGTCTGGAAATGCTGCAATAATTGGTTGAACTACTTGAACCAATTCGCGATATCCTTTTTGAGAATGCAGGCGACCAACTGTTAGTAAGATTTTACTATTTTCAGGCAATTCTAATTCTTGACGAACTTGCGATCGCAGATGTAAAATTTCTTCAGTTGTCTTCTCTATACTCTCTGTTCTAGCTCCATTATAAATCAATGCAATCTGCTCTTTAGAAATCTGAAAAGACTGAGAGACTAAACTCCTATTATTATCTGAAATTGCCACTAATTTTTGTTTTTGTAAAAAAGCCCAATGATAGGCTTTTAATCTAAATCTACTGTAAGAAAACTGACGGTGAAATAATTGAAATACGACTAGTGTTGGTATTTTTAAATAAGCACAAGCTAGGATACTATCAAAGCACCATGTTGGCCAAGGAACGATGAGATGAACGACATCTGGTTTAAGCTTGGATAGTAAAGTTAATGTTCTAAAAAAATGAGGAATGTGTTCTCGAAAAAGCTTAAATTTTTCCTCGTCTATCGGTGCAATATCTAAAGGATAATAATTAATTCCCTGAGTTAAGAAATCTTGAATGAGAGAAGCAGTTTTCTCAGTGTCAGGAAAAGCGGCATGAACCTCCCAACCTTGTTGAATTGCTGCTATGGCAATGGTTAGAGCGTATTCTTCTGCTCCCCCTCTAAGCAGTGAAGGAAAAATTGACAGTAATTTCATATTAATTTAAAGAGTGATTTGCTGAATTATCTTAGATTTTGGGTTGTCCAGCGAGAATCATCTACAACCGTAGCAACAGTATTAGCGTTCAACGTTTTGTGTGTCCATGATTGACAGTGAATAGCTAGTGCGGTATTCGGTATGCCAAAAATGGGAATTGTTTGTGAGAATTGAGCTAAGACTTCTGGCACTCCATTATAACCACTTATCCATCCCCAATCAGCATAATCATGCCACAATAGTAGCCCATTTTCTGCTAACATTGGTAAGAGGACTTGGGTATCTGCTTCAACGGCTTCTTTTCGATGATCGGCATCTAAAAAAATCAAATCAAATTTTTCATTTTTTAGTAAATCTAACGCACTAGAATGTAGAGAACCCACATGGCGTTTTATCCGAGTTTCGAGGGGGGTATTGCGGTAAGCTTCTCCATGATTAGGGTTAATATCTACTGTATGGATAATCGTTTCCGGCGGTGTGTTTTCAGCGAGTAGTCGTGCAGTATATCCACGAAAGCTACCCACTTCAAGAATAGTTTTGGGTGAGAGTAACCGCGCTAATTTGGTTAAAACAATTTGATCGATTAAACTGGTAGACCAATCGCCGAGGGGAAGTTTATTAAGCATGATTGGAATATCATTAAACCCTGGGAAAACTTCTTCAACGGTTAGTTGAGGCAAGAGAAGTCGCTTTCTGCCATATTTACGACCGATATCTTCCCACATTTTTTCCTGCTTCCATCGATTGGGAACCAATATTCGTAAAATTTCTCGTAACTCTAATGAATTTTTAGCTGATGCTTCACGGAATTGTTGATAAATTTTGATCGGATAAGAGATAAGTCCCATGAAATGCTCCTTATTATCTTACATTTTTGTGTCTTTGTGCCTTTGTGGTTCCCCTAAAATTTATGATAACCTATTTAGAAAACTTAAGAATGTCCTGAGCTTTTTTAAGTATTGAAGGGATCAACTCATTGGGATGGATAGTAAAATATTTTAGGCGACTGTTAATGTACCATTCCCAGTAAATAGGTACTCTTTGAGCAAATGGTAAATCTTTAATATATTTTTTTAATAGCTGTTGGTATCGATTTAAAAAATAATGATTTTCCTTGCCATAATAATAACTTTTGGTTCCCGGAATATGTCGAAAATTTCCCCAAACTTCATTGACATATTGTAAATTTGCTACTTGCACCGCTCTTAATGTAAATTCATTGTCCATAACATAGTGTTCGTTGATATCATATAAGCCAACTTTTTCGTGCAAAGATTTATGATAGAAGTACGCTGAAGGATTAACGGGAGGCGGATTGATATTAAATCCTAGTAATAAATCTTGAAGGCGTAATTTAGCTGGTTTTTGTTGAGATACAATCTTATCATCTTCGGTGCAAATATTGCAGTTGCCGACGAGTAAACTCGGCTCAGGAAGAGTTTTAAAGTAGTCTAAAACCCGATTCAAGACATCAGGCTCATAAAAATCGTCTACATTTAAAAAAGAAATTACTTCTCCTTCCGCCATAGCAATTCCTTTATTCATTGCATCGGATTGACCCTTATCTGCCTCAGATATCCAACGAATATGGGGATAATTTTGAGCATATTGCTGAATCATTTCTACTGTTCTATCAGTTGAGCCACCATCGACAATAATATGTTCAACATCAGAACAATTTTGTCCTATAACAACCTGAATACACGATTCAATAAAACGCTCTCCATTATAAACAGGCGTGATAATACTTAGCATTATTTAGTAATTTATTAGTAATGAATGGTTTATATCATATAGCATTCCTAGCGGAATGTTCTATTATTATCGGCTCTCCCGTCCTTGTGGTGATAAGTAAGCAAAGGGCGTATGCCATACACCCCTACCGTCAACGAATTTTCCCACCCTGTAGGGGCGCAATGCTTGCGCCCAAAATGTAACATAAGCGATCGCTGTCGAACATTACTCAATAATAAGATTGATAGTTAAAAATTTAAAGGGAACTAATTGAAAAAGGGGTTATTGTCGGTGAAATCATTGATTTAGTTCCTTATAAATCGTTTTTCTTTGATGACCCGAACGGGTTGCGACTCGAATACACAACCTTAGTGGGAACGTTAACCGAAGCAGACAAAGACCCGACTCAACGTAGATTCCCTATGAGTTTGGCAGGATTCTACAACGCCTCTAAGCCTCTAAACTAAACTTGAAGCCGTTTTCACTGATGATACCCGTTCAAAATCCGTTTCCCAATAGTCCTAACAGTGAACTTGGTTCAGGAACACTTGTAGCCTCGATAGTAAAATCGATTGAACCATTGAAGTTTCTTGGACTAAATCTACACGTGCGTTTTGGGGTTGAGATGTTAATCAGTCTGCGAAGTCAACCGCAGAACGATCTAGTTGAACGCAGCGATCGCTATTTTGTCTACCTTAAACCTTATCAGGCAGACGATGAAGCCATTCTTCGTCAAAATCAGTTTCCTGGTAAACCGCCTGTTTATATTCCCATGCCCGCCCATTAGATGTCTTAGAAAACTTTATTAATAGGAGGCAATATCCTAAAGATGAAACTTATGCGCTCTTGCGTTCTTCTAGCTACACAGCACAAGAAGCTACAGAAAATTCGATTGGAATTTACTGTCACTTATTGGTGAGTTTGGCTGTTATTGTTAATGATTTCTCTGTATCAACTTAGTTAATACTCGCTATCGAAGGAAATCAAAGCAATGTTGCTTTTTTTCCTTCGCTTTATGAACTGGTTTTATACTGTGTGAGTTTAAAGTTATTTGCATCCGGTGAGGTTGGTCGTTAGAGTTTCTTTGTATATTTACTTTATGAAAACTCTCTAAATTCCCAAAATTGATTGATAGATATTCTCTATACTCAACACCCTTTTAACGACAAACTAAGGTAATAGCCGTCACTTCTGGCGGACAAAAAAGCCTGCCCGGAAAATAACTTCCCAAACCTCGATTGACATATAATTGATTATCACCAATACGATGCCATCCTTCTCCCCATTGCCAATTTTTAACCACTCTCGAACAAACTTTAAGAAAAGGAATCCAACTATGAAACGGTTTCGGCACGTACTGACGCAGGTGTTGGACTAGAATAGGAGCAGGGCCAATACCGGGTATGACAACTTGGCCGCCATGCGTATGTCCTGATAATTGTAAATCAACGCGCCAACGTTTAAGAATTTCAGCCGTATCGGGATTGTGAGACAACACTAAGCGGGGAATGTGCGGGTCAAGTTGACTCATCACAGGAGTTGGGTTAAAGTCAGACGACCAATAATCTGCTAAACCCACAATCGGTAATTGTTCCCCCAAGGGAGTCGCTATTTCATTGCACAAAACCTGAATGCCAACGCGCTGTAATGCCTCTGTTACTGTTGTTTTTCCCCGTTTTAAATAAATATCGTGATTGCCTAAAACTGCATAAATTCCTAATCGACTTTTGAGATATTTTAGTCTAGCAGCCAGCGCAAAGATATCGTCGATTTCGTAAGTGATATAATCGCCTGTCAGTAAAACTAAATCAGGGTTTTCTCGATTGGAAGCGGCAATTGATTCGGCCAGTAAATCCTCAGATAAGCGCAGTCCATCATAATGAAAGTCCGACAATTGAATTAGCTTAGTTCCCGCGAGAAAAGGCGGCAAATCTGCGATCGCAACCTTTAAACGCTCAATACGCAAAGGTTCTAACCAAATCGGCCCGATCATAGACAATTTACCTCATCTAATGGGTAATCGGTAATGCGTTCTTGATAAATGATAAAGAACAAATGCCAACTAATAATTATCACAATCTAATTGAGAATTGCTGTATCAATGTATCTGTTATCACAGTATCTGGGGACAATTTCTGACAATCGCTTCGTAGGCTAGTATCACCTGACGGGCGATCGCTGTCCAGGTATACTGTTGTTGGACTAACTGACGCGCCTTTTCCCCGCGCTGTCGTCTTTGCGAGAGGTCATTTAACGCTGTCCCAAGGGCTTCTGTTAGAGATTCTACCTCAGAGGAAACAACCCATCCTGCTCCTGCTTGCTGCACCTCTGGCCAGAGATAGACCCCTTTGGAGATGATAACAGGTGTACCGACTGCCATTGCTTCAGCAACCGCAATGCCAAAATTTTCGTAGGCAGACGGCAAAACAAACACGTCAGCATCTTGCAGCAATCCTATCTTCAATTCGTCGCGGACAAACCCGGTAATAGTTGCTTGCGATGACCACACCGAAGTTTCTACTCTCTGTCGAATCTGCCGTTCGTAGTCGGGGTCTTGCGGATTCGATCCTGCCAACACGAAATGAAATTGTATTCCATTTTGGGCTAAATGATCTAACGATGCGAGGAGTAAATTTAAGCCTTTTTTTGGATCGATGCGCGACATAAATAAAATTAAAGGAATATCAGTGCTTATATTTAAAGAAGCGCGAATTTGTCCGATAGAAGCTAAATTCTGTTTAATATCAACCCCTAAAGGAATGACTAAATCGCGAGTATTTACGCCATAACGCTCAGAAATTTTGGCTTCTTGGTCGGTGGTAAAGTGAATAGCAGCGGCCCCTGCTAGATTAGGTCGTTCTAATAAATTGCCATAAAGTTGCTTAAAAAAGCGTTTTTTTTGCAAATCTGCCGGATCTAGGGTTCCTAATGGACGGAGAATATATGGTAAACGTTGGATACGGGCGATCGTCGCAGCGAAGGTACTGACTGGGGAAAATAGCGCGTGAATGTGAGCAAGATCGTACTCATGGCTATGAGAAGTCAACCAACGCAACAACGCGGCAGAAAACTTGTAGCGGCGAAAGGGAGAACAAGGAAAATAGAGAATTTGATAGCCTTCTTGGAAAACAGGAACGCCAAGAGGAACATCGAGGGGAGGCTGTCCTGCATCGCCATTAGAATTAGTAGTAAGAATCGTCACATCCAGCCCTTCCGTCGCCAAAGCTTGAGAGAGTCCGAGAACCATTTGGCTAGGGCCACCATATACTAAAGAGATAGAAGGGACAATTTGCAGGATTTTCATGAAATATTCTAATTTTAGCTTAAAATTGCTGTATTCCTTGTCTATTACCTGTTTCCTCTTTCCTCTCTCAACTATGTAATTTATTTTTTGTACTCACTTATCAGGTTAGTTGCTGCGGTTGGTTCAAGTTCGTCAGTTTGCGTAAATTCGCTAAACAGTTTAAAAAACTGATTGAGTGCAGCTTGTTCATCTTGGGAGAAAAATAGGATAATCTGATCCCAAGTCTGATGAGAAGGAAGATTAAATTTATCTTGAATCCAGGCTTGAAATTCCGAAAATTGCTGTTCTTGTGCGGTTTGAGGGATTCCCATTTGGCGACGGGCAAAACAGTAACCTGCCAGAAAAGTACGGAGATTGGAGATGGAAGGTCTTCCTAAATACATGGCAGGACGTTTCTGGATATTGCGGATTAGGTCATACAGATCAACCATCTATTCCCCCAGCTTGAAATTCGGTTTCGGTGACTTGAAAATTACCGCCCAAGTCTTGGGCAGAGCAGTAGAAATTATTAATCCAGTCTACTCTGGAAATTCCTTCGGGGTGGATGTTGTCAAAGATCAGTTCTTGCTCGTCGACTAAAACCGCGATCGCTTCATGCCGTCCGTTGATAGAAATGTTCTGTTGGAGTCGTTCGTGGTAGATATTGCAGAATGGATCTTCTGTGCTACCAGTAAAAAGGCTAATCTGTTTGCCAGAAATATTTTGAGCAATGAGAAATAGACGCAAGGCGATGGCGCAGGGAACACACTCAAAAATTTGGAACTGCTGTGCGATCGCGCTCAGTTGTTTCTGAAGGTTGGCATTGGACATGATATCAACAACTTTATCAAGCTGCGATCGCCTGTTTCCCAAAATTTCACTATTTTAAGTCACAATAAACATTAACAGGCAATATAAGCGAGCTAAAATAGCCAGCCATTCATGAAGTCGCCCAACCGGACCAGCTATGCTTTCATCTTTCTCGAAATTTTCTCCCAAGAAGGGGGAATTCAGTCATATATCAAAGATGTCTTGCGAGCGTATCTGTCTGTCGTGGAAACAATGCCTTGCCCTCCCCAAACCGATATTTTTTTATTGCGCGATGCTTCTGGTTGCGACAATCTGTTTGAGACAAAAGGAATGCAGTTTCACTACTGCCAAAGCCGCAGAGCTTGGCAAGGACGCTTAAAGCTGAGTGCTTCATTGATAGCTTACTTGCTACAACACCGTCCCCAACAGGTATTTTGCGGCCACATCAAATTAGCTCCCCTCATTAGACTACTCTGCCAACCGTTGGGCATTCCCTACACGGTTTTAACTTACGGCAAAGAAGTCTGGAACCCCTTACCCCCGCTAGAACGGCAAGCCTTGCAGCAATCTGAGGCAATTTGGACGATTAGCCGTTACAGCCGCGATCGCCTGACCAAAGCCAACGCTATTCCCCCCCATCGGGTGCAGATCTTGCCCTGTGTAGTCGATGGTACGCGCTTTACGCCCGGCCCGAAACCGCCAGAATTGCTGGCAAAATATGGCTTAAAAGATGCCTTGGTTCTGATGAGTGTAGCACGCTTGTGGTCGGGAGATATTTATAAAGGGGTAGATGTGACGATTCGCGCCTTGCCTCAAATTGTCCGCGCTTTTCCCACTATCAAATATCTGATTATCGGTCGCGGCGATGATCGTCCTCGCTTAGAAAGTCTAGCTCAAGAATTAGGAGTCGGCGATCGCGTGGTGTTTGCCGGGTTTGTCCCGACCGAAAACCTTGTTGAACACTATCGCCTGGCCGATGTTTATGTCATGCCTTCACAAGAAGGGTTTGGCATTGTCTACCTCGAAGCAATGGCTTGCGGCGTGCCTGTCGTGTCGGGAGATGCTGATGGTTCGGCTGACCCCCTACAGGACGCAAAGCTAGGTTGGCGCGTTCCCCACCGCGATCCTCATGCCGTCGCTCGTGCCTGTATCGAAATTCTCCAACAGTGCGATCGGCGGTGTCAAGGTGATTGGTTGCGTCAGGAAACCTTAGCCCACTTTAGCCCAATAGCACTGTCTAAAAAGCTACAAACGTTAGTTTTTTGTTAAAATTTGAACATTTAGTCTGAATATATCTCTCCTAGGGTAGAGGCTAGCTGAAACGTTTCGGGGAAAAATATGAAAAAAGGTGAAAAAAACCTAAAAATTTGAGAGTTATATACATTTAAACGTTGTAAGTCTCGATTTTTGACGATACCATTAATTAAAGACAATGACTCATCTACCTCTCACACGGCACAGCCGAAACGACTCTATGGAAAACATACAACTGATCAATATCGGGTTTGGCAATATTGTCTCTGCTAATCGGGTTATCGCGATTGTCTCGCCTGAGTCTGCCCCAATCAAACGAATCATCACGGATGCTCGCGACCGCGGTCAACTGATTGATGCTACCTACGGTCGCCGTACCCGTGCAGTGATTATTACCGATTCGAGTCATGTCGTGCTGTCTGCCATTCAGCCCGAAACAGTGGCTCATCGCTTCGTTGTCAACAAGGAAGTCAACGCCAACAGCAATTGAGAGAGCGTTCGACCCGCATGGCATCCGGCAGAGTGATCGTCTTGACCGGCCCGAGTGGTGTTGGCAAGGGGACGCTCGTGCGTGCCTTGCTTGAGCGCCATCGTGATTTATACCTGTCTATCTCCGCCACCACCCGCTCCCCCCGTCCCGGCGAACGCGATGGCAAGGATTACTTCTTTGTCAGTCGCTCCCAATTTGAGGAAATGATTCAGTCTGGGCAACTGCTGGAGTGGGCGGAATATACAGGTAATTATTATGGAACTCCCCGCGAAGGCATTGAATCTCACATCGCGCAGGGAAAGGTTGTCTTGTTAGAAATTGAAGTGATGGGGGCCAGATCCATCAAGCAGACCATGCCTGATGCAATAAGTATTTTTATCGCTCCTCCTTCGCCTTCAGAATTAGAACGGCGCTTACGGGGACGCGGACAAGATTCGGCGGCAGCGATCGCGCGACGTTTAGCGCAAGCAACCCAAGAATTAGCCGCAAGGGTTGAATTTGACTGTCAAATTGTTAACGACGATTTCGACAAGGCACTGGCAGAATTAGAGTCCGCGCTCGGATTGTAGAATGGTATTAAAGGTGATCGGTAGGGATAAACAAGATGACGAATCTAGCCAACTATAAAGACCTATTAAATGAATTAATTGTCCGTTACCGTGATCGCGTAGACTTCCTCTCGGTACGCCTCGAACACGCTCAAGGCACAAACATTCTCCTGCGCGGCGAACAAGTCGAAACCCTCAGCGAAAGCTTATCTTTGGGCGGCCAAGTAAGAGCCTGTCATAAAGGTGGTTGGGGATTTGCTTCCTTTAATGAACTAGCCAAGCTCGCCCAACAGATCGAAGAAGCGATCGCCGCCGCCAGACTGATAGGCGAAGATGAAACGCTCCTGGCCGCTATCAACCCCACCCAAATGATTTGCCAACTGTCTTTGAGTGGAAGCGATCCCCGCCATGTTCCCCTCGCGCAAAAACGGGCCCTGTGCGATCGCTACAACGACCTCCTCCGCAGCGCGGGCGATACCATTACAACAACCTCTGTGCGCTACAGTGACAGCACCCAACACATTTTGCTGGCGACCTCCGAAGGAACGGCGATCGAGCAATCCTGGGTTGATTTAGAAATGCGCTTTTCTGCCACCGCTAGAAATGGCGAAATCGTGCAAACAGGGCGAGAAACGACAGGCTCGCGGCGAGGATACGAAGATTTAACCCATTTAGAGGAACAAGTACAAGGCGCGGCCCGGCGGGCCTTAGAAGCACTCCATTTACCCCCCGTCAAAGGTAACACCTACACCGTCGTCATCGACCCCCTATTGACCGGATTGTTCGTTCATGAGGCATTCGGCCACCTCTCTGAAGCAGATATGCTCTATGAAAACCCCGACCTCCTAGAAGTCATGAGCATGGGGAAACGCTTCGGGCCGGAGAATTTGCAAATTTTTGACGGTGCGGCCCCTCAAGGCCATCGCGGCAGTTATTATTATGATGACGAAGGCACGCCAGCGACAACAACCCAACTCATCGACAATGGGATACTCGTCGGACGCTTGCACTCCCGCGAGACAGCAGGCAAATTAGGGGAAAAACCGACCGGCAACGCTCGCTGTCTCAACTATCACTACCCTCCCATCGTCCGCATGACCAACACCTGGATTGAACGGGGAACCACGCCTGTCGCTGACCTTATCTCGACGGTCAATGAAGGTGTCTATGCGAAAAACTGGTTGGGGGGAATGACCAACGGGGAAATGTTTACCTTCAGTGCGGGAGAAGCTTGGATGATTCGCAATGGGGAAATTGCCGAACCCGTGCGCGATGTAACTCTGTCGGGGAATGTCTTTAAAACGCTGGCTAATATTGAAGCGATCGGCGATGATTTTGTTTGGGACGAATCGGGAGGGTGCGGTAAAGGCGGCCAAAGTGGATTACCTGTGGGTTGCGGCGGCCCTAGCTTACGAATTGCTAAGGTGGTTGTTGGAGGAGAAGCGGGTTAAATACGACTTCAGCCGTCAGAATGTAGGGCGAGCATCTTGCTCGCTAGTTATCTTGTCGTTTAGATGCATCTGCTGCTTAGTGCCGTTGACTTCGTCAGAATAGACAGGACTTACGCAAAATGAAAGTACAAACACTATCTATAGAGGGAAGGTGGACAATGCCCACCCTACAAATAGCGTCTGTGCGTAAGTCCTGTAGAGTTAAGAGGTTCCGCAATTTATTAAGATTTTTAACATAAATCTTGAAAAAAGAACATATTTAAGATATTCTAAATTATCCCTAACTGTTACAGAAAGTGTAAAATACTGTCAATCTAGCTTAACTCATCGACTGACTATTTTGATAGTCTGTGAAAATTTGTTAGGGGATAAATTATGTCGCATCAAACATCAGGACTTCACCTCAATGAAATATTCAAGAATTTGAGTGAAATTCCCTTTCAGTATCAAAACAAAAATAATGCATTAAAACGAATTACTGAATTGGGTAAGCAGACAATAGACTCTCACACATTCGCTTTAGCTTTTATCGATCCTGAAACAAAAGCAGTCACTCAAGTTGTTTGTACAAGCAATAATTCAGAATTAGAAGAATCGATCAATCATAAAAAAGTTCTTTGGAATGATATAGCCTCTTCCACAAAAGGAAAGCCTCATCCTGGCATTAAAGACAGGTATCATTTAAAGTCAGTCTATAGCTATCCCTTATGGTCACAAGAAAGTAGGATAGTTGGTCATATTTATCACTTTTCTCCTCAGCTTGAAACTTTGACCAAATACGAACAGGGATTGTTTAAATCATTTGCTAATCGAACAATAGTAACGATTGAAAATCTCAACCCTTATAATACTTTTAATTCCTTGCAAACTTTATGTAAATTATCAGAAGAGTTAATGACAGTTTCGCCTGATAAATTTATTCAACTATTACCTCAAAACGCTTGTGAACTATTCTCGGCATCAGCTTGTATTCTATGGGAAAAAGATTTAGAACATCAAAAATTTAAAATCTTGGCAACTGACGGCAAAGTGGATGATGAGTATAAAAAACTAGAATTAGATAGTAATTTTGAGTCATTACAAAACTTTTATAGACAAAGAGGTGTTTTTTATTTGCGTGACATTACTAAAGCTTCCGCTAAGTTTCTGCATTATGAAGAAGTTCAAAAAAGAGGTTGGGTTTCTATGATCAGCGCGCCGTTAATGGTTAGTGGAGAGATTATCGGAATTTTGGATATTTTTACGACAGAAACCCGTTATTTTACAGAATTAGAAAAAGACCAGTTCAAATGTTTCTCAAACTATGCAGCTATATCTTTTGAAAAAGCTGTAACAAATCAAAAAACAATAGAGAATTTGAAAGATCGAGAAAAATCACAAAAGCTCACTGAAATCATGCTAAAGATGATCAATTGTACTGACACTGAGAAAATTTTGCAATCTCTTTTAAAGGGTGCTTTAGAGTTAGTTATTTTGGGAAATAAAAATACTGTTTCTTTAAATTCATTAATTTGTGAAATCAGTCGATTAGATTACTTTACAGGCGAATTAAAGACTATTCTTCAGAACAGAAGTAAAAAACAAAATCCGCCACTAAAGCTAGATGAAGGAATCACAGGTAAAGCTTTGAAAGACAAAAAAACTATTAGGGTTAATGATATTTCAAGTTCTGAAATTTATGTTAAACATTGGGAAGAAGCTCGCTCAGAAATTGCTGTTCCTATCTTTATAGAAAATATTCCAGTTAGAAAAGGAAAAGAAGTTCAGCTAGGCTCAAAACTAATAGGAGTCTTAAACATTGAAAGTCCAGAGATTAAAACTTTTTCAGAAGCTGATGAAAAATATCTTAGCCTATTAGTACGTTACGCGGCGATACTGATTGATAGACTAGAAGCTGATGAAAAGTTAAGTAAACTACGTAGAATAGAGCAAGAAATTGCTCATCATCAAAACTACGATAAAATTATGATAATTGCTTTAGAAAGTATTACTAAAATTTTAGGGTTTAACTATGTTAATATTTCGCTAATTAACCGTGAAACTAATAGTATTAAAACAGAATATATTACTGGAATACCGGAAGCTCAAATAGAAAATTTTAAAAAATCTAACGATCATTCTTCAGATAGTAATGATATTCAAGCTGACATTGTAATAAATAAGAAAATTGAAGTACCCGATACTGTAGATTCTCGCTTTGATAAACAAGTATATGATAACTATGATCATCAAGGTTTGATCAGAGTTTTTATTCCAATGATTGAACCTTCGAGGAATCAAGTTATAGGAACGCTTGAAGCAGGTTATAAAAAGCATTATAGAGAATATATTTATGAGCGAGACGTACAAATATTAGAAAGTTTAGGTAATTATGCAGTTCATGCACTGGAGCGCAAAAAATCAAAAATAGTAGATCAAATATTTCATGAATTGAGGTCGCCTATTGTTGGTATTAGAAGCAATGCTAGTTTTATTCATAGACGTATAGAACAAATAACTCCAGAGTTGATTGATAGAAAGCTAGAAGATATTCTAACTGATTGTGAGATACTATTGTATCAGGTTGCAGATTTAGACTATGCGATGGGAGGTCGTATTTCTCAAGGAGCTAAAATAGAAAAAGTCCTTATTTTTAGGGATATTATCCTTAAGACATTTAATCAACTCCGTCCCATTGTTATTGACCATAAGTTTTCAATAGAAAGTATCGATCTTAGTAAAGTAAATCCCAAATTTATAGGATTGAAGATTACAACAGATAAAGCCAAACTCAATCAAGTTATTTATAATTTGTTGATGAATTCGATAAAATATGCCAAAGCCGATCCTAATCAGTTTAAAATTGTCATTGATATCTATGACAAAAATCAAGACTGTTTAATTATTAAATTCAAAGATTGGGGTATTGGTATTGAAAAAGAATATAAAAAAGACATTTTCAAAGAAGGATTTCGTTGTCCAGAAGCAATTTACAAGAATGTGACTGGTACAGGATTAGGACTGGCTATTTCTAAGAATATTATGAAAAATTTAGGAGGAGATTTGATTTTATCTCATAATGCTGAACCCACAGAATTCCACTTAATTCTTCCTAAACAATAAATATAAGGAGGTTGCCAATGATTCTTTTTATTGATGATGAAAGTAGAGGGATAAATAGCTTCGTTGAGGAATTAAAGCTCTCTGCTTATGATGTTATTCTTAAAAACGATGTAGATTCTGCCTATAAATACCTTGAAGAAAATCATAACAAAATTCAATTAGTAATTTTGGACGTTATGATGCCACCAGGGAAAATATTGAAGGATGCTGACACCGATGATGGTTTAAGAACAGGTGTTCATTTCCATGAAAAAATTAGAGGAAAATTTTTTGATTTACCGATTATTGTTTTTACGAATTTTTCTAATGAGGAGCTTGAAGAAAAAATTAATAAAGATGAAAAAAGTCGATTGCTTCGTAAACATGACTATCTTCCTTTTGAATTAGTTGAAGAAATTCAAGACTTTTTGGTATCAATTACAAATAACTATAGCAATCCTATATGAATTGTGAAAAGGCATCAAATCTTTTCAAGTTAGGAAAATTAAAAAGATTATACTTAGCAAAAAATTGAAATAAAAAATTAATAAGCTTAAAGTTTTTGCCGAAACGATAAAATCTTCTGAG
>JBGTNM010000440.1:0-6241 GCA_041743025.1 Microcystaceae cyanobacterium
GGCTCCATTTAATGCACCAATACTTGTTCCAGCAATAATTTGCGGTTGAAATCCAATTTCTGCTAAATAAGTTAATGCTCCTGCTTGATAGGCTCCTTTTGCGCCTCCTCCTGTTAAAACTAGCCCGATTAATGGTTTCATAAATCAATTATCCTCGTAACATAATGGATAAATGGTCATTGGCTGTTTCTTCAATGATGGCGGTGATAAATTCCCGTGTATCGGTAGTACGAGAAATCGAATCAATTTGACGGCGGCACAAAGCTACGGCAATTTGTCCAGGATGATTAGGTATAGCTTCTTCTGGAAGATTTGCTAGTTCTAATGTTTTTCCAAGTGAGAATAGGGTTGGAACATTTAAGAGACGTTGTTGTGGAAGGGAATGGACTTCTAATAACGCATGGACTAAAGCACAGTCATGGGGGGTCATGTCTTTCCATGTATGATCTAGTAAATCAGCGAGTCCAAAAAACTGTTTAGGTAATTCTGGATAGCTAGAGAGGATTTTGTTAACCAGTAAGGGTCGAAATCTGGTTGTATCACCCGTTTCTAGCTCGTAAGTTAGGACGGCACTGCTGAAGACTTCTTTAGCGACTAACGCCACTTGGATAGCCCAAGGGAGTTTAGTATAGGTTTGTCCGGCTGTCCAAGCGGTGAAAATACGTTCTAAGTCTTCATTAGCACTTACTCTAATTTCTAGGCGATGGATACGGTTTTCCAAGTCTTGAAACTTGACATGGAGTTGCTTTTGTAATTCGGAAAAGCATTGAATTAGGGCGTGTACTTCTTTTTCTTGTCCTACTATTCTTTGCTTAATTTCTCGAAAAGCTTGGTGAGTTTTGAGTAAAGATTGTTGTGTTATTTGAAGTCCAACTTGACTAATTCTCAAAGAATCTGTTAGTTCAAGAACCCATTGATGCAAAGTTTCTTGTCCAGCAATAAGATTCCCGTCTAAAAGGATTTGTCGTTGATGGTTACTTCCATTAACAGTATCAAGAATTTGACCTAAAAAGCCTCTGCTTTTACGATACCGAATAATATCTCGACTGACTTGAACCCCGTTGATTAAGTCAATTAGGGCTTTATCTCCAATCACGGGAACTCGTCTTTGTAATTGGTCTAATTGTTGTGTTGATGAACGATTATATTCATCAGTGAGATTCTGAATAATCGGTGTGGTCGGATTAGACATATTCTATCTTACTGTAAGTTTTCAGATGCTTGTGGCATCAAGCTTTTAGTTCTTTCTAGATAGCTATCTACTTTTTCTACATAGTTAGATGTTTCGGGAATTAAAGCATTTAAGTTTTGAGTCAGTTGTTCTTTTTCTTCAAGAGATAACTGTTGGTCTTGTTGAGATTGCCTAATGCTATCTCGATATTGACGGAGGTAATTGTCAAGACCATTAAAATATGTATCCATACGGTCTTGAAAATAAGCATTAATCGCTTTCTCTAAGAAGGTATCAAACCCTGATTTTTCCCAAAGATAATTAGCTTCTTCACACAAGTCTTCCAATGTAGATTTTAGCAGTCTGCTTTCCCATCTTGTTCCTAAAGTTTCTTTTGCTAAAGCTTGTGCCGTTTCTAGCGTTTCAATCTGTGCATCAGGTTTTTGTTGTACCTCATACAAAAACTTTCTCGCACAAAATGCTTGAATCGCTGCTATTTCAAACACCCGTTCTGTTTGGCTTGACTCACTTAAATTTAAGTCAGCATAGACAAATTCTTTTACCTGTTCAGGAGACATATCTCCTTTACGTCTCTGGTCAACTTTATTCACAAGAACATAGAGATTATCCTTACCGATTAAGTCAATAATAGGCTGAACCTGCTTTTTGACTTTTTCTGCTGCTTCATTATTAAGTTGAGTAAAATCTAGAACAATCAAAACAATAGAGCTTCTTTTTAATTGTTCTTCTACCACTGCGGTTAATCGGAGATTTTCTCCTGCCTCGTTGGGGCCAGGCGTATCTATAATGACTAATTTCCCCAGTTGCTCAGTTTGGGTAGCTTCTTGAGAACTTAAAAATGGAGTCTCAATACGAATAACATCGAATAGTTGGCTAAGGGGGTCTTTGATAGGATCTATAACACTACAGAGACGAACAATATCATTAAGCTTGGTTAACTGCTCAGTAATCTTTTCACGTCCTGTCACTGGCCCATCGCTAATAAATGACTCTGGGGATTTAATCTCTTTTAATAAGTCTGATAAATGAGGATATTGAGCCGTTTTTTCCTGTATTATTTCTTCTCCATATTCCCTGATTTTATTGTTCAGAGAATCTAAGGTATCTTGAAAAACTTGCTGAATTTCTTTACTAAGTATCAATACAGGTTCTTGAATCTCATCCTTAAAAATAATTTCCGTTGGAAGGGTTGTCATCGCTGCATTACGACTAGGCAGTAAATCTTGACCAACAATAGCATTGACAATTGTTGATTTTCCCGCTTTCATGGGCGCAACAACCGCCATTCTTAGCTCTAGCTGTTTGACATTTTGAACAGCATTTTTGATTTCCTTCTGAAAGACTCCATATTTCTCCCCAGAATTATCTCCTGTTCTCTCTCCACTGAGAATATCTTTGGCTCGTCCCATCAATTCAACGATTTTCTCTAAACAGTCTATAACATCCCTTTGAAGATCTTGAACATTAGGCGGCTTGAGAGAAGACTTGTCGGCAGTAGCAACCATTCAGGTAACGTCCTATAGATTAAGAATGTCTGTCTTTACTCCTATAGCATTCCCGCTTTGCTTCAATTTCTAACAGAAATAAATCGAATGCTACTTTGAAGCGACAACCCGCTAAAAAATCCTTATCCCTGCACATTGGCCTACAATAACAAGTGAGACGCAACCGACAAAAGCTCGTGAGTCTCTAGCCATAAAAGATTTGTTGAAGCTTGAGTGAAACAGCCGCCAGCATCCATCCAATTAGATTTAAAAACCTTATTTTCCTTTGAACTCGACGAGTTTCAGCACCAAGCGATCGCCGCACTCACTGCTGGTAAGTCAGTCGTCGTCTGCGCTCCCACTGGCTCAGGCAAAACCGTCATTGGTGAATATGCCATCTATCACGCCCTGCGCCTAGGCAAGCGGGTATTTTATACCACGCCCCTCAAAGCGCTTTCCAATCAAAAATTTCGGGATTTTCAAGAGAAATTTGCTCATTTAACCACTAAAGCAAATCCAGAAGAACTCATCGGACTGATTACGGGAGATACGGTCATCAATCCTGATGCCCCCATTGTGATCATGACCACCGAGATTTTTCGCAATATGCTCTACGAAACCCCCATCGGACAGGTAGGAACCTCCTTAGAAGACGTGGCGACGGTGGTTTTAGATGAATGCCATTATATTAGCGATCGCGGGCGAGGAACCGTTTGGGAAGAATCGATTATCTACTGTCCGCCGTCGATTCAACTCGTCGCTCTCTCAGCTACCATCGGCAATCCCCAGGAATTAACCGACTGGATTGAGCTTGTCCGCCTCAACCGAGCCAGTCAGTTTCATTCCCCAACGACAGTTACTACCTGCGAACTGATTAACTCGAATTTTCGACCCGTTCCCCTGCATTATTATTTCAGTACCATTGAAGGACTGTTCCCGTTGCTCAACGAACAGCAAACCGCACTCAATTCCCGCCTCAAGAGCAAACGTGCTGCCCAAAAACGCAAACGCCTCCGGCGCGAGGACTGCCCCAAGCTACTCACCGTCGTCCAACAGTTGCAAGAAAAAGACTTACTGCCTGCCATCTATGTTATCTTCAGTCGGCGCGGCTGCGAGCTTGCCGTCGGACAGTTAGAGGAGTTAACCCTCGTTACCCCAGCCGAAGCCAAAGCACTCCAGTACCACCTCTTGTGCTTCTTTCTCGCAGACAATCCCTCCCTCGCGACTGCCCTCACAAAGGTTCTTAAAAGCGAAAATCCGCCTATGAGCGACCTACTAATGGATTTCTTGCTGAATTCTTCGCCGGGTGCCCAACTCTTGGCTTATCTCGCCACTGACGAAGACAGCAAGTGCCATCTATTCTATTTACTGGCAGAATGTTCGCAATTGGTCAAGTACGAGCAGGTCGAACCCCTCACGCGGGGTATTGCCTCTCACCATGCCGGAATTTTGCCCCTTTGGAAGGAATTAGTCGAACAGTTATTTGAAATCGGACTGGTAAAAGTGATTTTTGCCACTGCAACGCTGGCGGCGGGGATCAATATGCCTGCTCGCACTACCGTCATTTCTGCCCTCGCTAAGCGCACCGATGAGGGACACAGTATGCTCACCCCTTCGGAATTTCTGCAAATTGCGGGTAGAGCGGGACGGCGCGGCATGGATGCGGCGGGCCATGTAGTAACGGTGCAAACGCCTTTTGAAGGGGCGACAGAAGCGGCTTATCTCGCCACAGCCGACCCCGAACCCCTACGAAGTTGCTTTACTCCCTCTTATGGCATGGTGTTAAACTTGCTGCAAAAACACACCTTAGAAGAAGCTAAAGACCTTTTAGAGCGCAGTTTTGCCGAATATCTCGCCCAATTGAAACTAGAACCCGAACGGCAGGCGATCGCTTCCCTGACCACCGAACTCGCCCGTTTAGATGTAGAATTAGCTGGAATCACCGAGCAGCAACTTCTCCGCTACGAAAAGCTCAAAGCGACTTTTAAAGAAGAGCAGCGACTGCTTAAAATTTTGCAACAGCAAGCCGAAGAAAGCCGCCGAGCAGAGATCGCACCGCTTTTGACGCAACTGCCTCCGGGGGCGATCGTTCATCTTAAAGGCAAGTACCTTAAGGTGGCGACTCCCCTCTTAGGACTTGTGGTAGCCGTTATTGCGGGGTCTGGACAAGCTCCTGACTATCTCTGCTTGGCAGAAGACAATTACTGGTATCGGGTCAAAATTGCCGATATTGCCGATATTAATCTGGCTTCTGTGCCGCACCAGGCTTTTAAAGCTCTAAATTTAACCGATTTGTCGGCTCTCGCACCCGGACAGCGCCACAAAGGAGACAGCCAATCAACCTCGCTCTGCCGCGTCCTTCTCGATAGCGCCGTTCCCCCTCAGATAGCCCCAGAAATTCTTGAACAGCAACAGCGATGCGATCGCACACAAGCTGCTCTCGACAGTCACCCACTCCTACAACGCAAAAATCCCACTCGCTTACTCAAGCTACACCAACAGCGATTAACGGTACGAGAAAATTTGCACGCTAGTCAAATAAAGTATCAGAAACTGCAATCTCGCCAGCCTTACTATTGGCAGGAATTTCTTAATCTTATTGAAATCCTGCGGGAGTTTGAAGCACTCTTAGGCTACAATCCCACGCCTTTAGGGGAGGCAGCAGCCGTTATCCGGGGCGAAAATGAACTGTGGTTAGGATTGGTAATGGCATCGGGCTGTCTTGATTCTCTCGCGCCTCACCAGTTAGCGGCGGCTATCAGTGCAACCATCACTGAAACCCTGCGCCCCGATACTTGGACGAATTACACGCCTTCTGCTGAGGTAATGGCTGTTTTTAACGTCTCTGGAACTTCAGGAGTCAGCTTGCGGGAGGTACGCCGCCAACTCTATCAAACTCAGTCTCGTTATCAAATTGCTATTCCGGTATGGTTGGAGTTGGAATTGGTGGGGTTAGTCGAACAGTGGGCGTTGGGGGAAGATTGGCAGGTGTTGGCGGAAAACACGAGCTTGGATGAAGGGGATATTGTGCGCCTCTTGCGCCGAACTATCGATTTACTTTGGCAAATTCCGCAGATTCCGGGGATAAATAACGATTCAAAACAATCAGCTAAAGCGGCTGTTGCTAGCTTGAAACGATTTCCGATTTAAGACTTCTACAGATAGAGGCAGTTAACATTACAATATGGCCCTCCCGTACTTATGATGATAAGAAAATCTTATTAATTGGCGTAGGCGTAGGATGGGTTAGACGGTATTAAGCCTTCAAACTTAACTAGAAATTATCAATCCGTCGTAACCCATCTTCTTGAAATTTGTAACTTCTAAAGCATAGGAGGAATTGTGTGGCTGTCGCTTTATGGATAATAGCAAGCAAACGTCGTTGCAATTGTAAAACGGTTGTTGTTATTTCTTCTGGTAGTTGAGCCACAAAAGTTATAAATCTTTTTTTAGTAATTCATTGGATTTGCCCTTCTCCTTAAGGAGGAGGGCAATTAATTCATACTTGCCTTCAGCAAGACCAAAATTTCTACAGTTGAACCGTCACTGTTTTAATTTCAGTATA